>JAEWHR010000117.1 GCA_023387655.1 Bacillota bacterium
ACATAAGTAACACTATCCTTGTACTCTGATAGAAAAGCTTCTACTGCTTCTTTATTTTCATCAGCAAATTTTTTATTCACTACAACAACACCAGTAACGACAGAACTATCGGCATTTAACGCTTCCCATTCTTTTGTTACATCTAATGCCACTCTAACCTTATCATTTGTCATTTGCACTGTAGTCACATATGGTTGAGGTAGCATTGCAATTGCATTTTCAGACTCACTTAACATAGCTGCAACTTCTGTTGCTTCCGATTTGTATTCAATGGTTACATCCTTACTAGGATCAATCCCATGAGAACTAAGGAGGTAATTTAGTGTAAATTCAGGGGTTGTTCCCTTACCTGTTGAGTAAATTGTCTTTCCCTTTAAATCTTCTACACTTTGTATGGAATCACCAGTCTCAACAATATACAATACACCAAGTGTATTAATACCTGCTACCTGAATCTTTCCTTCACTCTTTTGATACAGAACCGAAGCTAAGTTACTTGGGATTGCTGCTATTTGAAAATCACCCTTAATTAAATTAGCTGTGATTTCATCTGCCGCTCCAGCAATTGTAAATTCATAGTTGTTCGTTGTTTCCCCTTTTTCTGCTCTTTCCATCAGTTCCACCATTCCCATCGCAGTTGGACCTTTTAGAGCTGCTATATTCATCGTGATCTTTTCAGCAGTACTCTCCGCTTCTTTCGTTGGCTCATTGGTTGGTTCTATCGTTGGAGCTGTTGTTATTTCTTCTGCCTTGGTTGGCTCTGGTGTTATATTACTATCCTCTGCATTCTTTTTTGTTGAGCAGCCTGCTAATACTGCCATACTAAAAATAAGTGTAAGTATCAAAAATTTATATTTCTTCATAAAAACCTCCATATTCCGTCTTCGCGGGTTTTAGATACTGAACCAAAAGCACTCTTTGTACTTTTATCTTTTGATAAATGATTCTGTTCTCAACCTGTGTAAACTCCTATGATGTTTTTGAATACATCGTCTTCACGCTGATTCCCTTCACCATACCTAATTTACCCGATAAGGAATTTATCACATTGTTTTCTGCGTCTATTACCACACTGATTATGCTGACATTCTTTTCTTTATAAGGAAGACCCATTCTACCGATTATGTAGCTGCTATATTCATGCAAGATATGATTTACCTCTGATGCTGCACTAAGTTGCTCCACAATTATCCCGATTAATGCAATTCTAGTATCCACAAATATCCTCCTTTCAATTTCTAATTAAGCGAGTATTCCCCGAAGAAAGTAGAAGAATAATTCTTCTAACAAATTCATTCTATTCCTTGTAAGTACCTACAAGTGACCGGGGAGTTACAGATAACAAAAAGGCTTTTGAAAGCTGAAATGAATTCTTCATTCCCTTTCAAAAGCCTGATTTACGCTTTTATCGTTTTCTTTCAAACAGAAGCCCCTTCTGTCCTCAATCTTTTCAAATTGCGCTTCTTTATCAGGTGATTCCTTCTATGTCAGCGACTACATTATATAGCATATTTTAACAGCTGTCAAACTTTAAAACGATACCCAACACCCCAGATTGTTTCAATGTATTGTGGTTTTGATGTGTTCGCTTCAATCTTTTCTCGAATCTTTTTTATATGCACGGTTACAGTAGCAATATCCCCAATGGATTCCATATCCCAAATCTCTTGAAATAGTTCTTCTTTTGTATACACATGGTTCGGATTTTGTGCTAGGAAGGTAAGTAAATCAAACTCCTTAGTTGTAAATGCCTTTTCCTCCCCATTTATATATACACGACGAGCTGTCTTATCAATCTTGATACCACGGATTTCTATCATTTCATTTTCCTTAATTCCAGTACCAATTAAGCGCTCATAACGTGCCAAATGAGCTTTTACCCTTGCCACTAACTCACTTGGGCTAAATGGCTTTGTCATGTAATCATCAGCACCAAGTCCAAGACCACGAATCTTATCGATGTCATCCTTTTTAGCAGATACCATTATAACAGGTATATTTTTTTCTTCCCTTACTCGCTTACAAATCTCAAAACCATCTACGTTTGGTAGCATTAGATCAAGTATGATTAGCTTATAATCCCCTGTAAGAGCTGCTTCCAAACCTTTATCCCCTGTATTCTCAATAGTTACTTCAAAACCAGAAAGCTCTAGATAATCTTTCTCAAGTTCCGCAATTGCTGCCTCATCTTCTACTATTAATATCTTATCCATAAAAATCTCCTTTCTTGCCCTTCCTGTTATTGTAAATAGTATACCTATGAATATTACCTTGTTTGCACCATTTCTTGTGAGGTACCCTATCTGATTACAGATAAGATTCTACTTAATAGACAGTACTACCTCTTCATTAATCTTTTACTTGTAATTCTAGCCCTTTTTTTATTTTAGAAAGTTTTTTCTCGATATGCTCTTTGTCAGTCCATTTCATTACCGTAAAGATGATACTTGTACCAACACCAAGCTCACTCTTTGCCCAGATGTTTCCACCATGTTCCTCAATCACTTTTTTAGCAATTGCTAGTCCAAGGCCTGACCCACCTTGCTTTGAGTTTCTAGATGCATCTGCACGATAAAAACGTTCAAATATATTAGGAAGGTCTTTTTCTGCAATTCCACAACCATCATCTTCTATTGAAACTTGCACCATATCACCAGCATCGGATAATTTAACTCTAACGGTTCCTTCTGCTTTTCCCATGTATTTTACTGCATTCCCAACAATATTATGAATCACTCGCTTTAATTGCTCCGTATCAATTATTACTTTACAATCAGGCGACACTAAGTTCTCATATTCTAGCTTTATATTCTTAATCTCAAGTTCAAAACTAAGTTCATCTACACAGTCACTAAAATAATCATCTATACCAATAATGTTAAAGTTATAAGGAACTGTATTGTTATCAATTCTTGCATATAACGATAACTCATCAACTAAGGAAGACATATCATTTGCCTTTGTATATATAGTTTTTACATACCGATCAAGCTTTTCAGGGGTATCTGCTACTCCGTCTATAATTCCTTCGGAATATCCTTTAATTGCAGTGAGGGGAGTCTTTAAATCATGAGAAATATTACTTAATAACTCTCTCGAGTTTTCTTCAAACTGCATCTTTACTTCGATGAGTTCTTTTAAATGAATTCTCATTTCTTCAAAATCTTCACAAAGCTGTCCAATCTCATCATTGGATTTAACAGAGATTGAATAATTTAAGTTTCCCTCTTTCATCTCCTTAGTGGCACGTTTTAAAATATCAAGAGGTTTTATGATACCTCTGTAAAGCCATACTATTAAGATAAAGGCAGTGATTACAATAATTAATACAAAGGAAATCACAGCTTGTATCGCCGATGCTTTTAGCTGCGGAACTATATTATCTACATCTGTTAATACAAATATCGTTCCCTTGGATCCATCCTGAAATAAAAAGTCTTGCTGTTTTAAAAGAATTGGATTTTTACCCCCTAAGTAAATACCACCATCGACTTCTGTACTATGATTATTATATTTTGGAAGGTTGTTCTTAACAGAAGAAAATTTTGCAGAATTCCCTACAAAAATAATATCTTCATCCTTTCTGACAACTAAAAAAGAAAATTTTTCTTGGAGTTCTGAGTTAAGCGCTTTTATATATTCTAAATCTTCTAACTCCCAAGGTGTTTTCTTTGCCTTTGTTTTTATTCTATTAAAGGCATCCCTTGTAACCCGATTTAATATCTGTAACGGATTCGTTATGACTTGCATTGTATTAAACTCTACATCATAGGTTTTTTGAATGGAATCCAACTGATACTCAATAATTAGTTTACCGGTCATAACGGCCAAACATATGGGTAGGATGATAATGATTAAGAACGACATCTTAAGTCTGTTTTTTAGATCCATTTTCTTCCCTCCGTAATAAGTTACATACTAAAATATTCTATATTCTTAATAATTATAAACAGTTGTAACTGTTTCATTGAATGATATCTAATAACCCCTACCGGTGTTAGTGTTTAGATCTTTCTTACTTTTTATTCTGTTCTATTAGGAAATAACAAGTTTTTCTATATTTCATTATAACATAACTTATGCAAGCTTACACATAAACAATCTATAAAAACTATAAAAAGGGACTTACCCACATTTTGTGAGAAGTCCCTTGTACTTTATAAATATTTCTTTAATTCTTCTACTTTATCGGTTTGTTCCCAAGGAAGATTTAAGTCATTTCTACCAAAATGTCCATAAGCTGCTGTTTGCTTATAGATTGGTCTTCTTAAATCAAGCATTTTAATAATACCTGCTGGTCGAAGATCAAAATGTTTACGTACAATTTCCGTTAACTCTTCATTGCTCTTCTTTCCAGTGCCAAAAGTATCAATCATAATAGAGGTTGGCTTAGCAACACCAATTGCATAAGACAATTGAATCTCGCACTTATCTGCAAGACCAGCTGCAACTATGTTCTTTGCCACATAACGAGCAGCATAAGAAGCAGAACGATCTACCTTTGTACAATCCTTACCAGAGAATGCACCACCACCGTGACGAGCATATCCACCATAAGTGTCTACGATGATTTTTCTTCCGGTAAGACCGCTATCACCATTTGGTCCTCCAATAACAAAACGTCCTGTTGGATTAATAAAGAATTTTGTATTCTCGTCTACCATTTCCTTTGGAAGAACAGGTTCAAATACATACTTTTTAATATCCTCATGAATTTGTTCCTGAGTTACATCTGGATCATGCTGTGTAGATAATACTACTGCATTTAAGTGTACTGGTTTTCCTTCTTCATTATACTCCACTGTTACCTGTGACTTACCATCTGGACGAAGGTATTTTAAAGTACCATCTTTTCTTACTTTTGATAACTGTTTTGTTAACTTATGAGCGAGGGAAATTGGATATGGCATAAGCTCTTCTGTCTCATTGGATGCATAACCAAACATCATACCTTGATCTCCAGCTCCAATTGCATCAATCGCTTCCTCTGTCATCTCATTTTGTTTTGCCTCTAATGCTTTGTCTACACCAAGTGCAATGTCTTTTGACTGTTCGTCAAGTGCAACAATAACACCACAAGTATCCGCATCAAAACCATACTTTGCACGATCATATCCGATTTCTCTTACGGTGTCACGTACGATCTTTTGAATATCAACATAACCAGATGTTGTAATCTCTCCCATTACAAGTACAAGCCCTGTAGTAATTGCTGTTTCACAAGCAACTCTACTCATAGGATCTTGCTCTAATAGAGCATCTAACACTGCATCTGAAATTTGATCACAGATTTTATCTGGATGTCCTTCCGTAACAGATTCCGAAGTAAATAATAATTTGTTTTGCATAAAATCTCCTTTCACCTTTTCGTGTTTTAAGGCTTTTAATATAGCTACCAGAAGTTCTTTATAAATTTTCTGATAAAAGGCGCCATATTTGCGCTATCTATATGTTAATTGGTAACGAATTAGGTCCGAATACAACCGTCGTAGTATCTTTCTCTCTCCACAAAAAAAGTCCGCTTAAGCGGACTTGTTAATTAAAAACCAAATCCTCTTATTGTTCGATTGCTCGCTCAACTTGGCACCTTCCCATGGGGGGTTGCCGTGACTTCACTGAGTCTTTACTCTCCGTCACTCTGAATAAGAGAAATATCTATGAACTTATTGTATATTCGCACACTGCGTGGACAATCATTATGACTGTCCACTTGTGCCTTTACTATATCGAAAAATATCTTTCCTGTCAAGAAAAATAATTTACCATTAAAACAGAAAATAATTTACAATAATAGCTACACATAATTTATAATAATCAATACATATGATTTACGATAATACGAAATATATAATTTATTATGCTAACTAACTTAAAACAAACTATTTTCTTGTTGCTGTAAAACCAATATCCGCTAACTCTTCTACTGCCAGATTTAAGGTTGCTTCATCTCCATCAATGCTTACTGATTTTGTAGCTAAATCAACCTCATGTTTTATATTAAGACCCTCAAGAAGGTTATGAATACGACCTACACAATGATTACAGCTCATTTCTTCAATATCAAATTTTGTCATAGTTGACTCCTTTCTTTTGCTGCTTTTAATTCGAGTTAGGTTTGTGTTTGCAGCCAGGACACAAACCTATTGAATGATAGGTTTATCACTCATTCTTACTTTTCCTATATTGTTTCTTATTTCATTATTTTTTGTATCGTTTTTAAAAGTTCCTCAATTACTTCATCATTTCCTTGTCTAATATCATCAACAACACAAGTTCGGATATGATTTCCTAACAATACCTTATTGAAACTATTTAATGCTGATTGAATGGCAGAAACTTGAGTTAATATTTCAACACAATAATGCTCTTCCTCTACCATTCGACGAACACCCCGAACCTGACCTTCAATGCGGTTAAGTCGATGAATCAAATCTTTCAATTCATCATCATTTCGGTGTTTTACCTCGTGACACAAAAGAGTTTCGTCTTTTTCCCCAGACATTTAAGCCCTCCTTTTTACATCAAGTCGTTTGTAACGTAAACTTAATGCATTAGCAACTACGCAAACTGAACTTAATGACATTGCAAATCCTCCAAGCATTGGACTTAATAACAATCCTGTAAATGGATACAATAACCCAGCTGCAATTGGAATACCAATAATATTGTAAATAAAGGCCCAGAATAGATTTTGCTTAATATTTCTGATTGTTAACTTACTTAAGTGCACAGCACGGTAAACATCCATAAGATCAGAACGCATTAATACAAGATCTGCAGAATCAATTGCGATATCACTACCACTTCCTATGGCAACACCAACATCTGCCTGTATTAGCGCTGGAGCATCATTAATACCGTCTCCAACCATCATTACCTTACTTCCATCCCCTTGAAGCTTCTTAACAACTTCTGCCTTATCACCTGGCAATACCTCTGCAATAACATGATCCACTTCTGCCTTTTTCGCAATTGCTTCTGCAGTAACTTTATGGTCTCCTGTTAACATATATACAGTTAAGCCTAATGATTTTAATGCCTCTACTGCTTCTTTACTGGTAGATTTAATGGTATCTGCAACTCCAATAATTCCTTCTAGCTTACCATCCATCATTACATAAATAGGAGTTTGTCCCTGTAATGCCATCTGTTCTGCTGCCGTATGAAATTCTTTGGATACAGCATCTTTTCCGTAGCTTAGCATAAGCTTTTCATTACCCACAGCAATCTTCTTACCACTTTCTGAAAGAATCGCCTCTACTCCGAGTCCAGTCTTATTCTCAAACTGCTCTATTGCAGGTTCTTTTCCTTTCACACTACTATGATACTCTTCTACGATTGCACGTGCAAGTGGATGTTCACTTCCCGCCTCAACAGCAGCAGTAAAGCTAAGGATTTGTTCTCTGCTATAATTCTTTGTGAAAATTTCCACTACTTTTGGTTTACCCTCTGTAATTGTTCCTGTTTTATCTAATACTACCGTATTGATATGATGCGCAGTCTCTAGAGCTTCTCCGCTCTTTATTAAGATACCATGACTTGCACCTAGACCTGTTCCAACCATTATTGCAGTCGGTGTTGCAAGTCCTAATGCACATGGACAAGCAATTACTAAGATTGATACAAATATCGTTAATACGAAAGCAAGATCATGCCCAAGTAAAAACCAAACAATTGCTGCTACAACCGCGATTACCATAACGACAGGTACAAAATATCCTGCCACTTTGTCTGCTATCTTAGAAATTGGTGCCTTCTTTCCTTGTGCATCTTCCATAAGCTTAACAATTTTAGCAAGTGTTGTATCTTCTCCAACGCTAGTTACACGTACAAGAAGCATACCATTAAAGTTTTGACTTCCGCCAATCACCATATCGTTAACTTGTTTTTCCACAGGGATACTTTCACCAGTGAGCATAGATTCATCTACGCTACTACTTCCCTCTATAACAACACCATCGATTGGTACCTTACTACCAGCTTTAATAATAACAATATCATTTTCTCTTAGTTCACTTACTTGAACTTCTTTTTCAACTCCATTTACCACCAAAACAGCAGTATCCGGTGCTAATTCCATCATCTTACGAATGGCTTGTGTTGTCTTTCTCTTACTTCTACTCTCTAAGTACTTACCAAGCATTACTAACGTAACAACGACTGCTGCGGACTCATAATACAGATTATGAACTGCCTCCGAATTATAAGGGATACGAATTGTCATAACAACACTATAGATAAATGCTGCAGATGTACCAACTGCAACTAAGGTATCCATGTTCGGGTTTCCCTTAAACAGAGTATAGAATCCGTTTGTATAAAATTTGCTACCACAAATCAATATTGGAATTGTTAATAATAATTGTGCTACAGCAAAATTAAATGGCATATGATGCATATCTATAAATGCCGGTAATGGCATATCCCATGGTACCATATGCCCCATACTTATATAGAGAAGAGGAAGTGCAAATACTATTGCAATTATAACCCTTGCCCTTGATGCTCGGAACTTCTTTTCTGTCTCTTCCTCTTCTTTTTGGCGGGCAACTTTCTCATCTATTTGTTTTTCTTTATGATATGGAGAAATGCCGTAACCAGCCTTTTTTACCTTTTCCATAATTAGATCTGGTGTTACCTTATCATCTTCATATTCAATCGTAAGCTTAGCCGTCGTTAAGTTCACGCTACTAGAAATAACACCTGGAAGCCTACCTGTAACCCGTTCCACGGCACTACTACAAGATGCGCAGGTCATCCCTTCAATATTATATGTTTCTTTCATGTATCTCAACCTTTCTATTCTATATTCACTTAACTCCATAAGAAGAATGCACTAATATTTACTTTTCTATTATCATGAATTATTTTCTGTATCATTTGATAACTTATAGTATCTCTAAATATTTGAAATTAATGAACCAGAAGAAACATTTTCAATGATACTCTCTTATTTTAATGTTAAATGAATTAGAATTTAATTTATTTTCTAATACCCCCATGGGGTATATACTATGTATACATCAAGTCATTATTTTTGTCAATAGTTTATTTCAAATTTTATTTCTCTTTCCTATTTATTCAATGTCTAATATTAAGATCTATTTCCTTTTGTTTATTTAGTAAATAAGAAATACAATTTGTTTATATCTTATATACTATCAAGATTATGTCTATTTTAAACGAATGAAATGTTGATTTTTAGAATATTTTGTATATATTATTTGACTTTTTCCAAATTTATTCATATAATTGTGGTAATAACTTACAAGTTTTATTTGATGTGATTTAATTACATATTTTGGTCACTTATTAATTTAGCTAAAGAAGGAGTACCTATGAAAACCTCTAAAATTCCAGTAAGTCAAGCCGCTCCGGGTATGGTAGTTGCAGATAATGTTTATACGTTTAGTAATCAACTTATCATTTCAGAAGGTACTAAACTTACAGATAAGATTATTACTCGCCTTAAGTTTTATTCCATAAATCAGATACAGATTCGACCTCAAGAAGTAGTTGGATCAAAACCTCTAAAAAAATCTGCTACTCCTAACCTTTACTTAGAGCAAATGAAAACATCAGAAGAATTCGAAGAATTCAGTAGTACCATATTAAAAACTGTTAATAAATTTCAAGTTATTTTAGATGAGATAGCAGACAATAAAGGTAGCATAGATACTGACTCTTTATATCGTGACATTAAGAAGATCATAACCCAAGGGCGTAATAATTTACACGTATTCGATATGTTACACTGTATGAGAGACTATGATGATATGACGTATATTCATTCAGTAAATGTCTCCATTCTTTGTCATATGTTTGGGACATGGTTAAACCTTGGACCAAGAGATCTTGAAACTCTTACACTGTGCGGTCTTCTTCATGATGTAGGCAAACTAACCATATCAAGTGAAATCTTAAATAAGAAAGAAGCCCTTACGAAAGAAGAATATAACGAATTAAAATCTCACGCTACAAATGGATATAATATTCTAAAGCCATACGATATCAATATACATATTAAAATGACTGCGATGATGCACCACGAACGTTGTGATGGGAGTGGATATCCTATGGGATTAACATCATCACAAATAAACCGGTTTGC
The DNA here is from genome assembly GCA_023387655.1 of Bacillota bacterium. Lineage (GTDB taxonomy): Bacteria > Bacillota > Clostridia > Lachnospirales > Lachnospiraceae > Lachnoclostridium. The sequence goes on from JAEWHR010000117.1 coordinate 10,112, forward strand.
TAAGATCGTAATGATAGCAGACGTCTATGACGCGATGACTTCCTCCAGGTGCTATAGAAATCCCCTTTGTCCTTTTGAAGTTATCTCCTTATTTGAAGAAGAAGGGTTAACAAAATACGATCCAAAATATATCATGACTTTCTTTGATCATATTAGTCAGTTATATCAAAACAGCACTGTACGCCTCAGCGACGGCAGAATAGGCCAGATAGTCTTTATGAATCGTAATACTCTTTCGAAACCAGTTATACAATGTGATGAGGAGTTTATTGATTTAGCAAAATTTCCAAATCTCTATATCACGGAGATATTATAGGTCTAAAAAATAAAAAGCAGAGAATTCCATGACTTATCATGAATTCTCTGCTCTTTCTATTTTATGAAGTTAATAACAACCATCTACTTCATTTTATTCTATTTCATTATAATCCACATAGAGGCAATACGATACAAGGATATGTTATATAGAAGATAGATATCCTCTTAACCTATCTTTAATCTTGCCTTACGAACGGACTTATCATCTTCGGAATCTACTTTCTCCATGGAAGCTCCAAGTTCTCTCATCTTTTCTTCAAAATTCTCGTAGCCGCGCTCTACTAATCCGATCTGCTCTACAACAGTTACGCCTTCCGCTGCTAATCCTGCAATAACCAATGCTGCACCTGCGCGCAAATCTGGAGAGCACACTTTTGCACCAGTTAATTCAGCTACACCATCAATAATAGCAGTATTTCCTTCTACCTTAATGGATGCACCCATTCTTGCAAGTTCATCAACATATTTAAAACGGTTTTCGTATATACTTTCTGTCACTATGCTCGTACCACTTGACATAGCCAAAACTGTTGCTATCTGTGGTTGCATATCCGTTGGGAATCCTGGGTATGGTAAGGTCTTAACCTGAGTATGACCTAATCTTTTGTTTGCTACGACACGAATTGCGTCATCAAATTCTTCTACCTCTGCCCCAATCTCAACAATCTTTGCAGTAATTGCTTCCAAATGCTTTGGAATAACATTCTTAATCGTTACGTCGCCTTTTGTTGCAACTGCAGCCAACATAAATGTGCCTGCTTCTATCTGATCCGGAATAATGGAATACGTACTACCATGTAACTTATTCACACCTTTAATACGAATTACATCAGTACCCGCACCTTTTATATTAGCACCCATACTATTTAAAAAGTTAGCTACATCAACGACATGTGGTTCTTTTGCTGCATTTTCCATGATAGTTTGGCCTTCTGCCAAAGCAGCTGCTAACATAACATTAATTGTTGCACCAACGGTAACACAGTCAAAATAAAGATGTGTACCAACAAGTTTTTTCGTTGATGCTGTTATCATACCATGCTGAATCTTTACATCAGCACCTAGAGCTTCAAAGCCTTTGATATGTTGATCAATTGGTCTACTTCCAATGTTACATCCACCTGGAAGTGCAACTTCAGCATACTTATATTTTCCTAGTAAGGCTCCTAAAAGGTAATAAGATGCTCGAATTCGACGTACAAAATCATCGTCGATAGTTTTTGAATTTATAGTACCACCATTTATCTTAACAGTATGTCTGTCAATTCTCTCTACTTTTGCACCAATCGCTTCTATCGCTTGAAGTTGAATACTAATATCACTAACGTCAGGCAAATTTTCAATTGTAACCTGCTCGTCCGTCATAATTGCAGCAGCTAAAATACCTAATGCTGCATTCTTAGCTCCACCGATGGTAACTTCACCAGCTAAAGCCTTGCCTCCCTTTATAATATACTGCTCCATTTCGCACCTCTATCTATTATTAATGCAGTTATATCATATTCCATTTCCCGCTTTGTTCTACCACGTCTGCCATCTACATGCGTATAACGCAGTGATGTACATAAACGCAAAAAGCCTATGGAATTCCATAGTTAAAATGCACATAAACTGCGTCTTGAATTTGTGAAAATTGATATCTTATTACGATTATAACACAAAGCTCGAATTTGTAAATGACTTTTTTTCGAAAAACCCTGTATTTTACTACCTTTTCCAGCGTTTCTCTAATAGCCCGACTGAATTATTCTATAATTGTGCGTACTCGTTCTACAATTGTCTCCATTGTAGATTCAATATCCATATTCTCACAGTCAATTACAATATCTGCATAGAGCTCATACAGAGGACAACGCTCTTCATATAACCCTGCTAAATCCTGTCCTGCTTTTAAAACTACACCTCTTTGCATAATATTCCCAAGACGCTTGCTGATTTCCCTATAACTAATCTTCAAATAAATAACCGTGCCAATAGTTCTAAGGTGATTCATTGCCTCCTCACCATATATTACACTGCCTCCAGTTGCTATCACGGAATGCTTGGTCTGTATGCTTTGGTTTACTTCATTTTCAATCTTGATAAAGCCATCAAGTCCTTCACTAGAGATAATTTCATGTAAGAGGCGTCCCTCTTTTTCTTGAATAATCAAATCAGCATCAATAAATTGATACCCTAGTACTTTAGCTAAAATAACTCCTATTGTGCTCTTACCAGCTCCTGGCATTCCAATTAAAACAATATTATCTTTTTTCATCGTTAGTTTTACCCCGTAACTTTTTATTTTGTTTCTTATCACCCTTTTGTGACTTTTGTTTTCTTACAGAGTAACCAAAATTTCCTAGTAGAGGTCCTAACCCATAATATTCTCCATGGGAATAAACAACTGGTCTTGTCTTATTTAATTCGAATTTTCCTGTCTCATTCATAGATTTTTTATCGACTTGAACTCCTACAACTTCTGCGATAAACATATCATGAGAGCCAAGTTTTATAATCTCTTTTAAACGGCATTCAATATTGACAGGAGACTCCACTATAATTGGAGCATTAACTTTCTCTCCCTTTTTTGGAGTGAGATTCATCTCCTTAAATTTGTTTACATCTCTTCCAGAACGAACACCACAGAAATCGGTTGCTTTGGTAAGTTCTTCTGTAGTTAAATTAATTACAAATTCTTTTGTTTTTTCAATCATTGAATAGGAATGTCGTTCCGGTCTTATGGATACCGAAACCATAGGTGGATTCGTACATATAGTTCCGCACCAAGCTACCGTTATGATATTATTATTCCCAAATTCGTCAGTACAACTGACCATTACGACTGGTAATGGATATAACATATTACCAGGTTTAAAAATTTCTTTCTCCATTGTAATACCTTTCTAATCTTCTTTACTACTTTTGACACTTATGGTTATATTTGATATAATATAGTCTATATATTTTTGTTTTAATCTTCAATTAAAAATTATATACCCCATTTCTTGTCCTCGAGGTGAATAATATGTCAACCAATTATATCGATATAGAAGCTGTTTCCGGTGGTACCCCTAATCTGGTTAAACAGAATTTAAAATTTAAAACAGGAAAATTTGTCTGGAGAGTAAAATTTTCAGCTCCACTTAATCCTTCCACTGTTAATAACATGAACCTTTACGTAACAAAATTAGATGGTTCTTCATTAAAAACCTCTATTCAATATGATTCTGTTAATAATTATATTGAAATTGAACCTTTAGAAGCTTATGCACAAAATGAGTCCTATATATTAAACATAACCAAAAATGTGGAATCTAAAGGCGGTCAACGATTGAAAGAAGAAATCCGACTTCGTTTTAAACTTTAACATCAGATTTCTTCCATTCTAAGTTGAATTTTTTTCAACTATTACAGGTGTAAAAATGCTTACGTATACGGCATTTTTACACCTGTAATAGTATAGAAAACTTACTTTACTTAAATAGACATCATTTCATATCTTCAATTTTTATTACGGAAAGATTAAATTGATCCAAGTTACCTTTGCGAGTTAATTCCAGTAATACTTGTTCATTTTGCTTTTCATGATTTTCAATAACTTGATTAAGATAAGAGAAAACTTCTGAAAGAGTGTTTTCTCTTTTTACTTTTATTTTATCCAAGATCACATCTTTTAAATAATCAAAAGCTTCTTTTTCTATCTTGTATCCTGCCTCAAATATTGTATCATAAGCAAATCCTAGATAATCTTCCAACTCATATAAAGGCAATGCAATACGATTTGGATAAGAGATGCTTAATTCCTCTTTATCTTCCCATAATTGCTCCATTTCCTCTTTTAACCCAAGCAAAATATAAATAATATTTTGATCTGGTATCTGTTGTAACTCCATTAAACGGATTAAAGTATCTCTCGACAAATACTGCGCGTTTTCTAAAATCATGATACAATCCTTTAATTGATGACTTTTTGCTATAAAATCCATTCGATTTAATTTATTTGCATCAATAAGAGCTACTTTAGGGGAGGAGATAAACGATAAGCGATGTAATAATTTTGCGTATCTCTTTGCAAGTAGTGTTTTCCCACTATCTTCACTACCCATAATAATTAGGTTTTGATGATCATATGCAGAATGAATCATCTGTTCAAGACTATGAAGTAATTCATCTCTTAATCCATCTATCCGAAGAAAGTTTCCAAAAATCTCACTTAGAGAAATTTTCTTTTCTTCTAATAATGGTAAAAGCTTTGAATGTGAATTGTGGATTAGTTCATCATTTGATTGAAAATCGATATGAACTAAGCTTTTTAAATCCTCTTTTTGTTTTCTATTATCATCTACTATTACTTCCTTGATATCCTTATTCTCATTAGTATCCGCATCTATTTTAATTTGATTATCTGAAATACCATACTTATTATGGAACAATGTATGTTTTGATTTACCAAATCCAGGAGGTATAATTATAGTTGACTGTTCCTTCGCTTCTTGCACCTTATTATCTTGTATACTTTCATTTTTTGTACTTTCCTCTTGTAGGTCTTCTTCTACTTTGCTCTCTTCTTGTAAGATTATATCTTGAGTTTGTTCTTCCTGTAAATCTTCTTCTACATCGAATTCTTCTTCTAAATCTTCTTCTTCTAAATCTTCTTCTTTCCCCTCTTTTTCTCTAACCTTGTCATCTGATGGGCAATCCACCTCTGATACCTTAAAAAGGCTGTCATTACTCATATCCTCTTTTTCATCTAATTGATATGAAATATCCTCAGCACATTGATCTTTTAGTTCTTCTTCCTCATTAATATATTCCATTTGATTATCAAAATCTTGAGGATCCTTTTCTTTAACCTCACTATTATCTTGTTTCGTTGAGTTAAGTAACTTTTCTAAATCTAATTCCCCATTATAGATAGCTAATAGAGCCTTGGCACGATCAACATATTCTCCGCTTCCAAACCACAATATGATTTTTTCACATTCTTTACGGCAAGCTGCTTCATCTCCAATTTTATAGTATAGCTTCGCAAGTTCATAAGCCCAACATTCAATATATTCGACCTCTCGAAGCTTTTCTAAATCCGCAATTAACACTTCTATTGGTTTTCGCATTAACTTATCTATGCTATAGCGGAAGATATACTGATAAAAATCTTTAGGAGCTATTTTTATAAATTCATCTAAATAATAGTTTGCCTCAATAATATCTTTTAATTTAATCGACAAATGAACTAATTGAGCCAAAATTCTTCTTGTTTTCACTGTATCATATATTTGCTCAAACATTTCCTTTGACTCAACATATCTTTTATTTTGAAAGTAGCATTCTGCAATTACACTTAAATCGGACATACTTTTTAATCTTTTTATATCTACCTTTTCAGCCAATTCGTATGCTTCCTGTAATTGCCCCTGCTCTAGATATTTCTTTATCTGTTCTATCTGAATGATTAATTTATATTTCTTCATTCTAACCTCCAAGCGCCAATCGTTTTTAACCCATAGGACTTTAAAACGTATATGACTATATACATCGTTTAGAAATCATTGACTTTCATCTCATAAATAAACTACACTTTTATACCCATTATCTCAACTCGTCTTATTTAATTTAAACTTAATTCTTCATAGAGTTGTTCTAGAGAGATTTTCTGTCCTCTTAAGGTTAAGGAATTTAATACGGTATCATTCCATACACATTTTCCTTGATTAAAAATGAGTACCCGGTCACATAAACGTTCTACTTCTTCTAAATAATGACCAACATATAAAACTGCTGTTCCATTCATCTTAAGCTGCTCAATGGCGGATAAAATCTGTTTTCTCGATTGTAAGTCGATACCAACGGTTGGTTCATCTAAGATAACCAATTTGGGATCATGCAACAGAGCAACTGCAATATTTAATCTTCGTTTCATACCGCCAGAATACTCTTTCACTTTTCGTTTTAACTCACTCTCGGTAAAACCTATCATATCACTTAATTGCTTAATACGTTCATTCCTTTGAGTTTTTGATAAATGATAGGCATTTCCCCAAAATTCAAAATTGTCCATTCCAGTTAGTGATTCATATAATGCAATGTCTTGAGGTACGTATCCTAAGGAACTCCGAATTATTTTAGGATTTTTTGCAATGTCTTCTCCACAAAAAAGAATCTGCCCCTTATCTGGTCGAAGTAAAGTAGCTATCATCGATACTGTCGTAGATTTTCCTGCTCCATTTGGACCAATTAAGCCTGTAATTTCACCCTGTTTCATTCGAAAACTGATATCCTCTACCGCAGTATGATTTTGATAAGCCTTATGTACATGTTTTACCTCTAGCATTGTTAACCCTTCTTTCCGAATACAATTCTCCGTTTTTTGACACAATCTAACCTAATATTATCATTATCGTTTCTAATTAACAAGTATTATCCATAGAACAATACAATTGAGCCACAACTCTTTATAGTTCTCACTATACATAAACTGAAATAGACCCCATTAACAAAAAGTGATGAACTATTAAGCATAACAAAAAAATAGCAGCGGTAAATTAGATAATTTCCTAATCAGACTAAATAATACTCTTTTTCGGAACTCTTCTAATTTACCTCTGCAATTGTACTCCTATTGATAAAAATCAAAACTCGTCTGCTCATATCTTAATGGAGTGAATTCCGTCTCTCTTGCCTCTACAGAACTATGATAATCTACCACAACGGTCTGCTGTCTCTGGTCAATTAATTTTTGTCCTAGAACATAATTAACATCAAATCGACTCGTAATCGCTGGAGTAGTACCTCTGGCAGGAACAATTAATTGTACCTGATTTGCTTTAAGAAGCTCAAAGATTGGCTCCCAGATATATACGTCCTTTGCTGCACCAAATGGATTATCAATAAAAATAACTTTACGCAATCCGCTATTCTCTGTTCTATGAGAATTGATATTAGTAATATAGTTAATAATCGAAATTAAAAACTGCGTATAAATACCCTGGGATTGTCCTGTACTTCCAACTGCCTCTTCATAGCGAAGATGACGACTTTGCTCTTTGATACGCTCTCTTTTATAAAGACTAAGCTTGATTGCATTCATATCAGTGACAATAACTGAAAATAACTTCTTTAAAGACAATGCATTACGAATAAACTTAAGTCTTTCATTTAGGTCCTTCATAGCATCCGCACCCATTACGATTTCATCAATATAAGAAGACATCTTATCCTTATAAAACTCCTCTTTCACATATGGAATGTGTAATGAAATCATCGGGATTAATTCTCCCTCAAGTGTAATTCGAGAAAGTTTAGGAAGACGTTCTAATTCCGTTTTAATGTAAATACAACGCTGTAAACATTGGTTTTCAAAATTATTTTTGATATTTTGCATATCTTCAATTCCCTTAAAGATACGATCCTTTTCTAGTGCCAAACAATCGTTAACTTCACTAAGACTTGCAATTAATTTTCTCGTCTCAGCTTCTGTGGTAGGAAGTTTAACATTCTGACTGATCTCATCTGCTAACATAACAGCACCTAGTAGTTTAAGGGTATCCATCGTCTTAGTTTTATTATGAGTAAATTCCTCTTGTTTTTGTTTCACTCGCTTTTCATTTTCTTCAAAGTGTGACTCAAGCTCCTTTAATTCTAAGAGAACCTCTTCTGTGCTAAGTCCGGTATATTTTACTCGATGAGGATCTAAAAGTTTCTCCGTAATTACAGAAGTATTGGTATTCTTTCTCATGCGTTCTACATCTTTTTTAATCCCCAGGAATAAAGCCTCTTCTTTTTTACAATCTTCTAATATACTCTGATATCTCTTTGCCTCTGCCTCCAAGCGATTTAATTGTTCCTTGGTATCAATCGTTAATCGCTCTAAATCAAAGCCTTCAAAAGATTCAAAAGGGCCTTCGCCATATTGTTCTGTTAATGCACTGACAGCTTGATCACACTTACCAAGCAATCTATGATAATCAGAACGTAAAGATTCGCATATTTCCTTCTTGTTCCCAGACTCCTTCTCAAGTGTTTTGCAAGTTTCTTGTAAAGAAGAAATCTCACTCTCGCTTGTTTCAAACAAACGATTTTCCTGTTGCATCTGCTCTAATAAAGTTAAGGAAATACTTCTACCTTGAATGCTCTTAAGACAACGATTCATTGCATTCACATAAGAATTAACTAAACGGTTCTTATCTTCTAAATCCGTATGTTTTGATTCTAATGCAGATAAACATCCATGAAGCTTTGTCGTTAACTCTTCTTCTGTAAGGGATAACACTGGATACTCGCCTTCTTTATAATAAAGCTGGTATTTACTTTCCCATAAGAGTTCTTGTTTATTTAAAGCTTCTTTGTTAGACATTCTAATAGACTCTAGCTCTCTTCCCTTTTCCGATAGCGAAACCCTTTCTTCTATGACCTGAGACAGAAGCTCTTTTATCTTTTCTTTTCTAGCTTCTTCCTTCGCAATGCTAGCTTCATAAGACGTAAAATCTTTTTTCAGTATGGTTAATTCCTCTAGTAGACTAATCTCTCTACTTGTCACTTCAATATCCTTTAATAACTCATCAACTAACGGACCAAGGGCTTCTATCTGGACTTTTCTTTCTTGACACTCTTCCTGTCTTCTTTTCAGTTCAGCTTCTACCTCATCAAGCTTTTGTCTACGAGTCTTGGCACTTTCCATCAACAGCACATAAGTTTCTTCCTGATTTCCTTGGAAAAAGGATACCTTTTCCTCATCTTCAGAATATGTTTTTTCCTGATCTTCTAATCGGTAGATACGACCTTCGCTTGCCTTAATCTCATCCTCTAGTCTATTAACTTCCTTCCTAAGGCGCGTTTCGTTAAAAAGTATGCTCTGATCTTTTGCCAATAGGTTAATTCCTTTTGGTAAGGCTAACTTATCTATTCTATTTAAACTTTGCTCTAGTATTATCGGAATTACATATTCCTCAAATTCTTTTCCTGTCAATGTAATATCTTCTGTACTTTCCTCTTCTCTTAGGACTACCGCATACGGAAGATATGGTAGACTTTGAATTAATTCACTTCGCTTCTTGGTATCTTTCGTATGAAGATACTCTATCCCTGTTATCGCATCGATACCATAGCGAGATTTAAGATGCGATGCCGCAAGTTGTAGTACCTCTTCGTTTCCGGAAAAACGTCCCGATTCCAAATCTTCTTTTTCTTTTTTTAGTTTTAGAATCAATTCTTTTTCTGTGGCAATAGTTTGGATTATCTTTCTAAGTCGTTTATAGATTTCCTGTTTTAACTCTTTTAAGTTACTTTGACCATAAACACGTAGTAATTGCTCTATTTTATTACGATCAGCAACAATTTTTTCAATCTGTTTCTCATCTTCCTCTAGCTGTTCCACAATGGTGGACCTTTGGAGTGAAAGCTTTGCTACATTGATTTTTGCTTCCTGATAGAATGCTTCTTCCTGTAACTTTTTCTCTTCTGTTGCTTTCTTCTTTTCTTTCAGCGAAGTAAGTCTTGTTTCACTTGTCAGTTTTTGCTTCTCTGTTTCCTCTAATAATAAAAGATTTGCCTCTCTCATGAGAATTGTAGTCTTTTCCCCAAGTTCCTGTCTCTTATCCTTTAACTCCTGTAACTGGTGGGTTACAACCGCATATTCCTTTTCTCCAGATAATGCTTTTTCATTTGCTATCTCAAGAGCTTTTTGTACTGACGTTATCTCAAGAGTTAGGTTTTCTAAGAAACGAATACTCTCTGTTTTATATGCATCAATACGTCTTTTCTTTTCGAACACTAATGATTGAATCTCAGATAAAAGATCAAAATTGTTGTTCTGTACCGCACGAATGGATTCTAAAACCTCATTTCGCTTCTGCTTTTCTCTAAGATACTCTAGGTAATCATTCATTGATTCCTTTTTCATTAACTGATTCCGATGCATTTGCAGTTTTTCCATCAGCGTTTGGTAATCTTCTTCTGTTTTTTCTAATCGCTCACGAAGAGCTTTCGCCTCTTTCTTTGCTTCAAATACTCGAATACTTTCAAGGCGTTTTTTTAGTTCTTCATAACTTCTTTCACTCAGACTTACTTTTTCTTCAAGGCTTTCAAACTTTAGTTTGGACTCCTCTGTCATATCTGAGGCTTTTAGATATACCTTCTCTAATTCTTCTTCGTACTGTTCTTTTTCTTTGTATAGTCCTACAAATCCTTCTAAACGCTGAGAGAAATTTAGTAATACCTCTATTTGTCTATCGTAATTCGAAATTTCATCCTTACATCGAGATAACTCTAACAGCTTTTCTCTAATATCCAGTAAGGTTTTAGACATCGACTCATCTTCCTCGCTACCGCCAGCCTTCTGACTAAACGACTTTTGAATTATCTCTTCAATTAATAAATCCTCTACCACTTTACGAGTTGTTTTATAGTTTGTTTCAAAGTAAGTTCTAACATGACCTTCCGTTTTATTAATTCCACGGATAATCTCCCATTCACTTTCATAGATTCCATACAAAGCGACAAACGCCTGATATTCCTTCTTCTTGTCAAATATCTTTACTACATAATTATTATCACGTTCTAAGTCTTTCAGATATTTTCTAAGCCCTGTATAAGTAATCCTCTCTTTATCCTTTACCAGAGGCAGATTCTTGATATCATTCTCATTATACTCACGATAAAAGACACAATAATTAAAATACTCAATCGAAGCGGTATCCTTCACCTCTTCTGGTATTTGATTTGTCGCTTTCCTTGCACAAAATCCGGTTAACATATAACGGAATCCATTCTCGGTATCAAAATCATCTAATCGCCACTCTATTAAGGAATGAATGGTCTGACTTCCATCCCCAGTACGAAATAACTTTTCAATTGGCTGTTTCTCATCTAAAGTACAATTTGGAATCATGTTTTGCAGCATCAGTAGCATTAATACACTTTTACCACCACCATTTGCTAGGTCATAGAGTGTATTATGGCAGAAGGGTTTCATGATAAAATCATCATACGCCTGCGTACCAAAGTTATATTTTACGTTATTTACACGGATACGATTAATGTGCGGCATCCTCCTGCCCCTCCTTTTCCTCTAGTTGTTGTTGCATTTCATAGAGTCTTCCTCTCTCTTCTTCAAAATAGTTTTTTACCATCGCATGGAAACGATCTGTTGGATAATACTTTTCCTGTGCTTCTACAAAAAGATTTTGCTGAGTTAAAAAGTTAAATACAAGCTTTACATATCCAGATTTAGAACCTCTCCCTGCACGTATACCATTGGTGTCCTCACTACTTACCACAGGAAGCTCATCCCACGTTATTGCAAGAGTTTCAAAGCTACTTTCTTCTAGCTCATTACGCACTAAGATATTGATATTACGTATCATATTACCAAGATTTCGGCTTACTGCCTCTAGAATTTCCTCAATTCTCACATACTCAGTGTACGTATACGTTGCAGAATCGCTATAAAAACTTACCATAATGATATACATAACAAAGTAGCAAAGGTATAGCTCTTTATTGAGACGTAACCCCATGGCACGCTTTAGTTCTTCGTTGGTGTAACCAAACACACGATTACGGTCTCCCGCCGTTAAGAATAAGCTGTAATTATAATCGTAGATTTTTAAGTTCATCCCTTTGGCCATTTGTTCCACAATATCATTGACCTCGGCGTTGTTACTGTAAGCCTCATAATAATCTGCATTTTTTCCAGTTTCCAGGCTGATTTCTTCTCCAATAATTAACGCCTGAAACACCTCCATGGCCTTTGCAAGACTTTTATTATTTAACATCGTATAAATCTCCTATCTTTACTCATTTTGACACCTTAGAAATTCTATTCCCACCTTCTTTGTCGGCCGGGAATTTGTACCGAGGATTATCCAGACACAAATATCCGTGTAATTTCCTAGTGCCTTACAAATAAAATGTTGGTCGTAACGAATTCACGATTCCCCGATATATCCGTGATTAAATGGGTAATCTTCTCTTTCACTCCCTCTTGATCTGATAAAAGTTTCAGAGAAAAATGAATTTTTCGATATCTCTCATGTCTTGCTTCCTCAAGGAATCTAGCTAAGAATCCATCAAAGAAGGTGTCCTGATGTTTTCTTACCTCACGAAGATCGTATTCTTTTTTTTGGCTAAGATGCACTAAAAAGGAGTAGTAATCACTATTTTTAAAAATATCATCAAAGTACTTTAACTCAAGTTCATTATTAAACTCAGCAAGGGAGAAACTCTCCCTTACAAGTAACATATCCAGTAGGGTTTTAATTAACGCTTCATAGTTTTGTGATATTCTCTCTTCCTCTATTTCATCTTCAAACCGATAAATTTCTTCTTTCACTTCTTCTACTGTTTCACTGACCTCCTCTTTTTGACCGGTGTAACTTAAGAGTTCATCGATATTTCCAAGGAAAAACGTCTTCGTAATCTTTGGAGAAAATAAAGGAGAAATAATGGATTTTAACAAAGATACATCATTTATCTTCTTAGCTTTTTCTACATAGTCCGTAAAATCAAAGGCATTTCGTAAACGACTAAATTTATGCTTTCTTATCATCTCATCTGATCGCATCTGAAGATCTGTACAATCAGAAAGAAGTCTACTATGATTGGTCATTGCCTTCTTTAGTTCCGTTTCAAGCTCATAAATCTCTTTTAAAGATGTCTGATAACTAACCCCTGCCATACTTGCCTTTTTCATTGCTTGCTCTGTTAGATCTTTGTTTCGCAAGAAGGCCTTTTGTTCTCTATCAAACCACTGCATTCCAATCCTTTGAAATTCTTCTAACGCTTTTGCACCTTCAAACACATTAACACCTAGTAAAGTTAAGACTTCTTGCTTTCTAAGTCTAAGACGATTGACTTCACTGTTAATCCTTCTAACTACTTCCGTACCACCCTTAAAATTCTTGGTTTCTATCATTTTTTCAAGTAGAAGCTGCTGGATATTAATCTTACTTTCTTCCTTTACTTCTTTGGTTTCTAAATAAAACTCGATTGCGTCTGCGGTAACAGAATAGACGACACATCCAGCAAGTAATTTACTTTCTAATAGTTTTACTCTGGCTGTTATTTGCTTTTTCTTTGCTGGATCAAAATACTCCATGACAAACGGTTTTCCATCATTTTTTATTTTATCAAACAGGTAATCAATCAACTCTTTTTCTTCCTCCCAAGAAAGAGACAATGAAAAATCGTTCTTTAGTAAGTCAGCTAAAAACTCTGCGACCTCCTGATAGGTAACGCTCCTTTCATTAAAGTGGTTTTCTTCGATAAAATAACGAAGAAGAGCCATTGTTACATAGCCCATGTCAACAATGGCGTACTTTCCATCTTTAAATTGAGTCATAGATACCTGTTGCAACAAAAAAAATGGTATGTATTTTTTTAAATATTGCATTCGTGTGCTATGATTATTTACAATGTCATTTCGTAGTGTATGGTTCATGTTTCCTCCAGATTACGCAAACTGCCCCAGCGATTACTCTTGAAAACCACTGGGGCATTAAATATTACAGATTCCGATAAAAGGACATGGTGTCCTCTAATTCCTTGGTTAACTCAATTTTTTCCTTCGCTAACGAATGGAAACGAAGCTCTAATTCTCTTATTTTCTTGGCAGTATTACGTTGGAATTTACCAAATGCCTCCACAAACAGCGGTTGCATGATCATTTTCTCACGTATTTCTTTGGAGAATGGACAATAAGTAGCAAGAATCTCTCTTGCCACTTTATTCAGTCGAATGGCACCAAATGCCTCCCCTTTTATCCAAGCTTCATAATCTATTACAAATATTTCTCTTGTATTATTTCTACCCTTTTGAATCTGTAGCTTTAACTTTTCTTTCCGTTCCTCAGACAAATCATGATTTCTACGGTAGAACTGAATATAATCTACGTATTCTGAGGTAAGAGACTTATGTTTCAAGTCATTCCAAGCAGTTCCTTGAATAGATCTACATAATTCCCAACGGAATCGCCCAAACAATCGTATCATAACATCGTCTAAATTGGAATCGATAAAGTGTGGAAATAAAAAACGCCCTGGATTGGTTCTCCTCTTATCACTAATCTCTTGCCACATAGAACCATTTGATCCTGCGATTGGTAGAATAATAATCTCTGGAAGTACTTGTTTCATAATGTACTCTTTCTCAATCCCTGCTTCTGCATTGACATAAAGTGCTTCACGGTGGAAGGCAGAATAATCTATTTGCAATACTTTTTCAAAGGAGTCATTAATTCTTTGCTTCGTAACAAACGCTCTCTCTATTACATTATAGAATTGTTCTTTATAAAGAATAGGAAGAAAAATAGAGATTTGTCCATTTAACAATTTGTTATTATAAGCGAACATATTGGTAACTTCATAATGTAATTTTTTCTCTACATTAACGCGAAGTTCTTTTTCTTCCTGTTCTGTAATCTCGCCTTTTTTACGCATTGTCCTTAGATTATCTGTATAATCTAAGTCGAATTCACTTTTTGAAGGTTCTCTTTTCCCTTGCATAATCAAGCTTAACCATTCATATAACGTATAAATGCGACACGGTCCTACTGTTGTTCCAGCATCTAATTTACATAACGAATAAAGTTGTTGCTCTGTCAATAGACGCTCATCTACTAATCCATATTTTAAAAACAAATCAACAGCCTTAGGTATCGGTTTTTCCTTCTTATACGAAATTAAAAAAGCACGTTCATAGATTTCATAATAATACTTTGTAATTTCTTTTCTGCTTAACCTCATAACATCGTCAGGTGATAAACGATCCTCTGCGTTTACAAAATATTCAACAGCCTTGGAAAATGCCAATTCCTTTTCTTTTTCTAACTCAACGAACCTAATTATCTGTCCCATAGAACCACGTAGTGAATCTACCATTACCTTAATATCCGCAGTTTCATCTTTCTTCGTTTCTTCTGGTTCACTTCCTACAACAAGACTTAGATATCGTTCTTCAAAATCTTTACGATCTAACGTTACACTATGATTCGTATATAGAGATAATATCTTATCTACAGTATTGATACGATCTACCATATCATCAATCCGACGCATCAGGCCTTGATTAATGAAACCATTCTTTCTAAATTCCTGATAAAGTGCTACTGTTCTTTTAAATAGGCACATTTCATTGTTATTCATAAGAAGTAGAAAGGCTTCTTCAAGGTGAGTTGTAATCTCAAGACACTCTAATGTGAGATTCGCAAGAATTGCAGATGCAGCCTCGATATGCGCCATCGTCATACTCTCACTATATCCATAAAATTCTTTTACTGCAACCAATGGCAAATTGGAACATTCACAAAAAAACTCTGCTTCTCTATGATTATAATCAGCCTCTGAACTGTATAACTCTAATTCTTCAATCTTGGGTAATGCATTCACATGAAACTTATTACTTTGGCCTTCCTTAACATACAGGGAATATTCCTCTTTTAAATACTCATATAGAGACTCATCACATCGACTAATTTCCTCTAATACATGGCTTAGTTCCCTGATATAGTAACAAAGGGAATACATTATTACCCCTTGATAATCTTTATTAATCGCAAAAATTTCATGAAGGGAATCCACTCCACGAACTTGGAATGGAAAAATAACTGCGTCCTCTGACACCACATAATTACTTAAGTATCTCCCCAAAAACAAATCATGAATGCCAAACATACATCCCTGCGTTAAGACAACTCGGCTCCCATGATTAATCGCAGTTATACGACCTTTTAGCACCATGCATATGTAAGTTACTTCCTCTTGTTCTTGGAAAATAACGGTGTTTTTTAATAATTGATTGACCGTATTAGGTTTTAATAACAAATGCTGCGCCTCCTTGCTTTTGTGTGTAATTATAGCCTTACCCATCCTTGATTTTAAAGAAAACTTTATTATCAATCTAACTTTTATATCATGCTTTCGCACACGCTCAAATCAAGATGTCCCATACTCTCTATTATAATCGAATTTTGCATATTACGAAAGTATAATTTCTCTTTTTGTCGATAAACGAAAAATAGATACAAAAAAACCGATATAAAAAGCAGGCTATACTTTTTTTATATCGGCATATTTCTTATTATTATATATGGATAATTAGTCATGTATTAATAATCCGTGCGCCTTGCTTCGAATAATTACCACAAACGTTACCTCTACAGTTAACTCGGTCCAGGCACCCTCACGGCACACGAAAGGTTTTGCTTAGTGCTGCTGCATTCCTGCCCTGACACGGTTCACAAATTTTCATTGCGTAAGACCCAAACGTCAACGTCACTTATAGAGGGCAGCTATGCAATAAGTTATCCTAGGCAAGACATCACCCCTGCTGTAGCGGATTGCAGGTACAGGGCACCGCTATCTCCCCGGCTGCACGGAAACTTTATAACAATAAAAAGACCAGTGGTCTTATTGCTACCTTATAAGCAGTATCCTAAATAGGATACCATTCGTTTACCAAGCACAAGAAAATCTTAGCTTAGTGCGAGGTAAGGTTTAGTATACTTTGTTTTTTATTACTTGTCAATACTTATCCCGGTTAAGTAAGTTTTCAAATTTTGGTTATTTTATTCCATTGATAGATTCACTTGACTAAGCTCATGTTTTGGGAAAACCTAATCAATGTTCTAATTCTCAGTAGCTAAATACGCAGCTCTCGCTTCTTCTTCTGTGTCTTTATATATATCCTGATACAAGCGCACTATATTTTCTTCCCAATTAGGAAGAATAGGGTAGGTAATACCATTATACTCTAACGGAGACTCAAACAACCCATTGTAAGGGAAACGTTCTGAATTTAAAGTTGTTATCCCATCCTCAACAATACATTCAATTGTATTTGATATTTGTTGGCTTGTTACATTTGTTTTTACATAAGAAAGACATTTTGAGGTGATGGATAATAAATCAAATACATTTTTCTTTTTATATTTCTCAAATATCGCATTCAATACACGACGCTGCCTTAAAGTTCTTCCATAATCATCTTTAGCACCACCTAAAGTTTCCACCTTTCTTACCCTAGCATAGCCAAGTGCTTGGTTACCGTTTAGATGATTCATTCCTGTATTTACAGTTCGATTGGCAGGATTAGAAATGTAATTTTCTACATTTAAGTAAGCAGCCTCAATCGCTCCAAGCTCTATATCAATCCCATTTAATTCATCAATAATTTTCTCAAATGAAGCAAAGTTTACATAAGCATAACCATCAATTTTAATACGATAATGTTCTTCCACTACACCAATGAGTGAACTCATTCCTCCGGATGCATAAAAGGCATTTAATTTTTTTGCTCGATTTTCCTCATACTCAATATAGGTATCACGAAGCAATGACACAAGCGTTATATCCTTACTCTCCTTATTGATAGAAGCAATCATCATAACATCTGTGTTTCTAGCGTGATCAATCTCTTCAATTCCAATTAAGAGAAAATTAATTACAGCCTCTTCACTCCTTGGAACAATATTTTTATTTGGTGTTTTTGTTATCTGTGCTTCTGAAAAGACATCAACCATATCAACAGAATCCACATCCATATTATTTTCTTCATAAGGCGTTACCAATGGTTGAAGTACTTCTGGTGAAGTATCCATAGCATCATGCAGCCATAATCCTGCTATATTATAAAAAATCCCTCTGCCAGAACGAGTTCCAACAGTAAACGATACGATTCCAATACAAACTATTACAAGTGCACTAACCAAAAAACGACGATATTTTTTTCTTCTTTTTAAAAAAATATCTTCTTCCTCCGTTATCTTAATTGCTTCCCCAACTTCCTTCTGATTAAAAACCCCAAATTTCATAGCTTATTCCTCCGTTAGATTTGTTGGTATTTAGGTATTCCTTGGAACCTAATGCCACTAACTTTTGTAGCATGCCCACTTTCTTTTCGTTATAAACATCAGCATATTCCCAGAATGTGTCAAATAAATGTTTGAAATCTTATGATTTTATAACAAACAAACGTTTAATATTTCTACCTTTCATTCATACACTCCATAGAATCGTTTCTTATTTCGCAATATCCCGATCAGTTTTCGTATCAATAATCCCATAGGACATCATATTAATCCTACTACTGGATCCTATTAATCCTGCTACTGGTTTCCTAGCAATCCTGCTATTAGTTTCCTATCAATCCTGCTACTAGTTTCCTAGCAATCCTGTTACTGGTTTCCTAGCAATCCTTCTATTAATTTTCTATCTTATTTTGTTATTAATTTACATCCTAATGATAGAATATCACTCCTTGTACTTCTACATCAAAATGCTATAATGAAGATAATTATATCTGTAATCTGATTAATTATAAAAATCAAGGTATCCTAGGATAAGATAATTGCAGTTACTATAAGGAGACTTTAATAAATGGATGATAAAATAAAATATATGAAAGCTGCAATAGCACAGGCAAAAAAGGCTGCCCTAATTGGAGAAGTGCCAATTGGTTGTGTTATTGTTTATGATAATAGAATCATTGCTCGTGGTTATAACAAGAGAAATACAAAAAAAACTACACTGGCTCATGCTGAAATACTTGCTATAGAAAAAGCTACCAAATACCTTAAGGATTGGCGTTTGGAAGGTTGTACAATGTACGTTACTCTAGAGCCTTGTCAAATGTGCGCAGGGGCTATTGTTCAATCTCGTATGGATCGTGTTATTATCGGTTCTATGAATCCCAAAGCTGGTTGCGCCGGTTCCATTCTTAATTTATTGCAAATGGATAAATTCAATCATCAGGTTGAGTTAGAAACAGGCGTTATGCAAGAGGAATGTACGAAATTATTACAAGA
Organism: Bacillota bacterium; assembly: GCA_023387655.1. GTDB lineage: Bacteria > Bacillota > Clostridia > Lachnospirales > Lachnospiraceae > Lachnoclostridium. The sequence continues at coordinate 29,208 of JAEWHR010000117.1, forward strand.
CTTTTTTGTATCACTTCGAGAACAAAAAAAGAAAGAAAAAGAAAAGAAAAAGGAGGAACAACATGAAAATTAGTGGGTTACAAAAACTTACTCTTTTAGATTACCCCGGACATCTTGCTTGTACAATATTTACCGCAGGCTGCAATTTACGTTGCCCGTTTTGCCAAAATGCCTCTCTTGTTCTACCTTCAATAGAAATTTCACAATATAAAGAAGAAGAGATTCTAAATTTTCTATCCTCTCGTAAACATGTATTAGAAGGGGTATGTATTTCAGGTGGTGAACCAACGTTGCAGCCAGACCTTATTGATTTTATACGACAAGTTAAGTCACTGGGATATTCCATTAAGCTAGATACAAATGGTACTCATCCTAAACTATTACGAGAACTAATAGAAGATCATAGTATTGATATGGTAGCAATGGATATTAAAAATAGCAAAGATCGCTATCCAATAACCTGTGGAACTGAAACACTTAAAATTGATACCATCGAAGAATCTGTGAGTCTTCTAAAAGAAGGGTTAATTCCCTATGAATTTCGGACTACTGTTGTTCGTGAGCTACATACCAAAAAAGATATGGAGGAAATTGGTCAATGGCTTCAAGGATCATCCCCTTATTATCTACAAGCATTTGTTGACTCTGGTGACTTAATCGGTACTGGGCTTACAGGTTACAGTAAACAGGAATTAACCAAATTACTAGAAATCGTAAGACCCTATCTACCAAATACGTCCTTACGCGGGATAGACTAAATTTTGATTGTTTTAAAGGAGGAGTTTTTTGGATTCAATATATTATACTAATCATCTTGTTTTAAAAATTTTAGATCCGAGTTGGGCTCCTTCCGTTCTCAATTTTTATCAGATAAACCGATCTCATTTTGAGCCTTGGGAGCCATTACGTCCGAAAAACTTTTACACTTCCAACTACCAACGTTCTCTCCTATCCGCAGAGCAACAATTATTTCTAAATAATCAAGGAGTCCGTTATTATCTATTTGAGAAAAATAATACTCATAAAATTATTGGTTCTGTAAACTTTTATCATATACAAAAAGCTCCTGAAAACACCTGCAAACTAGGTTATAAGTTGTCCTCCTCCATGTTACATAAAGGTTATGCAACAGAAGCAATCTCTTTTCTTATACCAAGAATATTTCATAATTACTATCTATATCGAATAGAGGCTGATATCATGAAAAATAACCTTCCCTCCATTCGACTTATTGAAAAATTAAATTTCCATCTAGAAGGTATCACTCGAGGTGGATTTGAAGTATGTGGAAATAGAGAAGATCATTTAAAGTATTCTCTACTTTATTCTGATATTTAAAATCTTCTAATAACATAAAGATAGGAGGTAAGCCAGATAATAGGCTTACCTCCTATTTTTATGATTTTTTTATACTCCATTTAGATTGCAGATTAGCAAGTAGAGGCATTGCTATAATCAATGTACGTATACCAATATCCAAAATCTCCATCTCTTAATTTACGCCTTCTTGAGCATTTAAAATCTTTAAATCCAAACATAGATGCCATATGTTTTTCTCGTGCATTATAAGCACCCGGTACCATTACCATATAGTATATACCATCTCTTGTAATCTTTTTTGCAAAAAGAAGATGTCGATATGAACAGAAAGAATGAAGTAAAAAACTATTATTCCCGAGAACCCAGGCATCAATAGGTAGTAACCCAAGATCTTTTGGTTCAATACGAACACATTCGGTTATTTCTCCGTCATCAAAAGGATACATATGAGGAAAACGATCCATAATGGATCTTGCCGACGGGTGATCGCACCAGCCTTCCTTCTCGGACACTTTGGGTGTAGTGTTACAATTTGCTACATTTACTAGCTCGTCATTATCATCAAGTACTAGCTCATCCTCTATAAAAGAATCTTCTTTACTTTCTATCAGATTAGCTGCCTCAATGGAGGAGACTTTAAAGTTCTCCTCTGATTTCGTTTCCTTTGCTTCTTCCTTTCTCTCCTTCTCCTCATCAGTAAGATTAAAACCTTCCTCTTTTAACCTAGAAGATTCTGTAATAGTGGCTGCTTTTAGTACCCTATCTTCTAATTCTTCTGTTATTTTATAGGATTCCTCTATTATTTCTTCTATCATATTTTGCTCTTTCCTATCATCCGTATCTTCAATTATTACTATATCTTCTACATTTACAAAAGTATGATTATTTACCGCTATCCGATTTTCTGCATTTACAACAGTATCATTATTCTCTACTAGCCTATCTTCTTCCTTTGCCAACTTACTTTCTACGATTGTTTCTATCTTGTTTAAATGATTCTTTGGTTCAGAACCCGAATGTATAATAAACTCTTTTTCTAGATTTGTTTTTTCTGGTATTACCTCAACAACCTCTATTACCCTCTCTGACTTCGTATCAACTATTTCAACAATAGAAGGCTGTTTCTTCTCCTCCTTCTTATCTTTCACTTCCACTAGGTTACCAGAATTTTTTGCTTCAAACGAAGCAACCTGATGGTATGTAATGGGAATGTTATCCCATTCTGTAACAAAATAATTATCCTTTGAAAAACAAACTACTATTCCTGTGATATCGTAGAAACGAACATTTGTATCTTCCATCACGCCTTTTGGCATCGTAACTCTAGCCTCTACTCCATCTGCCTTAGTTATAGCAGTTCCTGTTAAAATTCCTTCCGATTGATCACGATTTCTTTTTACAAAGTAAACTCTGCATACCCGTCCAGGAATCGTTCTTAGATTACAATTTAAAGAAACCTTACATAATTCATCACTTGTTTCTATCCTCGCATATCCAGTATTGTTAATTTTTCTTCCCGAATCGTATTGATAAAAATACGATACAAAACGTTTGTAATTGGTCATACAGCACCCCTTTTCTTCCACTATACCGTTCTTGCTCTATTCCCTAGAATATTATATGATGAGCCCGTCTTAACCTAATATATGTTATGTTCCATCGACCTATGACAAAAAATACACGCTGGAGCTAAACTAGAATGGCAACCCGCCCCACCATTGCGTTTAAAATGCAAATAGTGTAAAATGTATTATTACCATGCACAGATGTGCTTAGAATGGAGTATATTATGAATTTATTAACCATGGAAAACATCAGCAAAAGTTATACCGAACGTATGCTGTTTGATAAGGTAAGCCTTGGGATTCATGAAAATGATAAAATTGGTGTGATTGGAATTAATGGAACTGGTAAATCAACACTGTTAAAGATAATTGCAGGAATAGAAGAACCAGACGAAGGTACCATAACCAAAGGCAAGCACGTTAGGATTGACTATCTACCTCAGACCCCTCAGTTCGATGAATCCCTTACCATTCTTGAAAACGTGATTAAAGGAAAGACAGCCAAAGAAGAATATCGAAATCTTGCTGGAGAAGCTAAAGCAATGCTGTTAAAGCTTGGAATTGAAGACTGTGACCAAAAAACTACCTATCTATCTGGTGGACAAAAGAAACGAATTGCACTCGTTCGTACCTTGTTAACGGAAGCCGACATCCTAGTTCTTGATGAGCCTACTAACCATTTGGATAGTTCCATGACAGAATGGCTTGAAGACTATCTTAAAAAGTTCCGCGGCGCTTATATTATGATAACCCATGACCGTTATTTCCTTGACCATGTTACTAATCGTATTGTGGAATTAGATAAAAGCATGCTGTATTCTTATACTGCTAACTACTCAAAATTCATAGAGCTAAAGGCAGAACGAGAGGAAATGGAGCTTGCTACAGAAAGAAAGAATAAGAGTCTTTACCGTGTAGAGCTTGAGTGGATGATGCGTGGTGCAAGAGCCCGTTCTACCAAACAAAAAGCTCATATAGCACGCTTTGAAGATCTACGTGACCGAAAAAAAATAGAAGCAGATCAGTCTGTAGAGATGTCCTCAATTTCTTCACGATTAGGGAAAAAAACAATAGAACTTGAAAACATCTGTAAATCCTACGAAGACCGAACTCTAATTAAGGATTTTTCCTATATATTTTTACCTGGAGATTATATCGGAATAGTTGGCCCAAATGGATGCGGAAAATCCACACTACTTCGTATCTTAACCCAAACAATTGAACCTGACAGTGGTTCTGTAGCCATGGGAACTACCGTAAAGATCGGCTATTTTTCTCAAGAAAATGAATACATGGATGAAAACCAAAAAGTACTGGATTACATCCGTGATACAGCAGACTTTATTGAAACTACAGAGGGAACCATCACTGCTTCTCAAATGTGTGAAAGATTTCTCTTTACTGGTTCAATGCAACATCAGTTGATTTCTAAGTTAAGTGGTGGTGAAAAACGTCGTCTCTATCTATTAAAGATATTAATGGATGCTCCAAATGTTCTTGTACTGGACGAGCCAACCAACGACTTAGACATTAAAACCTTAACAATTCTTGAAGACTACCTCTCTGGTTTTCAAGGTATTGTAATCACAGTCTCCCATGATCGTTACTTCCTTGATAAGATTGCTACCCGTATCTTTGCCTTTGAAGAAAACGGCGTAATTCGTCAGTATGAAGGCAATTATTCTGATTATAAAGATGCACTGGAACGTTATCCACAATCACAAGGAGAAAATGAGACCTCTATCAACAATAGTAGTAACTCATCCAATTCTACTGTGGATAATACAAACACAAGATCATCACGAACTACAGAAAAGAAATTAAAATTTAGCTACAATGAGCAGCGAGAATTTGATACGATTGATGCTGTTATTGAAGAACTAGAACAAAAAATTTCTAATCTTGATGATGCCATTGCAGCCTCTGCCTCTGAGTACACCAAATTAGATGCTCTTATGAAAGAGAAAGAGGATCTTGAACTTAAGCTAGACGAGAAGATGGAACGCTATCTTTATCTGCAAGATCTCGCTGATAAAATTAAAGAACAGAATAGTAAAGGTTAAACTAAAATAGAGGAAACCAAAAGAAAATTCAGTAAATTTTTTTATGTTTATAAAAAAAATAATCCAAGATAAGCCCTAAGCTTTTCATGGATTATTTTTTTATTATCGTATAAACAGTAGCTGGTTACAATGGGTAAAAAAGATATTACTACACTTACGTGGCTTACATTTACTGCTATATTTAGAATATGGATCATTATAGAAAATAGATCCTTATACTATCAATTTTCTCTTAACTCCGTGATCTCACCTTTTAAAAGTTTTATCACCATTTGATTAATTTCATTCGATATTTCGTGATTAATTCCATGTCCTACACCTTCGATGCTACACATATAACTCGAAACTTTATACCGAACTATCTCTACCAAACTTCATAAAAAAATAATCTCTGCTCTATATCAAAACCGTACTCTTCATACAGATGAAACGCAGCTTCACTTTTTGTACTAACTTGAAGTATAATGTCTTTTGACGGGTGGTTTAACTTCGAAAGAAGCTCCGCTAATAGTAGTCTTCCATAGCCCTTTCCCTGTTCCGATTGACAGATAGCAATATCAAAAATAGTATTTGATTTAGTTCCGATGTAGGCACCACACGTACCTATTATTTTTTTATCAATTTTTACAACATATAAGTTACAATCGCAATCATCTAAACATTCCTTTAGATGTTGGTTTGCAACTTCTTCATCCATGAAAAAGATATCTTTTAAAACTTCAAGATAAAACTGTATTTCTACTCCCTGTATATTATCAATGGGTTCAATTTGAAATAATGTCTTGTCAATCTCCTTATAGGAGTGACTAATTTCCCGGTTACAATAATTACTTTCTGAATTGTTCATACGATTGATATTACTTTCTCTAGAAAGTCGCATAAAGCACTCTGCATAGTGAGGAAAAAAAGTTAGATAAGGAACTTTCTCTTCACTAAGTACTGACAGATGTCTTAACTCTTCGTATTCTTCCTTCAAACTTTGTATTAGATATTCTACATATAGCTTCTCATTTCCTCGAATATAAAATCTTCCCTCTGCAACAAGCTCTCCGTCACTATCCTCTTCCACACAAAGTAATATAAAAAAGCCTACCACCTCTTCCCCTTCATATAGAAGGGCAAATGGTGGCAGTCCAAATTCTTCATATACCTGTGCACCAGCTATCATATCTTCTCTTACTCTATCCTCACTATCTATGGTTAGCAGGTTATACATCTGTTGCTTATGACGGTTAAGTAAACGACATAAGAATTTAACTTTCACAGGTAGCCTCCATTTTACATTTTATTTTGTTTTCTCATCAATAATATCGGCCAATTTTGCAAACTGCTCTAAAGTAAGTGCTTCTCCACGTATTGTAGCCGTAACACCAAGCTCGTTTATTGCTTCACTAATCATTTCTTTTGAGAGCGAAATTTCTGGTGAATTATTCAGACCATTTACTAATGTCTTTCTTCTCTGATTAAAAGAAGCGCGAATTAAACGAAATAGCAACTTCTCATTCTTAACCTTAATCGGTGGATCCTGATGCAATGTTAAGCGAATCACTGCAGAGCCAACATTAGGACGTGGCATAAAGCAGTTCGGTGGTACATTGGCAACAATATATGGATCGGCATAATACTGAACTGCTAACGATAATGCACCGTAATCCTTGCTTCCTGGACCTGATTGCATACGGTCAGCAACTTCCTTTTGTACCATAACCGTAATATTATCAATTGGAACATGCGCTTCAAATAAGCCCATAATAATTGGTGTTGTAATATAGTAAGGTAAATTTGCAACTACCTTGATTGGTTTTCCTTCGTTCTTCTCTTTCACAATTTGATTAATATCAACCTTTAAGATATCTTCGTTAATAATCGTTATATTATCGTAGGATGATAGCGTATCCTGTTCTAAGATTGGTATCAAATTCTTATCAATCTCTACTGCAACAACTTCTCTTGCATTTTCACATAAATACTGCGTCATCGTTCCAATACCCGGCCCTATTTCAAGTACTAGGTCATCCTTTGTAATCTCAGCAGAACGAATAATTTTCTCCAGAACATGAGTATCAATTAAGAAGTTCTGTCCAAACTTTTTTTGGAATATAAAACGATACTTATTTAATACTTCAATTGTCTGTTTTGGATCTCCCAAATATGCCATTTATTTTCCTCTTTCCTTATGCCTTTTCATATGATTTCTAACTATGCAACTGATAAACTTTCCTTGCATTTTCTGTTGTCTGTCTTATTACCTCTTCGGTACTTACATTCTTTATAAGTGCAATTTCCTCTACTACATGAGATAGATAACCAGAATAATTTCGCTTCCCTCGATAAGGGACAGGTGCCAAATAAGGACAGTCTGTTTCTAAAACAAGACTTGATAACGGCGCTTTCATAACAACTTCTTTTAACTTTCTACCATTTTTAAAAGTAACAACTCCGCCAATACCAAGATAAAACCCATGTTTCAGATAAAAATCAGCTATTTCAGTTCCATAAGAAAAACAATGTATAATCCCAGTTAGGCTCTTATTCTGTGCTTTTGCATATGAGGTAGCTTCCTTCACCATCTCAAGCGTATCCGCAGCGGCATCTCTACTGTGAATAACCACTGGAAGTTTTTCTTCCATTGCAAGGTGTAACTGCTTTTTAAACCAAAATTTCTGTATTTCTCTATCCGTAGCATCCCAATAATAGTCTAAACCAATTTCTCCAATTGCAACCACTTTCTCTTCCTTCGCCATCTCACAAAGAGTTTTAAAGTTTTCGTCGTTTAACTCCTTCGTTTGGTCCGGATGTACTCCAACTGCTGCATATACAGAATCATATTTCTTTGCAAGTGCAATGGATGTTTTGGAGCTTTCTAAATTAGCTCCAATATTTACGACGTTTACAATTCCTTCGTTCTTTAAGTTATTTAGTATTTTATCTCTATCTAAATCAAATGCTTCATCATCATAATGAGCATGCGTATCAAATATCATCTTTTACCTCTTTTCTGCGTATGCTTATTGCGCATATTAAAATATTGTACTTTAAATTACGCAGGCGTAACACTCTTAGCTAAAACAAAGAATATTTGTTTCAACCATTCTTCTAAAATTATTATATTTATTTACCCATTTAGTTTTATAGAATGCCTATAATTATAAGGGCTTATCCTTTATTTGTCCATGAATATTTGAGGATATAACTCCTTGGTTGGCAACCAATCACTAAATGCACTAGCACTTCCTGTTTGTACAGATAACTCAAATGCTTTTTGATAATTTCCTGTTTTTATATACCCTGCCAAAAATCCTGCTACCATGGAATCCCCTGCACCTACTGTATTCTTTACCTCTCCCTTTTCTGCCTCCATTTGATAGACTTCTTTTTGTTCTGTTACAAGAATAGCTCCTTTTTCACCCAGAGAAACCAGCACATTTCTTGCACCAAGCTCTTGTAGCTTCTCTGCGTAATTAATAATTTCTTCCCTCTTTGTAATGTTTACCGAAAATATTCCTTTTAGCTCTTCTTCATTCGGTTTTATTAAAAAAGGACGATATGGTAACGCACTTCGTAATAGCGCCCCTTCTGCATCCACTATTGTGTTCACACCTTTTAAATCCATGGTTTCTAAAATCATTTTATAAGTATTACTATCTAACGTTGATGGAATACTCCCGGCAAGTACTATATAATCGTCTTTGTTTAGATTTGAAAGTATAGTCATCAAACCATTGATGTGTTCTTTTTCAATCACAGGTCCTCTTGCATTAATATCTGTTTCTTCCTTATCGCGAATTTTAACATTGATGCGTGACATTCCCTCCTTGGTATAGACAAACCTAGTCTCACATCCTTTTTCCTTTAACAACCGCTCTATTTCTGTCCCTGTAAAGCCAGCTAAAAATCCCAGTGTAATATTTTGAATGCCAAACTCTGATAAAACTAAGGATACATTGATTCCTTTGCCACCAGGGTATAGTTCTTCTTTATAAGTGCGTTGTATTTTTCCTTTTGTAAGATGTTCTACATGAAGTATGTAATCAAGTGCTGGATTCCATGTCACAGTATAAATCATATTAACCTCTATTCTGACGTTTAACGTCTTCTCTCATGATTATGCTTTAGACCTTAAGTACTTAGAATATTCTTTTTACACCACGATAGATACAAGTTAACAAAGTAGAGTGGAAGTCTCCTGAAAAACGATGGTACGCTCTATTCTTTTTTGATCTTCTGCAGGAAATAAACTTAACAGTTGCTTTATTTCTGACATATGAAGAATGGGAAAACTTAAGTAATAGTCATTCTCTATCGGAATTTGAAGCACCCTCCCGTGGGTAATATCCCCAATGTATATTGTTTTAATTTCCTGATGATAAGTTGCCTTTAAGGAACTCTTAGGATTGAAAGACTCTAATTTTTGATTGATCAGTAGCAATAACTCTTCTATCTGCTTCATTCGATTAAGTTTTCTCCTCTCTACTCAATGAATAATCTTATTATATCACGATTTCTTCCATAGTTCTCCCTAAACAAAAAAGCTTTTATTTTTTTATTTACCCCCTTGTATTTTTATGAATAATGTATATAATCTATATATACATTATGTATGCTATATGAAGTCAGAATTAATATATCCTCTGATAATTAGATGTTCAGCGCTAAAAATAGAGTGTTTGCCCGTTGTTAAAAGGGATTTTCTGACAAGCTATAACTTAACAGTAAGTATATTACTTACCACAACAAAGCTCATAATGAGGTAAGAAATACCATAGGAGAGGAAGCATGAACATAAACATTAGCAATTCAAGTGGTCAACCAATCTATGATCAAATTACTTCCCAGATAAAAAATCTCATCATCACCGGTGAATTAAAAGAAGGGGACGCCCTTCCTTCCATGAGACTTTTAGCCAAGGAATTAAGGATTAGTGTTATCACCACCAAACGCGCGTATGAAGAATTAGAAAGAGAAGGCTTTATTGTTTCCATGACTGGCAAAGGCAGTTTTGTTGCTAGTAAGAACCTAGAATTTATCAAAGAAGAACAGTTACGAAGTATGGAAGATCATCTCCAACAAGCAGTAGAGGCGGCCACTCTTGCCGGTGTTACTCTTCCAGAAATCATTGATTTATTAACCTATCTTTATAAAGGAGAATAACTATGGAATATGCGTTAGAACTAAATAATTTGACGAAGAAATATTCTGACTTTACGTTAGATCATATCAATCTTAATCTTCCGAAAGGTTCCATTTTAGGATTTGTTGGAGAGAATGGTGCCGGAAAAAGTACAACAATAAAATTAATTTTAGACACAATCAAACGAAGTGAAGGGAGTATTACCGTATTAGGTGAAGATAACCTTAACCTTTCTCCCAAAACAAAAGAAAATATAGGAGTCGTTTTCGATGACTGTTGTTTCCCAGAAGTTTTAAATTTAAAAGATGTGAATCAAGTAATGAAAGGAATTTATAAACAATGGGATTCTGCTCTCTTTTTCCAATATGTTAAAAAGTTTCGATTACCTGAGAAAAAAATTATTAAAGATTATTCGCGAGGAATGCGAATGAAACTATCCATAGCATGTGCCTTATCTCATCATGCAAAACTGTTAATTCTTGATGAAGCTACTAGTGGATTAGATCCTGTCGTACGTGATGAAATTCTTGATGTTTTTTTAGACTTCATTCAAGACGAATCAAACTCTATCTTTATCTCTTCTCATATTATCAGCGATTTAGAGAAGATTTGTGATTATATCTGCCTGATCCACGATGGCCATATCTTATTTTCCGAACCAAAGGATGATTTGTTGGAGACTTACGGAATCCTGAAATGTTCCGAGTCAGATTTCACACATATAAAAAAAGAGGCAGTCATCGGATACCGTAAAAATCAATTTGGAATAGAAGCTCTGGTTAAAAAACATTTGGTAAATAATCAATTTATCATAGATCCAGCTACCATTGAAGACATTATGCTTTTCTACATTAAAGGGAAACGTTAAGTTTTCTTGGAATTTTAATTTCTGTTTTGATTCGGAAAATATTATCTTTAAAAACAGCGTTAATACGCCAAAGTAGAGGTTCTTAAAAACAGTAAACGATTAACCTCTTTAATTTATACGCGTACCAAAGTACGCAGATGGGAGTTTATATGATTGGATTAATAAAAAAAGACTTTTTTACATTAAAAAAGCAAATTGTGCTCATTCTCTTTTTTCTTGCATTCTACGGAATATTATGTTTTGCAGAACCAAATAATTACAGCATGTTTGCTTATATGATAACACTCTTTAGTATCTTTATCCCCATGACTGCCCTTGGTTATGACGATCGTGCCGAGTGGAATAAATACGCAATTACTATGCCAATTACAAGAAAACAGTTAGTATACAGTAAGTACCTTTTTGGCATTCTAGGTATTTGTCTATCCCTAGTTATGTGCCTTATTCTATCCCTGCTTTTGAATAAGGATATTACCAAAGAAAGTCTTATTATCATTACGACTTCTTTATCTGTTGGTACATTTTTTATGTCTATCAACATCCCTATTAACTTTAAGTTTGGAGTTGAGAAAAGCAGATTTATTATTGTTGGTCTTTTTGGCCTTCCAACCGTGCTTCTTGTCCTCCTTAGTAAAGCAAATATTCCACTTCCTAGTGAAGATTTTTTAATAAAACTATTACGTTTCCTACCATTTCTAGCAGTAGCTTTATTAATCATATCTGTCTTAACAAGTGTATCCATTGTAGAAAAAAAGGAATATTAGAACATAACATTGTGATATTATAAAAAGCGGTTTCAATAGTAATAATCCAGACTTTCACTATTCTTGGATATACTTTTAACCGCTTTTTACTTACCATTTAAGATCTTACGTCTAGCCCCTAAACCGTATAATAAATCGTCTAAGTGTCCCAGCAAGAGTAATAAAGCCCCCCTCTCCATTCATACCTCATAATCTCCTTTCTAGTCGTTTCCCTTTTCTTCCAATTAAAAATGTGGTAAAATAAAGGTTGCAAGGTTATACTTCATCAACCTTATCATAAATTTATATGTAAGTAAAATCTATTTAGATAAAAGTATTCGTTTACTAGAGCAACCCTTTACTAACACTAATTTTAGTGTTTGAATGTGCTATTAATATAAACAATATATAAGCAGAATGGAGGCTACTATGAATAAATTACACGGTGGAATATCCGCTTCCGATGGAATAGCGATAGGACAAGCATATGTTGTTACAAAAAAATCTTTTCTCATACCAAAACATCTCCTATCGGAGGATCAAATTTCTTTTGAATACCAAAGATATCAGTCTGCGGTAGAAGCAGTATCAAATCAATTACTTACCTTACATGACAGTACCTCTATTCTTTCTGCCCAGGCTGAACTTATTCGTGATGCTTCCATCATGGAACATGTCAAACATGCAATAAACCAAAATCGAAAGAATGCAGAACTTGCTGTCTATGAAAGCTATCAGGATTATCTCACTCTCTTTGACCAATCAGACGACCCTTATCTAAAAGAGCGTGCGACTGATATTATTGAAGTTAGAGACCTCCTTCTAGCTCATTTACAAGGAGCTACCTTACATGCCTTTAACAATTTGACGATACCTTCTATCATAATAGCCAATGACTTATCGCCCTCGGACATATTGGCGATTCCCTCCAACTTAATTAAGGGACTCTTATTAGGAGAGGGTAGTAGCAATAGCCATATTGCTTTGATAGCCAAAAGCCTAGAGATTCCTGCAATCGTAGCAGCAAAAGAGCTCCTCCCACAAATTAATAATGGAGAAGAGCTTATTTTAGATGCATATAAAACAGATATTATTTGTAAACCTACTTCTGTTCAAAAAAAGGAATATCAATCTATGTTAAATGACATTCTTAAAGCAAAAGAGGAAGACGCTAAACTCTCTTTATTACCAGTAGTTAATTTAAAACAAAAACCAATTAAGTTATCTGGAAATGCCATGAGCTTAGAAGAAGTAGCAAAGTTCAGGAAAATCGGTTGCCAAAATATAGGTTTGTTTCGAAGCGAGTTTTTTTATCTAAATCGTAATAGCTTGCCTTCTGAGCAAGAGCTTTATCAAGCCTATAAAGAAATTCTATTGCTTGCTGATGGTGATGTCACGATACGTACCTTAGATATCGGTGGAGATAAAACACTACCTTATTATCCTCTAGAAACAGAAAATAATCCTTTTTTAGGGTACCGAGGAATTCGCATCTACTTAGACCGTGAAGAACTTTGGAAGCCACAGCTGCGTGCTTTATTAAAAGCAAGCGTTCATGGAAATTTAAGAATACTATTTCCTATGATAACAGAGGTATCTGAGCTAATTCTTGCGAAACAATTACTGACAATATGTAAAGAAGAACTTTATCGGGAGGGAATATCTATTCCTGCAAACATTCCAACTGGAATTATGATAGAAACACCGGCTGCTGTATTAGACGCTGATAATTTAGCAAAGCATTGTGACTTTTTTAGCATCGGAACTAATGATTTGATACAGTATCTTTTTGCAATTGATAGAACTAATCCTTTGGTCAGTAACCGTTATGAACTTTTACCAAGCGCTTTACAAACTTCATTGGCAATGACATTAAAAGCAGGAGAAGAAAATCATATTCCTGTTAGTATTTGTGGTGAACTTGCAGGAAATGAAACAGCCATAGACTCACTCTTATCTCTAGGTTTTGAAGAATTTAGCGTTGCAATCACCCGATTTAATCCAATTAAGCGTTGCATTCTCAATCACCCATAGATAATTACATTAATCCCATAAATAACGTACTAATAATTACTCCAGCAATTGTAGCTACTAACGCTCCAGCTAATGTATACCTAGTTTTCTTAACCCCAGCAGTCATATAATAAACTGCCATTGTGTAGAAGATGGTTTCTGTGCAGCTCATAATAATACTACTTAATCTACCAATATAAGAGTCTGGACCAAATTCTTTGAATAAGTCCAACAATAGGCTGGTTGCGGCAGAGGAGGAAAACATTTTTATAATCACAAGAGGAACGATTTCTGATGGGAAATGAAATATGGAGGTGACGCCATCCAAGGTATTCGATATCAATAGCAAGACACCAGAAGCCCGTAAGATTCCAATAGCCACCATTAAGCCAATGAGTGTTGGCATAATACCAAGGACTACTTGAAATCCTTCTTTTGCGCCTTTTATAAAATCGTCGTATACTGGTCTTTTCATAAGAATCCCCATACCGATGATATAAAAGAAAAGTAGTGGTATAATATAATTCGATAGGTAGACAACAAACTTCATGGTTATTACCCTCCATCTTACTAAAACTTTAAAAGTTAATAAATTTGTGCTATAAAACTAATTCAACAAAGTTCATGCTTGTTCTTACAATCCCAAACGCTACGATTTCTTGGATAATTTCCTCGCAATTATAGAGAAAATGACACCAACTAGCGTTGAACATAGGGTAACAAGTATACTAACACCTAAGATGTCCGATGGATTTAATGCACCATATTGACTCCGGTATGCTATAATATTAACAGGAATCAACTGAAGAGAAGAAATGTTGATAATAAGAAAAGTACACATATCACAGCTTGCAATCTTTGAATTTTTATTAAGAGAAGACAATTCTTTCATTGCTTTTAGCCCAACTGGTGTAGCCGCCCATCCAAGACCTAAAATATTGGCAATCATATTTGATGCTATGTACTCATTTACAATATGATCCTTCGGTATATCTGGAAATAATACTTTTAGTAATGGTCGAAGTTTTCTTGTTAATTGGTCCATAAGACCAATTCCCCTAGCTACCTCCATAAGTCCCATCCATAGAGACATTACTCCTAGCATGGCTATACATAGAGTTACAGCCTCCTTAGCCGACGATATGGTTGTTGTACTGATATCAGCCATCTTCCCTGTAAATGCACCGTAAACTATACCAATAATAATCATGAATGCCCATAGATAATTTATCATTGTGGAAAACCATTCGTTTTTTTAATCATATGAGATGTTTTATAAATCTATTCTTCCTACTGTTTCGTATTAATCCTGTAACATCTGCAAATCAGGGAATAAAATAATTATTACTCCTTATTACGGATGAAGTAACTACTTCCCTTACTCATTAACGTTGTTACTAAATGTAGTATTTAACATTATAAATTACACTTATATTTTTACCAATTTTCGGATAACTAGGCGTGAATAGTTGTAAATGCTTACATCCCTAGCTAAAAGGAATGAAAATGCTTACAATCGTAGATAAAAAAAGGTAATTAATTAATATAGCTTATATAATGGATAGTTTTCAGAAAGTTCGCCATTTTTTTACAATTTCTCTTTTTAACAGGTAAATTACAGATTGAAAACGCTATTTTTGACGAAACTATTCACTAATATTACATATCATGAACATGCATCTTAAAAAAATGCTAGAATGTAACATTTTTTTGAATTGACTTAGCCTGTCTTTATATGATAATTTATAGTAAGTAATTCAAAATAATTACAGAATTTGACATTTTATATGTTTGTTTGACATTGAAAGGAGTACTAAAAAATGAAAAGTACAGGTATCGTTAGAAAGCTTGACGAATTAGGCCGCATCACACTTCCTATTGAATTAAGAAGAACGCTTGGTGTAAGCGAAAGAGATCCATTGGAAATCTTCGTAGATGAAGGAAAGATTATTCTTCAAAAATATGAGCCAGCAGACATCTTTAGTGGAAGTAAAGATGATTTAGTAGATTATTGCGGTAAGAAAGTCGCTAAGAGTTCTATTATGGAACTTGCAAAACTTGCAGGTATTATTGAATAATTAATTTTTACTTGATACAACCTAACATATAAAAGAGTTCTACATAATACAGTATCATCATCCAGATACTGTTCTATGACTCTATAAAAATACCAATCGATAGAAGTTATGTATTTCTTCTATCTTACCGTTAAATTAAGCAAGTTTGTCGTATTTACGATTCTTGTTTATTTAACATAATAAATAGAAATTTTTACTTTGGCGGACAAAAAAGTATAGAAAGTCATGCTTACAATGGAAGCATATTTTCTATACTTTTTTGATACCTTTATTTTATCACTATATGAAAGCCATCTTGACACTATCGTTTTTACTAACTTCTTTTAAAATCTATTTATTCTTGCTCTAGCAGCTGCGAATAAATATCTCTTTTGGATACTCCACGGTCGGAAGCAACTAATTTCATAGCTTCCTTTTTACTTAGTCCTTGTCCAAGATAGTAATCCATATGGGCTTCTAATGTCCACTCTGCCCATCTCTCCTGGTCTTCTTTCCTAAGTTCTTCCCTTGTACGCCCTTCAATAAGAAGCACACACTCCCCTTTGGGCTCACTGTCCGTATAGAATGTGAGTGCATCCTCTATCGTAGTTAAGAAAGCGGTTTCATATCTCTTTGTTAACTCTCTACATACTGTAATTCTTCTATTACCAAGAGCCTCATGAAGAAGATTCAAAGTTTTTACTAGGCGATGTGGTGCTTCGTATATGATAATTGTTCTTGTCTCATTGACAAGCTCATCTAGAATGGCTTGGCGTTCTTTTTTATCTACTGGTAAAAAAGCTTCAAATACAAACCTTCTCGTAGATCTACCTGAAATTGTTAGGGCAGTAATCAGCGCACAAGCTCCTGGTAAAGATGTTACAACAATTCCTGCCTCATAAGCCATCTGAACTAACTCTTCGCCCGGATCTGAAATACCAGGGGTCCCTGCGTCTGTTATCAATGCCACGTTCTTTCCCTGTAGTATCTCTTGGATCAAATACTTCCCTTTTTCTATCTTATTAAATTCATGATAGCTCGTCATCGGTGTTTTTATATTAAAATGATTTAATAACTTTATACTATTTCTTGTGTCCTCTGCGGCAATCAAATCTACCTCAGACAATATTCTCACAGCGCGAAAGGTCATATCCTCCAAATTACCAATTGGAGTGGCACACAAATATAATTTTCCTGACATGATTCCTCCTAATACCCGTTACATATCAAATCTATCACAGGTTTGATACTGCCAGTAATAAGTAGTGTAAATTGCTCTTTATTTTCACACTATCTGTGATATGCACGTAGTCAAATAAACTAATAACCATAGATTTTATAAATCTCATCAGTATAAACATTTACCTCGCGATAGACAATCAGAGGCGCTTCAATCGTAATCATAGGGTTTCCACCACGCAAACCTTCGATTAGTACCATATTAGGTTCTTTGTCAACATAAGGATGCACTAGTTTCATCCGTTTAGGTTCTAATTTATATTGACGCATTACAGAAAATATTTCAACCAATCGATGTGGACGGTGCACCATATAAAATCTTCCGTTGGGTTTAAGAATTTTAGCAGCTTCTCTTATCACATCTTCAAGGTTACATAATATTTCATGTCTTGCAATTGCCTTTGGCATAGTAGGATTTACTAACCCATGCTGATGATTCATATAAGGAGGATTACACGTAACAACATCGAAAGATCCTGCTCCAAATAACTTGGAGGCCTCCTTAATATCTCCTGTTACAATCCCTACACGTTCTTGTAAGTCATTATAGAGAACACTTCTCCTTGCCATATCTGCACTTTCTTCTTGAATCTCAAGTCCTGTAAAGTGTTTTCCTTTTGTTTTCCCTGCTAATAGAATAGGAATAATCCCGGTCCCTGTTCCCATATCAAGAGTAGATTCCTCTGGTTTTATTTTTGCAAAGCCAGATAATAAAACAGCATCCATTCCAAAACAAAATTTTTCTGGGTTTTGGATTAATTTATAGCCATTTCTATGCAAATCATCCAATCTTTCTCCTGGAAAGATTAACTTCTCTTTTTGTGTTAGGGAAATTTTCTCTGTATTAGTCATCCAAATGATTTCCTTCTTTTCTTTCCAACATTTCAAGTGCACGAAGTTCCTCATCAAGCTGCACTTTCTCTTTTTTCTTCTTTGGCTTAAAGCGAAGGTCACTTACTTTATATTCACGGATTTCCTTTTCATCATTCTCTAATACAACTATAACTTTTACTAATTGCTTTAGCACACTTACACTTGTTACTTCACCACGAAGATTATCACTGGTAGTTACAAAGTCACCTACACTTGGAAGCTTACTATTTAAGTCCTCATATGCCTCCTCTTCATTCTTTAAACAGCACATTAATCTTCCACATACACCAGAGATTTTAGTTGGATTTAAAGAAAGGTTTTGTTCCTTTGCCATCTTAATAGAAACAGGTGCAAATTCAGACAAGTGTGTGTGGCAGCATAGAGGTCTTCCACAGATACCGATACCTCCAACAATTTTAGTTTCATCACGAACACCTATTTGACGTAACTCAATTCTTGTCTTAAAGACCGATGCTAAATCTTTAACTAACTCACGAAAATCGATTCTTCCATCTGCGGTAAAATAAAACAATACCTTATTATTGTCAAAGGTATATTCACAGTCAATCAACTTCATATCAAGCTGATGCTTTGTAATCTTCTCTATACAGATACGAAACGCTTCTTTTTCTTTCTCTTTATTTTTCTGCTCTACTTCATCATCTTCCGGTGTTGCAGTTCTAATAACCTGCTTTAGCGGTTGTACCACTTGGCTATCTTCCACATCCCTTGGTCCAAGTACTACACTACCATATTCAACTCCTCTTGCCGTCTCAACAATTACATTATCCCCTTGCTTAATCGAAAAACCGGCTGGATCGAAAAAATAAATCTTACCAGCTCTTCGAAAACGTACACCGATTACATTTACCATAATTTTTATCCTCTCTCCCTTTTCATTCACTCCAATAAAAGATTTATTGATAACTTTCCTTCATAGAAAGTAATAAAAGCTCTATTGCAACTTCAAAGTTTACATTCGCATTCAATCGTTCCTTGACCTTCCCAAATGCCTGTATTATTTGTTCTAAGCCCTCGAAGCTACATAATCTCGCCTGCTTTTTAATCGTAGACACTTCTTCCTTATATACTAAAAGATTGCCGTCCTGTGTAGCCTTAAACATTAAAATATCTCGATACCATAGAAGCATTAAGTCCATGCAGTCCAATATATCATTCTTATTTTCCGAGAAATACTTAACCGCTTCAGCTATATCACTAAGATCCATTCCCTCTATATTGTTCATAAGATGAATAATATCTTCCTTCATCTTTACAAATCGCTCTGAGGTCGCATACTTAATCGCCTTCCCTAGGTTTCCTCCGGAAAAGGATGCACTGATTTGTGCCTGATAATCTACCACATGTTCTACATCAATGAGATATTGTTTGATTTTATTCTTATCCACTGCTTTAAAATTAAGTATAACGCAGCGGGATAATATCGTCTGTAAAAATGCATTGCTATTGTTTGTTAATAACAAAATAATCGCATACTGTGGCGGTTCTTCAATTGTTTTTAAGAGAGCATTTTGTGCTTGTTCTGTCATCTTCTCCGCTTCATCTATAATATAGATTTTATAAGGACCAACATAAGGCTTAATTGCAATATCATTATTTAACTGAAGACGGATATCATCCACACCAATACTTGTTTTTGCATGGGTGATTCTACGGATATCCGGCTGATTACCTGATACTGCTTGTAAGCAGGATTTACACTTAGTACACGGATTGTTTCCATGTTCGCTACACAAAAGCGCAGAGGCAAAAATATTTGCAACAAAGTTTTTTCCAATCCCATCTTCCCCTTGAAAGATATAAGCGTGAGAAACCTTATTGGTTTTCATTGCGTTTTGAAGATGATTCACGATTTCTTCATGCCCAATAACATCTCTAAAGGTATTCATGTTCTCCCTGCCTTTCTAAAGTTATGCCAATAAGTCCAGTAATAATCCTCTAATTTCATCAATTCGACTTAAAATAGCAATTGCGTCTTTTTCCTCTTTGATTAACTCTAATGCCAATTCATCCAAGGTTTTATCTATTAATTTTATCATACCATAGACTCGGTGCCTTCCACGTTTATCTAAGAAATTCTGACGTGAAAACTTATGTGATCGATTTACAATCTCGTTCATGAATTCCTTAATTAATTCCCGATATCTTCTCATATCGGTAACATCCATGTGTTTGGTGATTCGTTTCCCTTGAGTGGCAATCTCCTCCACTAACAGATTTAAACGCGCCTGAAGTGACTGCTCCTCAATATTGCTAATCAAGGTAAAGCGAAAAGAATCATCTCCATTTGGAACAGGAGCTTTCACTTCTGCCTGACTAATTTGCTGTAATTGATTCACTTTAATCTCCATGCGCTCACCTCCCATTCACCGTATCCTGTGGTATTTTACATTATATCATAGGGCACTTATAATTTATAGCATTTTCTTTTATCATACCTATATTGTAATCTATTGTTTTATTTCTATCTAATAATGTCAATTCCTATTTCTGAAAGCTCTTAATATCATTCACTATTTCGTCGATACACTCTTCCAAATTAATATTTTTATATCGTTTGATAATATTTGCTTCTTTTAATTTGCTTTCTGAAAAATCCTCCTCATCTGCAAGATACCTTCTGCAAACCTCTGCAAACTTAGGATTTTCTTGTCTTCTCTCCCTAATAATAGATCTTTCTAATCGTATGTCATCCGCAACTTCGATATACAAAGGAATTACGATATCATCACCAAAATATTTTCTTATTTGCACAAAACCCTCTAATGTACTAATTAGAAGATAATCTGTGTTACCTAATATAATTTGCTCGTCATTTACGGTAAAATAATGCCACTCACCCTGTATCGTGTGATAAGTTCTTTGCTCAATAATCAATCCTTTTTCTTTTAGATTTTCCATCTCTTCCACGGTCACAAAACGATACTCTACACCATCTTTTTCGCCTTTTCGGATTGGTCTAGTTGTATAACCAACTGCTGTCTTAAGCATAAGCTCCTTTAACTCAATTAGTTTTTTATAGACCGTATCTTTTCCGGTCGCACTCTTTCCCATGATTACAAAAATTTTAGACATGTTTCTCTCCTGCTTTTACTGTAATGAAAACCTCTTCTCCCTCTACAAGTCCTTTTACTTTTAATCCTGACTGCCTAAAGCGAATAAGTTTTTCTATCATAGGCCCAGTAATAACTTCTCCTGGAACCAAAAGTGGAATCCCAGGTGGATATAAATAAATATAATCTAGTACAACCCGCCCTTCGCCTTTTATGAGAGGGACTACCTCCCCCTTGCATCCATCAAGTTCATGAGTCTCATAATATCTCAAAGGTCCTTGCAATTCTCTTAATTCACTCTCTAAGAATTCTATCTCTATGTTATTTCGATCCACATTTTCTTGCTTTTTAAGTTCTTGCCTCTTTTGTTCTTGTTTCCTTGCTTCTTGCGTCTTTAGTTCTTGCGTCTTTAGTTCTTGTTTCTTTACATCTTGATTCTTTAGTTCTTGTTGCATGGATTCTTGGCCCTGTAATGAATCCATAGAACTTTTATTGTTAGTGCCCATATCCCAAAATCCACCGTTTTCTATATCCTCTTCTATCCTTAGGACTGCTTTAATTAAACGCTGAAATCCTTCTTTCGTATCGCACACACTTGTCATACATAACACATAATCTTTAGATGCCATCTCTGGTTGAATAAGATACTTTGATCTTAACTCCTCATATAACATCATTCCAGTTACAGCTTTATGATTCGATGCAATTACGAGTTTAGAAAGATCTTTGTGTTCTAAATTCCAAAGGGTAAGATTTTTTAAATGAGCAAGTTTTTCATAAACTTCTTCTAAATATTTCTGAAAGGATTCAAACCTTTCTTCCCCTTCTATTCTTAGAAAATCCATGCATCTAACTAAACTAGCCATTAATAAATAAGAAGGACTACTTGTCTCATATATTTTTAAAAAATGTTTCACTTCTTTTTCGGATACTAAGTCACTATTTCGATGTAAAAGAGCAGTTTGAGTAAATGCAGGTAATGTCTTGTGCGTGCTTTGAATTACAATATCCGCTCCACACTCAAGAGCGCTCTTTTCCTTTCCTTTATCAAATAGTAGATGTGCGCCGTGAGCTTCATCTACTAAAAGTCCCGCTCCATATCGATGCGCTACCTCTGCAATTTTTTTAATATCAGATACTATTCCCTCATAAGTTGGTGATGTTATTACCACAAGAGTGATATCAGGATTATTTTCAAGAGTATTAATTACCGACTCTACTGAAATTTCCCCTGCTATCCCATACTGCTCCATCGTTGGATAGAGGTACACAGGTTTTAACTGCCTTTGATATATTGCATGATAGACTGCCTGATGTGAATTCCTTGCAATAGCTACCTTATCCCCACGATTTGTCATTGCAGAAATTCCAGCTAGAATTCCACAAGTACTTCCATTGACTAGAAAAAAACTCTGCTTGGTCTGAAACAGCTTTGCTGTGTCCTCCATCGCTTCTTTTAGAATATCTTCTGCATCATGTAAATTATCAAATCCGTCGATTTCCGTAATGTCAAGAGCATAGGGATTGTCCATAACAAAGTCTTGGTTTCTTTTGTGGCCAGGCATATGCATCGGATAATTATCTTCTTTCGCATATTCCTGTAATTTTTTATATAAATTCACTTTGTCACACCTCTTTCCTATCCTCTATTTTTCAAATTATTATACTTGTTAACTTACCGTTATTATAGCGTAGATAACTTTAAAACACAAGAAAAAGCCCTGTTTGGCAACATGGAATATGGATAGTACCAATTGACGAATAATAAGATAACAAGTATAATAAATATTAGGTTGATACGCCTCAATCGGTTTAGAAAGGTAGGACAAACATGCGACTTCGAAATATCCCCGGTTCTAGAGAATATATAGCGCAAAACCACTATGTTATCCATGATCCGGAACAACAGAAAGGTAAATGGCACGAAGTATTTGGAAATAACAATCCTATTCACATTGAAATTGGAATGGGAAAGGGTCAATTTATCACTACTCTAGCAATGCAAAATCCTAACATAAATTATATTGGCATAGAGAAATACTCTAGTGTATTACTTCGTGCCATTGAAAAAAGAGAGGAATATGACGGGAATAATCTTTATTTTCTTCGTTTTGATGCAGAATATATCACCGATATTTTTGCTCCGTCCGAAGTGGATCGGATTTATCTAAATTTCTCGGATCCGTGGCCTAAGGACCGCCATGCCAAAAGAAGATTAACTTCAAACGAGTTTCTTGCACGCTATGATCAGTTCTTAGCAAAGGATGGATATATTGCATTTAAAACAGACAATCGAGACTTATTTGATTTTTCTCTAGAGCAAGTAACTTTATCCCAATGGAAGTTGCGTGATGTAACTTTTGATTTGCATCACAGTGAATATGTAGAAGGTAACATCATGACGGAGTATGAAGAACGTTTTTCCTCTATGGGAAATCCAATTCATCGCTTAGTTGCATATCGAGAGAAAGAATAATTGGATATTTTTATAGTTACCGTAATATGATATAAAAAAAGTATTGCTGGTTAATTATGAAAAGTTCACCGAAAACTAAGTTATCACATTCACTGATGTCCAATCAAAACCTGAACAAAAGAGCATTAGACTTAAAAAGTTCTTGGGATGCTGTAGATAAATTACTAAAAAGCTCAAACTTATTAAAGAAAAAGCCTAATCCTTCAGAGAAAAAACCTTCCAAAAAGGAACCTAGCTAAGCAGGTTAAAAGCCCTGAAATGAGGGTAAAATACAAAAAGGTGAATGAGACCTAAGGAATGAAAGGTAATAAAAGCACAATTAATCTATACTATACAACGGAGGTACTAAAATGGCATTAATATTTACTGACGAAAATTTTGAAAAAGAAGTAATCCATTCTGATCTACCAGTTCTGGTAGACTTTTATGCAGATTGGTGTGGTCCTTGCAAAATGATGGGTCCAATCATCGATGAGTTACATGACCAGTATGAAGGTAAGGTTAAAATTGGTAAGCTTAACGTAGACAATTCTCCAGAAACAGCAGCAGAATTTCGCGTTATGTCAATTCCTACTTTAATCTTCTTTAAAAATGGAAAAGCAATTGAAACAATGGTAGGCGTTGTTGCTAAACAAAAATTAGAGGATATGTTAAATGCATAAGAAAAATCCTGTTCCTAACAATCATTGCTAGGAACAGGATTTTTTTATTGTATTTCTATATTTCGTTTCTTTAAACGTCCACTGATAATAATATCTGCCAGATAGGCTATAACAGCTACAATAGGAACTCCTAAAAACATTCCAAATACGCCTCCATAAGCGCCTCCAACCGTAATACCAAAGATAACCCATAAAGGAGTTAATCCTGTAGAGTCACCTAGAATCTTAGGCCCTAAAATCCAGCCATCAAACTGCTGTAATGCAAGAATCATAAGGGCAAAAACCAATGCTTGTATCGGACTTATAAATAAATAGAGAAGTATGCCTGGTACCGCTCCTATAAATGGTCCAAAATAAGGAATCATATTAGTAACCCCTACAATAACACTGATTAAAATTGCATACGGTAACTTAAGTATGGACATCAATATAAAGCAAAGAATACCTATAATAGTTGAGTCAATGGTTTTACCCACAATAAACCCAGTAAATATCGATCCACATTCTCTCGTCACATCAAGGAAAGAATCCGCTTTCTTTTTCGGAATAAAAGCATAAATCACTCGCGCTGCATTTTTTGATAACATTCTTTTGTCATAAATCATATAAATAGAGATTGCAATGGATAATAAAATATTAAATGCAATCTTTGCAATTGATATGGAAACATTTAATATCTTTGGAACTACATTTTTAACGAAATCTGTTCCAAATGAAATCAACTGAGGCAAAGATGCCTCCACTTTATCTTGTATATATTCTGTATCAAACATTGGAAACTCTTCACCAAATTTAATTAACCAAATTTCAGCCTTCTTATACAAATCATCGCTATTTTGAATTAGCTCAGATATGCTTTTTGTAACCTGCGGTATAATATAAGTAAAACAAACTACCAATATTGCAATTATTATGATATAAGAAGTTGCAATACCAAGCGCCAGACAAACTTTTTTATTTTTTATTTTTAGTGTATCCCCATAAAAGCGTTCTGCCAACACTTTTACAATGGGATTAATAATAAATGCAATAAAGAAAGCCACAATAAAAGGTTGAATTACAATAGAAAAATTCTTTAATCCTATAGTAAATGAAGGAATATTTTCTAATGCCAACTTAAATACAATTGCAAGTGCAATGACACAAAAAGCATATACACTAATCGTAAAATATTTTTTAGTAGGCTCAAATCGAAATTTGTAATCTTTAGGGCGCTCTACTAGTTCTTTCTCCTGTTCCTCTGCTTTATTCGCTTCCTTTTTATCCTGTTCCTTTAGAACTATGACTTTAATTTTATCCGTCTCTTCATGGATTACTGTTTTTTTCTTCTTATTCTTACTTGAAAGTTTTAACTTTTTCACCATTTGTTAACCCCTTTTATTTTTCTTTAAATATTGAATACAAGAATGCCTCCTCTTACTTGCTATATTTTATTTTCTTACTTCTATGGTAAGTTTCTTTTATATGCATTATATCGATTCTACGGTCTATAATCAACGATATTTATCATAGTTTTGACTTTCTCCCCTATTATTAACAAGATTGTGTTGACTTAGTCGAAACTTTAGCACTTTCCACAACGATTAAACCCTTGAAGAATGGTATATTTTAACACTTTATTTTTTCAAAAAAATGCTTGCTTTTTCTAATACCATCGTATATAATAATTTTTGCGTTCAAGAAATAAGAACAGACAAGTTAATCCATATGCGTCTTTAGCTCAGTTGGTAGAGCACCTGACTCTTAATCAGGGTGTCCAGGGTTCGAGCCCCTGAAGACGCATTTAAAGTCTTCGTTTGGCAGATAATAGCTGCTGGGTGAGGACTTTTTTGTTAAATTTTTTATTTTTAATAAATTTTCAAAAAAATAAAAAAAATGCTTGCAATTCTAGTCCACATCCTATATAATAACTAATTGTTGATACTGAATACGCGTCTTTAGCTCAGTTGGTAGAGCACCTGACTCTTAATCAGGGTGTCCAGGGTTCGAGCCCCTGAAGACGCATTCATAAGGTCCTCGTTTGGCGAACGCAAGAGTCGCTGGGTGAGGACTTTTTCTTGTCTAAATCCTTACCTCAGCGGCTTTGTAATACCTGTTTTCTTTTCTTTTGAAATTCCGCCATGCATATGATAAGTACTTGTATTTAAAAAACAAGCTCTCATCACAGAATCATCTCCGTATCTCTTTCGTATAGAATCTATTGTTTCATCCAGTTTATTCAGCTTCTCATAGCGGTCCCAATCAAATAAATTATATTGTATTGTTTTCTCTTTCGTAATTCTAGTTGTATGCACCCCCATTTGCCGTATCGG
Source organism: Bacillota bacterium (assembly GCA_023387655.1). GTDB lineage: Bacteria > Bacillota > Clostridia > Lachnospirales > Lachnospiraceae > Lachnoclostridium. Next base: position 55,604 of record JAEWHR010000117.1, read on the forward strand.
TGTTTTTCCATCCCATAGATGTTCAAATAAACCACAAGCAAAACGGTATACTTCCATTGTCGTATTGGATGCAGAAAAAAGCATTCCTTGATGAGAAACTCTCTGAAAGCTATCCGTTGTAACCGATACTGATACACACTGTCCTCTCACTCCATCCATTCGAAGTCTGGTGCATACGGTTTCGCTTAAGGATAGTAAAACAAGCTTTGCATGCTCCATTGTCACAATGTCATAAGGTGTAGTTACGGAATTCCCATATCCCTTGTTTGCTTCTAACGGCACAAAAAGGGGAGATTCATCAATTCCATGAGAAAACTGATGAAGTACTTCTCCATACTTTCCAAAATGAGCCTTTAATATTTTAACGTCCGTATGAGCTAGCTCCCCTATTGTTTTAATCCCTAAATTAAAAAGCTTTTTTTCTGTTGCCCTTCCTACAAAAAACAACTCTCCTACCGGGAGAGGCCACATCTTCTTAGGAATCTCCTCTGGAAACATGGTATGGACTAAATTCGGTTTTTTTAGTTCCCCTGCCATCTTCGCTAATAGCTTATTGGAAGATACGCCAATATTCACTGTGAATTTTAATTCTTCTTCTATTAGATCCTTTAAATTATTTGCAACAATAACAGGACCCCCAAATAATAACTCGCTTCCGCTCATATCAACAAATGCCTCATCGATGGAATACTGTTCTACTTTTGGAGAAAACCGATTCAAAATCTCCATCAATGATTTGGATGCTTTCACATACCGTTCGTAATTTGGTGGAAGAATTACTAAATCCGGACACTTTTGTACTGCTGCCCCAAGAGCCTCACCCGTATGAATTTTTAACTTCTTAGCAGGTGTAGATTTTGCTAACACAATTCCATGTCTGTTTTCTCTATCTCCTCCTATTACGGAGGGAATCTCGCGCAAGTCCACACTTTCCCCTAAAACATGAAGTCGGTAAGCTGCCTCCCAACTAAGAAACGCAGAGTTAACATCAATATGAAAAAAAATTCTCTCCTGCATTGCTATACTCCTTAAAAAACTTAACCTTTAGCTTACCATTTTAAACAGCGTCCATCTGCCAGAATCGGTATGATAATGAAGCTCGGCCAAGCGTATTTCACCAAATAGCTCTAAGCGGCATCCATAAATAAGAATAGTAAGACCAGATGGCTTTATTTGTTTACGGTATGCAATCTCTATAATATCGGCAGTAACTCTCTCATGTGCATCATTCTCTAATCGTATACGCAGTGGCTTAACTTCACCTAAGGTACTGCAAAAGGCAATCATATCAACGGGAATGTTATTTTGCACTTTCCTACACCTCTTTTCAAACAACATAAATGCTTACATTCCATTTAAACTTCGAATCTTCATAAATCCCTACTATAGTGTATGTTAAAATATCGAACATATGTACGATTATTATAACAGAACATATGTTCTATTGTAAAGTGGTATTCTATAACATTTTATTTACTTAACAAAAAGAAAATTAAGTTTTATATATAATAACTATATCTAGTTTTTTTTAGATTTTTAAGGTTTCAAATAAATAATGGTAGTGATTAATCTCTGATTACTATATAATAAGAAATAAATTATTAGGGTAAAATTGAATTCACTTTGTTTTTAATAGGTATTGTAGTTTCACAATTTTACATAATCTTATATCAGGATATAATCCTACTATCTATACTCATTTTTAAGAACATCTTTGGCTGTTCTTTTAAAATCCTCTCTGGAATAGGAAAGGGGAAGATTTCGTACAATACTTCATATGAATCAGGAAGGAGAATAACTATGTGTGGACGCTACTATGTGGATGAGGAAAGCAATGAGGAATTACTTCGAATTATAAGAAACTTGGACCGACGTCTCCAAGGAGAGCTCTTACAGGAGCCAGATCCAAATAATAATGGTACTCATGTTCCAAGAAAGTTTAAAACCGGTGAGATTTACCCAACCAACATTGCTCCTATTATTACAAAAAAAGAGAAAGACATCATCCCCAGCGCTATGGTTTGGGGATATAAAGGATTCCAAGGAAGTAAGGTAATTATTAATGCACGTAGTGAAAGTGCAACAGAAAAAAGAATGTTTATGAGTGATTTGGAAAATAGACGTATTGTAATTCCTGCAAGTGGATTCTATGAGTGGGCACATACCGGATCGAAAACAAAATATTACTTTACCTCCCAGCAACAAAAACCACTTTATATGGCTGGCTTATCTCATTCCTACGAAGAGGAAGATCGCTTTGTTATTCTGACAACAGCAGCAAATGATTCTATGAAAGACATCCATAACCGTATGCCTGTCTTATTAAAAGAAGATGAAATAGAAGGTTGGCTGTCCTCCAGAGAAGAAGCACTTTTCATTATGAAACGGATACCAGAACAATTACAAAAGGTTAAAGATTCCCCTAAAGAAGAACCAGAGTTTGAACAACTAAAATTTCCTTGGTAACTTTCTCATGAAAATTACCATAAAGTGAGTTTATTTTTATTTTTCTTTGTTAGTTGTGTACATTGACAATTATTTAACATTATTATAAAATTACGTTGACTCAAAGAAGTCAAATTTTTTATATAACTTTGTTAATTTTTTAACAGTATTACAATATAGACATTTCATCTGTAATACAAACAAGAGAAAGTACGCCTCGCGAACTTTTCCTTGTATGAATAATACATCTTAGGAGGATAAGGTTATGGCAAAAAAAGTGGAATTACAGACAAATGGGTTAGTTGACTCCCTCGACGCATTAACAGCAAAATTAAGAGAATTAAAGGAAGCACAAGAGATATTTGCTACCTACACTCAAGAGCAAGTAGATAAAATTTTCTTCGCTGCTGCTATGGCTGCCAATCAGCAACGTATTCCGTTAGCAAAAATGGCCGTAGAAGAAACAGGTATGGGTATAGTAGAGGACAAAGTAATTAAGAATCACTATGCTGCAGAATATATTTACAATGCATACAAAGATACAAAAACATGTGGAGTAATTGAAGAAGATTCTAGCTTCGGTATTAAGAAAATTGCAGAGCCAATCGGCGTTGTCGCAGCTGTAATTCCAACTACTAACCCTACCTCCACTGCTATTTTTAAAACTTTACTTTGTTTAAAAACTCGTAACGCAATTATCATCAGCCCACATCCACGTGCAAAGAACTGTACAATCGCTGCTGCCAAAGTAGTATTAGATGCTGCAGTTGCAGCTGGTGCTCCAGCAGGAATTATTGGATGGATTGATGTTCCTTCCCTTGAGTTAACCAATGAAGTTATGAAGAATGCAGACATTATTCTTGCAACAGGTGGTCCTGGAATGGTAAAGGCTGCTTATTCTTCTGGTAAACCAGCGCTTGGTGTTGGTGCGGGTAATACCCCTGTTATTATGGATGAAAGCTGCGATGTTCGTCTTGCCGTAAGCTCCATTATTCACTCTAAGACATTTGATAACGGTATGATTTGTGCTTCTGAACAATCTGTAATTATCAGTGATAAAATCTATGAAGCTTCTAAAAAAGAATTCAAGGAGCGTGGATGCCATATCTGCTCCCCAGAAGAGACTCAGAAGCTTCGTGAAACAATCTTAATCAATGGCGCATTAAATGCTAAGATTGTTGGACAAAGCGCTTATACAATTGCAAAACTTGCAGGGTTTGAGGTTCCAGAAACTACTAAGATTTTAATTGGTGAAGTAGAATCTGTTGAGTTAGAAGAACAATTTGCACATGAGAAACTTTCTCCAGTACTTGCAATGTATAAATCCAAATCATTCGAAGATGCAGTAAGCAAAGCTGCTCGTCTTGTTGCTGATGGTGGTTATGGTCATACTTCCTCGATTTATATTAATGTAGGTACAGGACAAGAAAAGATTGCGACATTCTCTGATGCAATGAAGACTTGCCGTATTCTTGTAAATACACCTTCTTCTCATGGCGGTATCGGCGACCTTTACAACTTTAAATTAGCTCCTTCTCTTACTCTTGGTTGTGGCTCTTGGGGCGGTAATTCCGTATCAGAAAACGTAGGAGTAAAACACTTAATTAACATTAAGACAGTTGCTGAGAGGAGAGAAAATATGCTTTGGTTTAGAGCACCTGAGAAAGTATACTTTAAGAAGGGTTGTTTACCAGTTGCCCTCGCAGAATTAAAAGATGTAATGAATAAGAAGAAAGTATTTATCGTAACCGATGCATTTCTTTATAAGAATGGCTATACGAAGAGTGTAACAGATCAATTAGATGCTATGGGAATTCAACATACTACATTCTATAATGTTGCTCCAGATCCATCCTTAGCCTGTGCTTCTGAAGGTGCAGAGGCAATGAGACTTTTTGAGCCAGACTGCATTATCGCAATCGGTGGTGGTTCTGCAATGGATGCCGGAAAGATTATGTGGGTTATGTACGAACACCCAGAAGTGAACTTCCTTGATCTTGCAATGCGCTTTATGGATATTAGAAAACGTGTTTATAGTTTCCCTAAGATGGGTGAAAAAGCTTACTTTATTGCAATTCCAACTTCCTCTGGTACCGGTTCTGAAGTGACACCATTTGCCGTTATTACCGATGAAAGAACTGGAGTAAAATATCCTCTTGCAGATTACGAATTACTTCCTAAGATGGCAATTATAGATGCAGATATGATGATGAATCAGCCAAAGGGATTAACCTCTGCTTCCGGTATTGATGCTCTCACTCATGCCTTAGAGGCATATGCTTCTATTATGGCTACTGATTATACCGATGGCCTCGCATTAAAAGCAATGAAGAATATCTTTGCTTACCTACCAAGTGCTTATGAAAATGGTGCAGCAGATCCGATTGCTAGAGAGAAAATGGCGGATGCCTCTACCTTAGCTGGTATGGCATTTGCAAATGCATTCTTAGGAATTTGTCACTCCATGGCTCATAAGTTAGGAGCATTCCATCACTTACCACATGGTGTTGCCAATGCACTCTTAATCAATGAGGTAATGCGCTTTAACGCAGTAAGCATCCCTACAAAGATGGGTACATTCTCTCAATATCAATACCCACATGCCTTAGATCGTTACGTAGAATGTGCTAACTTCTTAGGTATCGCTGGAAAGAACGACAACGAGAAATTTGAAAACCTTCTTAAGGCAATTGATGAATTAAAAGAAAAAGTTGGAATCAAGAAAACCATTAAAGAATATGGCGTAGATGAGAAACAATTCCTAGAGACTTTAGATGAAATGGTTGAGCAAGCGTTCGATGATCAGTGTACTGGTGCCAACCCTAGATATCCATTAATGAAAGAAATCAAAGAAATCTATCTTAAGGTGTACTACGGTAAATAAGAGTTATACGCCTTTAGTTACATCTAACCTAAGAGGCTTATACGTTACACATTTCTAAATCGGGCAGTGAAAAAATAGCTTTAATGCAATGCTCGCTTCCCATTGAGGGTTTATATAAAAAAGAAGGAAGGGTATCTTTATTTCTCTTCCTTCTTTTATGTTTTGGAATACTTTCTAATCTCAGGTACATTACTTTTACTCTCATAATAACTGCTTTGCTCTAGATAAAAGTCCTCTAAATTTCGATTTTTATCTAATAATTCTTTGATACTAATTGTTCCAAGATTAATTCCTTTTGATAGTACCATGACACGATCACAGAGTTTTTCCATCTCCCATAGCATAGAACTTGATATCACAATACAAATTCCTAGTTCATGAGATATTCTTTTTAATAACTCTCTTATTTTTTTTGTGGCAATCGGATTAAAATCCCTGATTGGTTCATCTAGTATAAGAAGCATTGGATTATTAAGAAGTGATATTCCTATTGCAAGAATAAGTTTATTTTCAGCTGAATAGCTTTTGACCTTCTTATTTAAATCAAGCTGTGATGAAATTAATTGTTCCACTACCTTAAGCTGCTCCTTTGAAATTATTCTTATATTTGCATACCGATTTAAGTTTTCAAGCCCGGTCAAGCGCTCCAATAAGTGTGGTAATTTTACTATCACACCTATTTCTTTAATAGCATCTTCATAATCATAATCAAGGTCATATCCACCTATAATTACGGTTCCTTCTTCTTTTTTTAGTAACCCTGTTACTAACTTAATTATTGTAGTCTTTCCGTCCCCTTTCTGTCCAAAGATGCCAAAAATCTCACCCGAATATCCTGTTAGTGAAATACGATTTATAATCTTATGTCTCCTATATTGTTTGGTTAATCCTATCACTTGTAATACGATAGTTTTACTTTTCATTCTACCTCCAGAATTACACATGTTGTTTGTTTAGAATTGAAAAAACTCATTCCCTCAATTCTACACTCTACTTTCTATAAATTTATTTAAAGTATCAACACAGGTAGCTTCTTTAACCAAACTTTTTCATATTTACTTCAAAATTACAAAGAGACCATTTTAATTTTTATGAAGCTAAAGGCTTCACTCAAAATGGTCTCTCTTATTTATTCCTTATTCATATTCTACTACGTCTAGCCACCTCATAAGTAGCTCTTTTTCCTCTGGCTTTTCCTTACTTAACTGAGCTGCTGCTACAATCGGTAACCATGTCTGTACATAATGCTTCTCGGTCTTGCTCTTTTTACAAAATACATCAAGATAATAATCTGCAAGTTTTTGATTCTCTAAGGCAAACAAGAGATAAGTTCTAGCCGCATCTGCACTTGCATTTCCTTGTGTAGCATGTACCCAGTCAATCACATACATTTTATTATTTGATACAATAATATTATTCGGATTAAAATCACCATGACATACCTTTACATGCTTTGGCATACCATCTAATCTTGTTAATAAATCGTATTTTTTAATACTATCTAGCATCTCAAGGCTATTAATCTGGCGAATCAACTTATCTTTTAATTTGTTTAATAATGGAGCTCTCTTAGAGTGGATTTCAAGCTGAAGGTCAACCATTTTGTCTATGTACTCTTCTTTTCTATCCGGTTCTTCTTTCATTAACTGACCTAAGGTCTTCCCTTCGATAAAATTCATAGTAATTGCCCATTGTCCATCTTCAATTCCAACTTCACTTATACTTGGAATAGCTAACCCAGTCTCTTCGACTCTTGTTGTGTTCAACGCCTCGTTAAGTACGTCTGTTTTGTTTGTTCCCTTATTGAAAACTTTAATTGCATTGTCACCTTCACGAAAAACACTAGCTTTCTGTCCTTTTGAAATTAAGTTTGTAAGCTTCATAACATTTGCTCCTCTCGTCTAGGCTTTAATAAGTCGTACTATATTTTGTATTCCATATAGTTTTGTAACATTTATATAAAATACTTTAAATTGATACTATAATTATAGCACATATTGCTAATATTGTATAGTGTTTCTCTCGTTAATTACATTCTAATTTTACTCCTTTACAAATTAACCCCAATTATAAAATACAAGGGATAGAAATATCTTAAAAAATAGTTGCATATATCCAACTTGACTGCAATTTAAAGACATCTCTTCCATACAAGTCTCAACTTCCTTTACTTCAATATTTGCATGTACTATAATAAATACAGTTACTTATTCTATTATACATAACAGGGGGAATAAAAATGTTAGAAAAATTGAAAGAAGAAGTTTATCAAGCAAATATGATGTTACCAAAGCATGGGTTAATTACATTAACTTGGGGTAATGTTTCCGCACAAGATAAAGAAACAGGATACATTGTAATTAAACCATCTGGAGTTGAGTATACTAACATGAGAGCAGAGGACATGGTTGTGGTAGACTTAGAAGGACATGTAATTGAAGGTGCCCTAAATCCTTCTTCTGATACCCCAACTCATATAGAATTGTATCAAACATATCCTGATCTTGGTGGCATTGTTCATACTCATTCACGCTTTGCAACTATCTTTGCACAAGCAGGAGCTTCCATCCCAGCACTTGGTACAACCCATGCAGATTATTTCTATGGTTCCATACCATGCACTCGTAAAATGACGAAAAACGAAATTAAAGGTTCCTATGAGAAAGAAACAGGTAGAGTTATCATTGATACCTTCGAAAAACTTAATATTGATCCTTACCAGGTTCCATCCGTTCTTGTTCATAGCCATGGCCCATTTACCTGGGGAAACAGCGCTTTAAAAGCAGTAGAAAATGCTATTGTTTTAGAAGAAGTTGCGCAGATGGCTTGGCATACACTACTTCTCTATCAAAGCAATCATATAACAAACACTTGTCCTTCCATGCAACAAGATTTACTAGATAAACACTACCTTAGAAAACATGGTCCTAATTCATATTATGGTCAAAAGCGTCCAGAATAGTTCTTTGTTATAGTTTGCAGTATTTATAGGATTTTATCTTGCTACATGCAGAAAAATACTTTATAATAACAATATACGGGCACCCCGTCAAGTCTATCTTGAACGGGGTCTTGTCGTTTATTAAAGCAATTGCCTTATAATCACTTTGCAGTCGCTTTTTCACATAGATTTGGAGGGTATTATGAAAGATAATTTAAGAAAAAACTTCCGTAGGCTCCTTGCAATTACGATCACTGTATTATTTACAGTTTCTCCAACCTTAGCCTATGCGGATTCCAATACAAACACTGAAAATGTTTCATCTACCGTTGATGTCTCTGATTTTACATGGCCAACAGGGCCAGAAGTTTATGCCGATGCTGCCATCGTAATGGAAGCTAGTACCGGTTTAATTTTATACGAAAAAGATATTTATGATAAACACTATCCTGCAAGTATCACAAAGATTATGACAACCTTGTTAGCAATCGAAAATAATAATCTGAATGAAACCATGACAATGTCCCATGAAGCAGAATGGGATGTTGATTTTAATAGTAGTCGAATTGGTCTCGTAGAGGGCGAATCTATTTCCTTAAAAGATGCTTTATACGGTGTCATGCTAGAGTCAGCAAATGAAGTATCTTATGGTGTCGGTGAGCATGTTGCCAACGGCCCAATCACTGATTTTACTGCTATGATGAATGCCCGTGCAAAAGAACTTGGATGTGTAAATACCAATTTTGTCAATCCTCATGGACTTCATGACGATAATCACTATACTTGTGCCTATGACATGGCTCTCATTAGCCGTGCAGCAATTATGCTACCAGAATTTCGTACCATTACAGGTACTCGTACTTATACCATACCAGCAACCAATAAAAATGTTGCTCGCCCATTAGCAAATCACCATCGTTTTATTCGTAAAACTTTAAATTATGATGGTGCAATTGGTGGAAAAACTGGTGGCACTGCAGAAGCTAAAACTACGTTAGTGACTTATGCAGAACGTAATGGTTTAACTTTAATTGCCGTTGTTCTACATGTTGATACTGGTTTACACGCTTATGAAGATACTGCTAAAATCCTTGATTTTGCGTTTGATAATTATGCTCTCTATCGTATTGAAGATACCGAAAATGTTAGCGCTACTGGATTCTCATCTTTATTTAAAGACTTTCCTGCTTTTGTGAAACCAGAACAAAGTCCTCTTAGATTGAGTTCAAATAGTAATGTAGTTCTTCCTATTACAGCAAATTATAAAGATGCCGAAAAAACCATAACCTACACTCCAGTAGATGAATATGTCCATGGTAATAATGTTGTTGGGAAAATCTCTTATACCTATGCTGGTAAATACGTTGGCTCAACGGATATCTTATATTACAACAAAGATTATCCATTAACCAAAGCAGAGTTTGATGCTCAGTGGCCTGATTATTTGATTCCTCCTGAACTTATTTTTACAGACTCTGAATCTAATGTACTTGATCCAGAAACTTCTGATAAAGAAGATATTCAAGTTTCTATAGATTCAACAAAAGATAAAGAAACAAAGAAAGAAGGTTCCTCCCTAGTAAAACCAATTCTTCTTGGGGTAACTGCTACCGCTATTGTTTTAGTAGTTGGTTATTATATACTTTTTATAGAATTACCACATCGCAAACGTCGTAGAAGATATCATGAGAATCATAAACGTCGTATGGATTCTATGCGCCGAAATTATCGAGATGATTTTATAGAATAAAAACACTCAAATAAAAGGTCAGCACAACTTTTCGTGCTGACCTCTTAATTAAACTT
>JAEWHR010000153.1 GCA_023387655.1 Bacillota bacterium
ACTACAAACCATATTGGATTAGCCAATACAAATCGGAGATTGATTTTGAATTTTGGACATGATAGCGCCATAAAAATTCGTAGTAAAAAAAATTATGGAACAATTATTTCGTTTCGGATACCAGTCAGGAAAAATAAGGATGAGTCAATGGTAAAAGATTCCGATACACATAACTAAATATTTATTTTTCCTGTTTTTACATCATCGCATATATACTCTTTTTAATAATTTAGTATATCTATATCATAATACCGTTAAAAAGGGAGCCCGTTGTTACACAACGAACTCCCTAGACGGTTTATTTTATGAAAGTCTTACTTTAAAAATCATCTATATATTTTCACATTATCAATCCAGAATGTTGTAAGAGAAGCTTTTTCGCCCTGAATTATCAAGGAATCAATTGTATTTGCAGTAATTGCTGGGTCTGTATTAGGAACCGGTGGTTGAGGTTATTTTCCAAGAAGGTCGTATGGATGGATTAGTCTCCATTGATCCGACTGAAAGTTCTTCTAATGTAATATGATCCAAATCTTCTCCATTGATTAGGGTTACTTTTATCCTAAACTGTATAGAAACTGTTGACGCTTGTGGTTCCATGCATATTATAATGAAAATTGTTTTAATGCTTTCTCTAAAATATCAGCATTTTGCTTTAATTCAACTGAAACCTTCTCCGAATGCGCTATAACTTCTTCCTGAGCTTTTAAATTATCATTTACCATACTAGAAGCAGCACAAGTTTCTTCCGATACAGCAGAAATATTTTGAATTGCTTCTAATGTCATTATTCTTGTAGAATCCATACTAGAAACATCTTCATAAACTTTCTCCATATTAGATAGTACTTTTTGCATACTGTCTTTCATATCGTCAAATACCTCTATTGTTTCTCCTATCGCTATATTTTGCTTCGAAACAATTTCTTCTGCTTCCATCGCTTTTTTTACTGTATCTAATGTCTGCATATTAATGTCTTCTACAATGTTAGTAATTTTTCTTGCAGATTCTTGGGACTCTTCCGCTAGTTTTTTTATCTCATTTGCTACTACTGCAAACCCTTTGCCAGCATTACCCGCTCTTGCTGCTTCGATGCTTGCATTTAAAGATAACAAATTAGTTTGATCAGCAATTTCATTCATAACATTGATGATTGTACTAATTGACTCTGATTTTTCCATTAGAATCTCAATATTCTTAACAACACTATCTGTTATCTTTGATGTCTCATTGGATTGTTTGGTCATCATCGTCATCTTTGTAATACCTTTGTCCAAGATAACTTTTGATTCTTCTGCCACTGTTACCGTCTTTACAATATTAGTATTCACTGTTGTAATACATTGTGATAAGGCGTCCACTTGAGTTAAACAATCTTGGGAATCTTGCGCCTGTTGTATGATTCCTTGGTCAATATCTCTAATTGCATATGAAATCTGTTCCGAAGACGAAGTAATGCCATTTGATGCATCTATTACTTTCCCTGATGATACCGTTACTTCTTTCGAGACTTGCTCTACTTTATGTATCAACTCCCTAGTACCTTCTATCATTTCACTTATATTTAAAACAAGAACTGCGAATTCATCTCTACGCTCTGTTTCTATTGTTACACTAAGGTCACCGTTGGCTGCTAACTTTAGCTTTTTATTGATATTAGACAAACATCTACTAATGCCTGTTGATATCTTAATTCCAAAGAAAAGTGCAATGATACTTGCTACGACAATAATGATACTAACAATATACTTAAGTTCATTTGCTTGCTTCATTATGTTTTTTTGTGGTACCAGAGCGCAAATCATAGCATCTGTATCGCCAATCTTTTGATACATGTAATAATATTTCTCACCTAAAAAGTCAACATAACTATCACCTTTTAGCTCATCGCTTAGTCTACTCTCTTGATAAAAAGCTTGATCCAAATAGGAAATCCCCTGTGAATCTGTGCTCTCTTGTGATACTACTATTTCTTTCCCATCTACAGTGATAAAGCCAACATAACTACCTTCTCCCAAATCTAATTGGCTTATGACTTCCGTTAGTTCTTTTTTACTTATATCAACAACTAGAACACCATAATTCTTATCAAAACTCTTTATTAGCTTCATATAAGAAATGATATAGCTACCTTCTCCAATGCTAAGTTCTTGATCAATTGTTTTATGCGTTCCTATCCAAATTGGGTTCTTTTCCTCCAATGTCAACCCTTCTGTTGATTTTTCTAAAATCTCATAAAAGCCACGATTTCCTTTTAACGTTGTAGAAAACACATTATATTCTTTCCCCGGTATGATATGTATATTAGAGATAAACTTATTAGCTGTAGTTGATGATGCAATAGATTGATATATTTCATCCAAAAAAGCCAACTGTTTGGTTAAGTCACCTAGGGATTCCCCTGATATGTAATTATATAATTTTATATTTTTGCTATATTGATCAACTTCTCCTTGTGCTGTTTCAAGCACTAATTCTAAATAGTTTGCAGTCATGTCAATTGCTTGTTTTGTACTATTCTCATAATTTTCGTTTAAACCTGAAGAAGATTTTAAAAACGCAATGATTCCTAGAAAAGCCATAAACAAAACAGGAATAAAATAACCTGCAATTAATTTCACAAAAATACTAATGGAAAACCTCTTTCTCTTAATTATTATACTCACACTCCGTTTCTCCCATATTAGATAAAAGATTACTAATATATTCTGTCATAAACTATAATGAGGCCTCTATTACCTATAGAAGCCTCATTAATTAAATTCAATATATACAAGAAAGAGTACGCTTTACGAGCTTTTCCTTATTCTATATTCGCAATCCGCTTATGTTACTTGCTCATAACCACATTACCACTACGTGGTATTTTCAGCAGGAGTTTGAACTCCTGCTGAAACAGGGATTTCCTACACCCCGCTTATGAAAACGGTGAACTTCCCTTATGAGGTTAAATGAACGCCTGTCCACCATTTACTTGAATAATTTCACCAGTTAAGAAGGACGCTTTGGTGGATGTTAAAAATTCAACCACAGTTGCTACTTCGGATGGATCACCAAAACGCTTCATTACGATACCTGATTTCCAAGTTTCCATAACATCTCTGCTTGTTGCTGAAT
>JAEWHR010000222.1 GCA_023387655.1 Bacillota bacterium
AGATAGAGCACAGTTATTTAAAAACACTCCTTACTGGCATTCATGATGATGGTATTAGTTGGTGTTTCGGAGAATTTGGCGGTATTGGTGCTACTGTCTTAAATGGTGATAAATACGATGCAGAGTATATCTGGGATGAAAAACGAAATTGGTATGTTGATGAACACTTACTAGAATTATTAAAAGAGTATCAATACCAAACAGCTGCTGATAAATAAGAATAAAATTGCGTTATGTTTTCTTTATAATGTATAATTCAGTCTATATTACTATAGATAATAAAAACCTAGAAATGCAATCAGGGCTTATTTTCGGCATGATAGCATCTCTAGGTTTTTTAGTTCTATGTTTTTAGTAAGTCTATAATTACTAGCGTATCTTTCCACCATGATAGAAACATTCAAAGACTAAGATATCCTCACAATAGATTTCTTCTTTTCCTTGAAACCATGGTAACTCACCAATTATATTATTGTGATAAACATATCTATCATTACGATAAATACTAGGCCCGCGGAAAGGAATTTCTTCTGTAGTGTGCAATAAAGCCTCTTTTAGAAAATCACCACTAAATAAATCACTCACTTTTGCTCTTTTCTAATCATTTGTAAGATCTCTTTTAATTCCATCGTATCACCTCAGGATTATTATAAGAGAATATTCTACCTAACCCATAACCTATTCGTTGCAAAACCGACAACCTAAGGTTGCTTTATTTGCTTCTACTAATATAATACGGTATATTTGCTTTCTTAGGATTTATATTCATAAGTGTTAAATAATAAGTACCTGCTTCTAGTTCATTGCTTATATAATAAACGTAATACTCCTCATAAAGCTCAGATTTACAGAGATATAAAATATCTTCCATTGCACTGTCCCAAATTGAAAACGTAAAATCTAGATAATCTGAAAGAAATTCTTTCGGTATTAAACAAACGATATTTACTTGAGATGGCTTTGAAATGGCGAGTTTATAATGATCTATGGTGTATTTTTGGGCATTTCCATTTATGATTTCACCATTCTTTAGTTCTTGACAATATTCTGGTGTTGCACTTATACTAACATCCTCTAAAATAATATCATTCAATCCATCATCCATCTTATCTAACGGTTGAAACTGTTTTAAATACTCTTCATAGTAATCGTCAATGGATACTCCACCTTGAATGATCATGTAATTCAGTTCTTCTAATGCAATAGCAAAATGACCTTTCTCCAACAGCCATGTGTTGATTCCTATTACTTCACCATATTCATTTATTAATGGTCCACCACTATTCTCATTCGTAATTTCTGCATCGGTTTGTATATAGTGGATATCATCCATCTTCCGATTGGCATTTGTTACTATTCCAGTCGTGAATTTATCAGTAAGAGTACCTAAGAAGCTACCAAATGCATAAACACTTTCTCCAGGAGTTACGCCATGTTCATTCTTTTTTAAAGGTTCAATTACAACTGGAACACTTAATACTGCCAAATCTAGGCTTTTATCCGCTGATAATATATACTTAACATCATAGGAACTTCCGTCTTTCAAGTAAACCTTGATACTTGTTGCTCCTTCGATTATATGATAATTTGTTACTACCTTCCCTGTTTCATAAAAAAATCCAGACCCAATGCCTGTATCTGTAACAATCAAGACCGTAGCATTGGAACATGTTTGAGATACTTCTTTTGCTGTTAGCGACTTTGATGCTTTATTTGGATCTACTACTGTCACCTTAATTTCTGCTTTGCTTTTATCAGTGGAGGTAGTTAGTGTAATCGTTGAGGTTCCGACTTTCTTTGGTTTTATATGTAATACAAAGTAATTATCGGTTAGGTTATCGTCATGAGATAATTCTATGTTATTATTATCACTTTCATAGTAAATTGTCTCACTCTCGCCCCAATCATTCAAGTATATTGCTATCGATGTTTCCTCATAGCAAACAATTTGACGAGATGGTAGTTTAAAGCGACTTCCTCCCACCGTAACACTGCAATTATAACTCTTCCCTGAAACTGTAGCCGTTATTTTAGCCGTTCCTTTGGATTTACCAATGATTAAACCATCTGCGGTTACTTCGGCTATACTATTTCTTGAACTTTTCCAAGTGACTTTATTTTTTAAACCAATGATTTCTAACTTATCAGCCTCTCCGATTTCTAACTGTAACGTCTCCTTACTGATACTTGCTTCCTTCACAGTAACTGTACAACTATATTTTTTACTGTTTACAGTTGCAGTAATTTTGGCAGTACCTTTACTCACTGCCTTAACTTTGCCACCCGTAGTTATTGTTGCTACCTTTTTGTTGCTAGATACCCAAGTCACCTTGGCTTTGGTATTAATTACTTTTAATGTATAGGTCTCCCCCACATATAATGACAGCTTCTCTTTATTTATCTTAACCGTTGTTGCTGCATACACAGCGTTCGCTTCCATACCAACGGATACTATTGGCGTTAAAAGAAATGCGAAAACGATAATCTGACGCAAGATCCACCTTTTCATAGATTTCATAAACCATATCCCCCTATTATTTATTTTCTCCTTATCGAAAGTATTGTATTCTATGCTAACTCATCATAGGCTAATACTTAATTCATTCTATCTTTTTTTCATTAAGATAGTTTTGCTCTCATTAAAATAGTTCTACTCTCATGAAGATAGCTTTGCTCTCATTAAAATAGTTTGGTAATTGGTATAAACTCCTTGGGCTTATCAGGATGTTCCTCCAAAATTTTTTCCATCCAAATCATATCATACCAACGATTTAGTTTATATCCACACTTTGTAAAATGTGCCACAGTTTTATAACCAAGACGCTCATGAAAAGCAATACTCTCTGGATTTGGATATGCAATACAGGCGTTCATATTAATAACATTCTGCTTTTTTACAATCTCCTCTAATTCTAAATATAACCTTTTACCAATACCGCTACCTCTTTGATTTTGTTTCATATATATTGTTGTTTCTACCGCCCAATCATAAGCAGCGCGCTCTTTAAAAGAAGATACATAGGCATACCCAACAATCTCACCGTCTTTGATCGCCACAAGGTATGGATATCGGGTCAAAATCTTTGCGATTCTGTTTCCAAATTCCTGAACCGTTGGCACCGTATATTCAAATGTTATGGCCGTCTCTCTTACATACGGTTCATAAATTTCAAGTAGCATTGGTGCATCTAAAGTTGTTGCCATACGAATAATTACGTCTTCCATTCTATATTTCCTTTCTGTCACCGCAAGAATTATCACATTTACTTACAGTTCTATCCTTCTCTTATTATAGAATAATTCTTATTATAATAGCAATAGAAACCTTGGGAAAATTGTGGAAAGCGTGATTAATATTGTCCAAAACAATGAAAACTTATACTAAATTTAATCATTCGTGTTCTTTTCAACATTTCCAGACATTCTTATAAAATTTGTTATAAAAAATTCACACATCATACATAAATATTTGGTATAATGACAAGTACAAGTATTTCATACCTTGTCCCGATTCTTTAAATCAGAAGGGGAGTCCGTGTATGAAGGGAAACATAAAGGGAGGATAACATGGAAAAAGAAAAAGAATCCGTAATGAGTATGAGCAAGGCAAGAAAGATAGCTCGAAAAAAAGAAATTGAACAAATGAAGAGAAATGCAATCATATCAAAGATTGTATCTATTTGTGTTGTTGTGGTATTGTGTGTTGGCTTAGTTTCCTATATTGGATACAGTATCTATCGTAGAGCAACTAAAGTGGTACCTAACAGTAACTTTAGTGCACAATTAGATGATAATGGTTTTATCAATGGTGTAGAAGCATCCTCATTACTTAACTTAGTTGATTATAAATCAATCAAAGTCCCACTATCTGAAGTAGAATATAGTGATGAAGCTGTAGCAAGTGATATAGAAGCCATAGTAGAAGCGAAAAAAATTCTTAATAAAGATACTGACGCTGCTATTAAAGAAGGTAATATTGTAAATATAGACTATGTTGGAACTATTGATGGCGAGGAATTCGAAGGCGGTAATACCAATGAAAAAGGAACTGATTTAAAAATTGGATCTAAGAAATATATTGATGATTTCGAAGACCAGTTAATTGGACATAAAATTGGAGATGAGGTCACTGTAAATGCGACTTTCCCAGAGGACTATGACACAAAAGAGTTGGCTGGAAAAGAGGCAGAGTTTAAGGTTGTAATTAATGGAATTTATGATGTTCCTGAATTTACAGATGCCTTTGTAAAAGAGAACTTATCTGATTACGCATTGAATGTTGAAGGTTATAAGAAGTACGTAAAAGATACAAAATACGCTAGTAACTTATCTTCTTATATTGAGAAATATTTAGCAGATAATACTACTGTAACAAGCTATCCAGAAAAGTATGTAAAACAATTAAAGAGCCTTATGAAATTTGAAGCTCAAAGCTACTATGAAGCCATGAATCAGTATTACCTTGAAAATCTCGGTGTACAAGCCTATAGAAACTTTAATGAATTTACAGGAATGACTGAATCAAAATACGATAAATCCTTAACGGAACAGGCACAAGAGCAAGCAAAAGCTGATTTAATCTATCAGGCTATTCTTGAAAAAGAAGGCGTCTCTGTATCAGAAGACGATTATGTTGCTTATTTAGAAACTAAAGGTCAGACAAAAGAAGATTTTGATAATGAAGTTGAAACCTATGGTAAAGGTTATGTACTTCAGAAAATGGTTAAGATAAAAGCTCTTGAATTAGTGAGTGGTATGGTAACCGTAGAATAATAAAATATTTTTGTATAAAATAGAGCTGTAACACTATTTCTTAGTGTACAGCTCTATTTCTTATAATGATTGCAGACCGCGCCAGAAATCGAGAAAGTAGAACTCTATTTGCAATTAGTCAAACGCCAATCCCCAATAGCCTTTGCATTCCGGCGTATGACTACTCCTTTAACATCGCTGCTCCAATAATTCCAGCATCGTTATGAAGCGTCGCTATCATGATTTTTGTTTGATTCGCAGAATTTCTTGTATATACCTGCTTATCTATCAACTCTTTCAAAGGATTTAAAAACATATCTC
>JAEWHR010000250.1 GCA_023387655.1 Bacillota bacterium
TCCTTATGATATCATTACAATAAATTCAATGTATATCGAATTAGATATATATCGAATTTAAAAGTGAATGGGAGGAATATTGTGAACAGCATAATAGAAGTTCAGAATCTACATAGGGAGTATGTAACATGTAATGGATTCTTAAGGCGCAAAAAAAGAAAAGTGGAAGCAGTACAGGGGATAAGTTTTCAAGTAGCAAAAGGAGAAATCTTTGGTTTACTTGGGGAAAATGGTGCAGGAAAGACCACGACAATTAAGATGCTAATCACACTATTAGCACCAAGTTCTGGTGAATGTAAGGTTTTTGGATACAATACGTTTGGTGAGGAAAAGAATATTCGTAATCGAATTAATTTTATATTTGGTGGAGAGATGGGTGTATACCGAAGGCTATCTGCTAGGGATAATTTACTTTATTTTGCTAATTTATATAAGATGGATGGAAAGAATATAAAGCAGGATATTGATAAGATTTTAGAACTGGTGGGTTTAAAGGATAAGGCAGATTCTTTGGTTGAGACCTATTCAAAAGGAATGATTCAACGGTTGCAGATTGCCAGGGGATTAATTAATAATCCGGAGATTTTATTCATGGATGAGCCTACGGTTGGACTAGATCCAGTTGGCGCCAGAATGCTTCGTGATATCATTCGTCAGCTAAAATCACAAGGAAAAACCATTGTATTAACGACACATTACATGTATGAAGCAGATGAATTATGTGACCGGATTGCGATTATGAAACAAGGGAAAATAGTTGCACTGGATACTCCATCCGGACTTAAGAATTTAGTAGAGGGAGCTAATAGCTTAGAAGATGCTTATATTAAGTTGGTGAGTGGTGAGCTATCTGAATGAATTCAAGTCTTTATCCTTATGGTTCTATTCTAATGGTGAAGCATGATGTACTATGTTGATTCTGATTTGTTTACATTCCATTATAGTATGTTTCGTTATCAAATAATGTTTAAGTAGAGTTTTTCACATTAATTTAGAAAAGGATATAAGAGTGATAGAAAACTATCATAATACGAGTTTGTGGCTGCGCTGTGACATAAACTATTGATAATAAAAGACAGCGCAGAAATGAGGAAACTATGAATTTTATAAATGTAATTGTCAGCACATTAAGACTTCAGATGAAAAATTCATTTGCAAGGCCTATGTATCGGTTTTGCTTGATTGCAAGTCCGATTGTTAACACGATATTGCTGTATCATATGTTCTTAAATTCTAATATGGATAATTTTACGACCTACGTTATGCTTGGAGCGGGTTTAATGGGGTTATGGAGCTGCATCTGTTTCTCATCAGCAGGTGATATCAACAGAGAACGGTTTAGTGGGACACTGTCGCTAATTTATGTTACCCCAACAAGTTTTGGAGTGATATTGCTTGGTAAGGTTATCGGTAATACAATTCTCTCCTTCGTATCTTTGGGGATATCCTTTATCACTGCAGTACTGCTCTATCAAGCACCAATACATATTGAAGAAACGGGATATTTAATACTGGCAATTTTTGCAGCAATGATTTGCTTTATTACAATTTCAATATTAATAGCGTATCTTTTGACATTATCAAGAAAGACACAACTTTATATGAATTGCATTGAGATTCCAATTATTTTTATTTGTGGTTTTTTATTTCCAGTAGAAATTCTTCCAAATTGGGTACAACCAATTAGTTATGTATTAGCGCCAACATGGGCGGTTAAACTAATTCGCCTAAGTGTTGCTGGGTTCACGGATTCTTTGGTTTATGTTAAGACCCTTGGAATCCTTTGCCTTCTCACTATATTGTATGCGATTGGAATCCTCTTATTATATAAAGTAATTGATCGAGAGGTTCGTATTCGTGCATCCTTAGAACTGAGTTAGTACTATAATAATATAATTTAGACTCAATAATTTGATTATATCAACAGTAGTATTTATCTATAATTTTTCGTTTGTAGATGTGGCTACAGGAATGGAGGTTTTTATGAATCGTTTTCTTACGCAAGCTTGGCTAAATTTTAAAGGTCAAAAATCAGTATTTAATTTAGCAGAATTTCTTTGCTTCGATACTGGATATCCACTGATCACTTTAATTTTCTACTGTGTATTAGCGGGATATAGCTTTCAAACAACGGACTTAACAAGGTGGGTAGTAGGAAATTCCTTTTTGCTTTGTACGAATACTTGCATCTTTTCTCTTGGTTCTTCTTTTACAGGAGAACGTTATTACGGTAGAATACGATCCATCATCGTAGCTCCTAGGAATAAGTTAATGATTGTTTTAGAGAAAGGGCTATTTTCAGGAATTATTGCAATTATCACTGTTTTTCTTGGATTCTTAATTGGCAGCGGTATCTTTCGAGTAGATTTTAGTAGAATCCATCTTTTTTCACTCTTTATGATCATCATTATTGGAATGTTTTCAGCTACTGGATTTGGTCTTTTACTTTCTACCTTTGGTCTTATTACCGATCAAATGCATCTGGTGCTGAATCTCTCTTCCTATGCTTTAATGATTTTTTGTGGTGTAAATTTTCCAGTGGAACAATTATCTTATGGAGCACGCCTTTTATCCAATTGTCTACCGCTTACTAGAAGTATTAAAGCAGCAAATTTATTGTTTGAGGTGACGAAAGGGGAAGAAATCATTCGTTTGTTGTTAGGAGAACTTGTATTAGGTGGAATTTATTTTATCGCTGCTTTTTTCCTAATTCGTATGGTTGAAAAAATTGCAATCAAAAAAGCAACCTTTGAGGTATTTTAGGTTTATATCAAAAATAATTGATTTGTAAAAATGGAATAATGGTCATCTTTATATTTTGGTTAAAAATATTAGCAAAAGTGTAAATAAATATCCAACTTTGAGTTGTAAATACAAGTATTTACATTATTGACAAAATAATACATTAATTGTAAAATATTAAATAGTTGTATATTATAGAGTATGTTTTTGTTTATACGAGGAAACTAATATGGATTATTTTCAAAACATAAAAAAAGTAAAAAAAACCTTGAAACCAAGATATGGATTAACATTATTATTTGTGTTTTTATGTCTAATACTCACTATACTCACAATTAGTGAGCCAATATTATTATCTAGATTACTTGATTATGTAACATCACAGACGATAAAAAATAATGATGTTGTAATTTTATGTATTAATATTATCATGATATTTATTTTGCGGATTGGATTAGGATATTTAAAAAACATCTTATTACTAAAGCATCGTAATTATTCTATACAACATATTTCAGAATCTATGTTTTCACATTTACTTAATCGTAAGATTCAAAGTCATGATAAGCAAACATCTTCTTATTTTGTATCGAGAATATTGGACGAATTAGCAAATATTGATGGAATATTGGATTATTATTTGATAGATGGTTTTGTGAGTATTATTCTATGCTTAATTATATTTGGACTTATGTTTATGCAGAGTTGGCATATAGCATTATTAACATTATTATTTGTTTTATTTGATTATTTTGTAGCTTTTAAATTGCCACTTACAAAAATTTTTAGTGATTATAATGAGGCTTTTGCTAGTATAAAAAGTTATATCTCAAATACTTTACAAGGCATAAAGTTAATAAAATTAGGAAATAAATTTATTTATGAAGTTAATACATATTCGAACGAATTGCAAGGCTTTTTAAAGAAATCGTTTCATAAAGGGAATTTCACACAGTTACAACGTTCTTTAGCAATCATTTTTCGGCAATTTGGTTACTTAATATTGATAATCATAAGTGCATTACTTCTTGGAAATGGTAAATTAGGATTAGGTCAGTTTACGATGCTAATAAGTCTTTATAATTTGCTATGGTCTCAGTTAAGTACTGCAGAAAATTTAATTCCATTATATAAATATGGAAAAGTAACTTGTGATCGAATTATGGAGATATTATCATATGACTTAGAAAAAGTATCGATTAATAATCATGATTTCATTAAAGATAATATCAATAATATAAAGTTAGATGATCTATATTTTTCATATCATTCTGGAAATCCTATATTAAGTGGGATTAATATTGATGCAAGAAAAGGAAAGATTACAGCAATAGCGGGGTATAGTGGTTGTGGAAAAAGTACAACATTGGATTTATTACTAGGATTTTTGCAACCTAATTCTGGTAGTATTTACTTTAATGAAACTAAAACTAATATAGATACATTGATAAATTACCGCATTAGGATTGGATATGTTGGGCAAAATAGCTTTTTATTTCAAAGGTCTTTACGTGATAATCTACTGTATTATTCAAGTAATATCCTAGAAAACAATTTAAAATTAAATGAGTATCTGAATCTATTTCATCTTAACAAAATGATTGATGAACTTCCGGGGGGCTTAGATTTTATTTTAGATGAAAATGCCAACACTGTATCAGGTGGAGAAAAACAACGATTATGTATTATAAGAGAGTTAATGAAGAATCCAGCTATACTTATTTTAGATGAATTCACTGCACATTTAGATGCTATAACAGAAGATTTATTATTTAGAGTATTGAATAAAATTGTTGAGAATACAATAATTATTCAAATAGCTCACAAGGAAACGGCTCTAAAGAATAGTGATATTATTTATCTAATGGATAAAGGGAAAATCGTGGAAGAAGGTAATCACGAAGAATTACTTAAGAAATCTGTTTATTATCGTAAATTAATTTCTCAACAGGATTAATAATCATTTTTGGATGATAACGCCAAGAAACTTCATCTGCAGGATTTCTTTATGTTTATGAAGTTTATATTGAAAAGAAATTGAGACAGTCTAAATGGATTGAAACCGTTTAGGCTGTCTCTTGCTTCGATATTGATGTGATTCATACGTTTAATGACATCAGTCTGTGTAAAAGGGTTAAGGTACTGTAAGAAATTCATTTTTGCATTTTACAGGATAATTAAAAAAGGATTATCAAAAAGATATTCGAAAAAAATATTGACTTTAACGTAGCGTAATAGTTTATACTTCATTTTGAGGTGATAATATTGGAATACACAGTAAACAAATTAGCAAAAATGTCGGGTATAAGTACACGTACTCTACATTATTACGATGAAATCGGATTATTATCGCCCGAAAGAATCAGTTCGAATGGTTACCGTATATATGGGCAGTTACAGGTTGACTTGTTACAACAGATTCTTTTTTTTAGAGAACTTGGTATAAGTTTAGAAGAAATCAAAGAAATTATTTATTCTAAGTCATTTGATCGTACTAAGGCTCTGGAAAACCATTTGGCAGCTCTATATCGAAAGAAAGAGCAAATTGATCTATTGATTGAAAATGTCAGTAAAACAATTCGGGCTGAGAAAGGAGAGATAGTTATGGGCGATAAAGAAAAATTTGAGGGATTCAAACAAAAACTCGTGGAAGAGAATGAAAAGAAGTATGGTAAGGAAATTCGTCAAAAATACGGTGAAAAAGTCGTAGAAGATTCCAATGCAAAAGTAAAAAATATGACTCAGGAACAATATGCTAAGGTGGATCAGCTATCAAAAGAAGTGAATGAAACATTAAAGGAAGCCACCCTGCTAGGAGACCCTGCAAGTGAGCTTGCGCAAAAAGCATGTGATTTACACAGACAGTGGCTTTGTTACTTTTGGCCGGATGGTATGTATTCGAAAGAAGCACATAAAGGACTTGCTACTATGTATTGTGAGGATGAACGATTTAAGGCCTATTACGATGCAATTACACCAGGGTGTGCAGAATTTCTACGTGATGCAATTCATATCTACTGTAAATAATTTAGAGATTACTATGCCGTTATGTTTTTTGGCGGCATAGTATTTTTCAAGAGAACAGGTAATTGCAAAGTGATTTCAGTATTTAAAATTACTGTCAAGCGTTTTTGAAAATGTCCTAAAAATGTTTTAGTATAAGCACCGATGAAATCGGTGCTTATACGGAATATATAAAGAAGTACTTTGAGGCTTCATATTATGTTATAAATAAAATTTGGCATA
>JAEWHR010000251.1 GCA_023387655.1 Bacillota bacterium
CGGTCAATATAAATCTTATGTAGAATTAGGCTGTATCGTAATAGGTTTGTTACTATTTATAGTTGCAAAAATAATAGATAAAAGTAAAAATGATTAATAGATAGAAATCCTCTCTATTGAAGTTTCAACAATGATACAAAGGATTTATCTTATCCTTATCAATGCAAGATAAGAAAAAGATAAAATAAGATAAAATAAGATAATATAAGAAAAAGCTGAAAATAAGCCAACCATCAAGAGTTAAATTCTCCTATGGTTGGCTTTCGTAATTTATCATTGAGGACGAAGTCTTAGAGGATATGCTGGATCGAAGATTGAATTAATCTTTATCGCATAGGAGGTTTTATCAGTGATATCCTGATCTGATATGTAATGGATATCCAATAAACCGTTTGATTGATAGCCGGTCTTTATATAGTTCATTTCAGATAAAGCTAAGCTCCAACCAAGTAGCCAGTCATTTAACCTTTCTTTTGTTTCATCGGTTCCATCAAAGTGAATTAATAAATCAATGTCACTGTTTAGCCTAGCGGTACAGTTGTTAGTACTTCCAAAAAGATAAATGCCTTTCACAGAAAAAGCGTCCATATCGATTTGCTTTGCTATTTGTTCCGCCATATAATGTCGCCACTTCCATCCGTCTTCCTCGTGTTCACTATTCTCCGGAAAGGTAATATCATTCGTATTAAAGCTTAAATTATTAGGGGTAGGATGTTCTAGGTAAGCAATTGCTTTTTGTAAATCCCCATTCATTAGGATAATAAGTTCTTTACCAAAAAAGACTTCATCAATTGTAATTACCTTTACAACTTCATCAAGGTTTTCGTATATAGGTAAGATCTTTGATAAGGCGTTTTTTGAATTCATAAAAAAGGATCGATTAAATATGGATTCACTATCTTCTGGGTAGAGTGGTAGATATTTAATATTTTCCTCTACTAGATCTTGGAAGAAGTGAGTTCCAAAGGATAACTCTGGTTCGTATTTGGATTGTTTACTAGCGACTTCGATTAACATTGCTGTATTATTTATGTCGGAATATGCGACTGGTACACCTAACTTAATATCTCCTCGACTACCCCAACGACCAGGGCCCATTAGTAAAAAACTTTTGCGTGGTAAAATCTGATTTAACTCATGAATGATATTGCGAATATTAAGTAAATCTTTACGAGATTCCAATTTAGAATATTCGTATGGATCTACATAGACCACGGTTTTAATACCAGTTACTTTTCCATTTGATATATATTTGTTGGCAGTAAATATGGTGCTTTGAAAAGGGATATTAGTAGGAATTGCAACGGGTGCATTATCATAGTTTTGACTTTGCGGCCTGCATTGGAGGAGATAAAAGTGTTTACCATCACTAGCAAATTCAATATCAACAGGATAACCAAGCTTATTCTGTAATAAAGTGAGAATGGATTTAACCTGTTTAATAAATGAAGTTTTTTTAACTAGTCCATCTAAAGTAATTACGATATGTTCATTCTTAAAATCTGTAGTGATAGGATTTGTGTCCATGATGATATCATTTTTTAACACGGATGCAATGAGGTTGATGTTCGGGATATGATCACCATAATCTTTTATTAATTCATTTATTGGTATTGTTAGAAACTTATTATTATTTAAATCAATTAAATCCATATACTGAGGGGAGTATTTTACTATTTCTTGTGGGGATTGATTCACACGAAGATTTGCTTGTCCTGGGGATAATAGGAGAGGATAATCTTCTCCGACGCGGTCCACAGCTCTTGTACCCAAGCCCATAACCATTCTTAATAATCCATCTTCTCGTTTTATACGTGGAGACCAGCGTAACTCATTTTTACTAAATGCAACTCCAGCAAAAAGAGGGAAGTAGTAGGGACCTACTTTATGTCCGACGACTTCTTGAATCATAATACCCATTTGTTCGTTGCAGTCAAGCAAATTGTTTTTAATTCGGTATTGAATGGAGTCAGGGCTAAAGATGGAGGCATAAACTTCTAAAATACCCTCTACTAGTTGCTTGATGCGCTCTGCTCTAGTACCAATGTTTGTTATAAAAAGACTTTTATATTTTCCTGAAAAAGAAGTATCAATCTGGTCTTCTAAGAGACTAGAAGAACGAATTATTAATGGACAATCTTCACAACTATCCACTATTTTATTAAGTTCATTTAAAATATATGGTGACATCCGAGCATTCTTTAACATCTGAATTACTCGTGGATAGTTGGTACGAATATGTATCATATCCAAATATTTATGTTCATTCAATTCTTCAAAACCATTATCTTCTAGTAAGTATCCAAATTCATCGGAGGATATATACCAAGTTTTTGGTATCACGATATTCTCAAACTCTGGGAATTCATCTTTATGGGATTCTAGAATTTGGTTTGCCAAGAAAAAGCCAGAACCTTTTCCTCCAATTCGTCCAATACTTCTTGGAGAACTTATAAAAGCATCAAGTAGTTTAAGAAATGCTTCAATGTGAATATGGCTATGAATTTTTGAAATTAATGTTGGATTACCTGTGATAAAGCGACGAGTCAATTCAACTTTCAACCATCTTTTCGTTGCTTCACTTGTCATCTCATTGTTTTTTACTGCTTTTAAATAGGCAGATAGTGCTTGAGAAATCTTTTTAACATCAGAATCTCTTTTATCCACTATCTTTATTAGTTCATATGTTTTCCCTTGATAAACCCATAGATTTATATATTCATAAATTTGAGAATCATCAAAATTTATAATAGAATTATCGAAAAGTATTTTGCTAAAACGGATGACATCAACTGCAGGAAGTGTTTCCAATGGAAAATTAACTTCATTATGTAAATCATATGTAATCCAATTCATTTCTCTGAAGATATTTTTAACCATATTTGGATTAATGGATGCCATAAGTGCAAGCATTTTCTCACAGACATATAGTAGGATGTCATGATCGGTTTCCTGTAACAAATTAAGTATGGCTTCCCATCGATTTCGGTAATTATATTTTTGATAGGAGTCCTTTTTTTCAATCGTTTCAGAAATTCTTCTTGCTATGGTATTCAAAAGGCGTACTTCATGTTCTAAGAAAATGATATCATCCGCTAAAAAAGTATGTTTGGGGTACATAACTTTGATATATCCACGTTTTTGGTCATTTACGATAATTGCAGATTCTAATTCATCCCCATTCTCAATCTTTGCATCGGGGTTAAATATATGCTTATCAAACTTAATTATTGCCTTGCAGTTCACGGTGTTTCGAAATCCCAAGGGTATAATAGATGTGATTTTTTCTAGACTTTCAGTCAGAGAATCGTTGGTTAATGACTCTTCAATAAGATAAAGGCATTCTAATTCCTTTGCCCGTTCTACCAAATCATCCTTTGATATTTTTCCGTATTGGCTCATGCTGCTTGCCCACCCTTTCTTAATATAAGGGAATGATAATAAACAGTAACAAATTAGTATTATAGTGAAAAAAAGACGATCAGTCATATAGAGATAGAACATGCGTTTTTAGCGCATGTTCTATCCAGATTAGTTGGTTATATCATTCCAACCAAATTAGTACAAATTTATACCCAACCACGAAGTTTAACAGCATCGGCTACACGATTTATAGCAATGACATATGCTGCATCACGCATATAAAGATTTTTTTCCTGTGAAAGTTTATGAACAGCTTGGAAAGCACTGGTCATCTTTTGATCTAATTTTTCTAACACTTCTTCTTTTGGCCAAAAATAATTCATATTGCATTGAACTTGTTCGAAATAGCTACAAGTAACACCACCTGCATTGCAAAGAAAATCAGGAATTAGGAAAATGTTCTTTTCTTTTATAATTTCATCACTATCTGGTGTAGTAGGACCATTAGCACCCTCACAGATTACCTTTACTTTATCGCTAATCTTTTCAAGTGCTGGTGGTGTAATTTGATTCTCTAGCGCACATGGAAGTAAAATATCAACATCCTGTGCAATCCATTCATCACCATCTAATAACTCGTATCCTAAGTCAATGGCTTTTTGCTTATTAATTGAACCAAAAGAGTTTTTAATGGATACCATTTGCTCTACATCAATGCCATTTAGATTACGATAAGTATATGACTTTTTATCTTCGTTATCCCAGCATGAAATTGCAACAATTTTTCCTCCTAGCTTTGAGTAGAGGCGAGCAGCATATTCAGCAACGTTTCCAAATCCTTGAATGCTTGCTGTTGTAGATGCAATATCAATATGTATCGCTTTCAAAGCTTCTCTTAATGTATAAACTACCCCATATCCAGTTGCTTCGGTACGACCTAATGAGCCACCCATACCTACTGGTTTTCCTGTAATTGTTCCAGGGTAATGACCTCCATGAATAACTTCAAACTCATCCATCATCCATAACATATGTTGACCATTCGTCATCACATCAGGAGCAGGAACGTCTAAGACTGGACCCATTACATTAGCTAATTGTCTGACATATCCACGACATAGTCTTTCTTGTTCTGCCAAGGACATATTATGAGGATCACATATAATACCACCCTTAGCTCCTCCTAATGGAATATCAACAACAGCACATTTCCATGTCATCCATAAAGATAATGCACGGATGGTATCTATGGTTTCTTGAGGATGAAAGCGAATTCCACCCTTTGCAGGGCCTCTTGCATCGTTATGCTGGATTCGATAACCGTTGAATACTTTTGTAGTCCCATCATCCATTTTTACTGGAATAGTGACATGAAATTCTTTGCCAGGTTGTCTTAATAATTCTCGAGTTGCTTGATCTAAATCAATTAGATTGGCTACGTTATCAAATTGTGTCTGAGCTGAGACATAAGGATTATAAGTTTTGTGCTCCATTTCTTACCTCACTTAATTATTAGTTTATTAGTTCAACGACTGTTACGAAGTAAAGCGTTGAATTATTGGTTTCATTATACTATATAAATGAATATTGTCAACGAATTAACTTATCTTTAGTAAAATTGTAAAACGTTTAGTTTAGAAAATTAATAATGGTTAAGAGGCTTCTGTAAATAGCTATCTACTATATAAATAGATACAAATATTGAAAAAAATAGAGACAGAACCTGAATATAAATAGAGACAGAACATGTAAATAAATGCAATCAAAACCAGAAAATAACAGAGACAGAACCTGAAAATAACAGAGACAAAACCAGAAAATACAGAGACAGAACCTGAAAAAATAGAGACAGAATCTGAAAATAAATAGGTACAAAACTGAAAATAAACAGAGTTAGAACTGACAATAAAGAGAGAAATAACTTGAAAATAAATAAAGAAGAAATTTGAATATAAAGAAATAACTTAAGTTTAATTTTATATATTGCTTGTACTGTGAAAATTTACCAACAAATAATGACATGAAAACTGTAGCTGATTTAATTTAAAAATTTTATCTTAACAAAATAATGAACGATCTTTTTAAGTATAACATTCCAGATGCTTGCATAAACAAGTGAAAAAGAAAAAAATAGGAAAAGAATGAATGGAGCTGATAGCGAACCTGCTAAATCTATAAAAGATGGAATACCGACGATATAGGTTAAAAATATTATTCCAAGAGATAAGGCTATGCTTGAAAATAAAGTAGAAACAAGGAATCTCTTCCTATAAATGAAAGATCCCATAACAACACCTAATAGTCCTGTAGTAAAAAGAAGAATCATAGTTTCTTGTATACTAATGATTGTAAGAATTAATGCTGAAGAAAAAAGCACAGAAAATCCAAGAAAGATATTAGTTATAGCAGCGATAGCAATTGGCAACGTACTTATTGGACTTAATACTAATCCAAGCATAGGTAAAAATACAGGTGCAGATTGAAATAGTACAGTCAATGCTGTTAACATTCCTCCAATGCAAATTAACCTAATGATGGCTACTTTTTTCAATTGAAATACCCCCTATATATGTAATTCGTACTTTGATTAGTAACACTAGCTTCTAACAAGACTGAAGGTATATCTTTTCATATACCTTCAGTAAAAAGTATTTTATTTATAGAGATTATTTTGATTAGAACATTAATATCGAGTGATTGGTATCGAGTGATAGGATTTAATATTATTAAGTACTATTATAACGTTGTCTATGAAATAATCTCAAAAATAGTACCTTGGCTAAAATTAGCCACATTCATAGAATTATAAACACCAAGATATAATTTAGTTTGATCCAAATTTGTTCCTAAACTTACATAATAAGACGATTGAGATCCAAAATCATAATCGGTTTCAATTACACTAAAGTCATTTAGTTTACAATCAGGACGTATTCTGGTATATGCTATAACCCCTCGGTTTGGTGGGGGAGAGTCTTCATCTCGAGCCAGATCCGTAAACACAACGCTTCCAGTTAAATCAGATATTTCATTTCCCATATAAGCCTGAACGCCGGTAAGTGCAGTTGCTCCAAATTTATCAGGTCTTGGATCTTTATGATAATAACAGGTTAAAGGCTGAAGGCGTAATATAGAAGTTTTTATAGCTTCATCGTAATATGCACTTGTTATCTCAGCTAAATCTGTAGTGTCAGAGCAGTTTTTGATGATAGATGTAGGAAATGCGCCTTCCCATCCTCGCCATCCAAGGTTTATAAAGCCATCCTGGTCAGGTTTTGAATTCATAAAAGAAGATTGAACAAGCTGAGGAACCGGAATTGGTCTATATTGATCAAAAGAATAAATCGACTCTACCAGATCCTGTCCGACATTTCCAACATATTTGATATAATGATTATTAATCTTTTGAAATGAGATACCTGGTATATTGCGGACCCCTTTTGCAATTACTGTAAGTATTTCTTGAACTAGCATAGGAAGTTCCTGAAAGCGTGTAACTATAGGCATATTATTTATAAAAGTATCCTTATCTACATCTATTTCGATAATCTTACCAGCAATCTCCATATCGTCTTGGCTTAAATTAAAAGGATCATAACCTGATCCACCATCTCCAGTTGTTAAAACAAGTTTTCTTGTTTCGGGTGAAAAGTTTAAGCTATTTACACCATTATGATTTAAAAATGGTCTTCTTAATTTAAGTAATGTCCTTCTTAATTGAGGCTGATCATTTCCTAATAAAATCCATTCTTCTACTGTATCAATATGATCATATTGCGTTTCTCTATTTAACCATTTTAGGCTTAATGTTCTTGAGTCACACGGATTTGGTTCGAAAGATTTAAGAGCACCTGGACCCTGTGTTCCAGCTACTGAATAATGAAGATAAAATAGACCGTTATTCTTAAATTCAGGATGGAATGCTAGTCCTAACAAGCCACGTTCATCATATCCACCAGTAGAAGTACCTAATTCTAGTATTCGCGTACGAATATCTAAAAATGTCTCTATAACTCCATCACCGATATAAAATATTTCACCTATCTGGGTCGCTATAAAAAGTCTTTCGATTGAGTCGCCTGGAAGAATAGTCGTTTTTAAAACCGTAGGTAAATTTATATTAGTTACCATGGGTTGTAAATGAACTTTAACTTTTTTCATCGAACTATATCCTATTCCTTAATGATTTCTTTTATAAGAATATGATTAGAAATGTTCTATTATGCCAATGAGTCAAAACCTATAACATCATAAAATAATATGGGAAACAAATAATTTTATATAATTAGAAAGATTTTCATTTTTATTGTTGAAACAAATCTGCTTAGGAGATACAATGATGTGAACAATGCTATTTATTAGGTTATTGTATTTCTGGGGGGCTATAAAGTGCACAATTTATTTAAGTTATGAAATATTATGGGGTAAGATTATGTTACATAGGTAATGGTTTTAAGTGTATATACCTCCAGATAAAGTATCGTCATATTTAGAAAGGATGGTTGGAACGTTTTGAACCAAAACAGTGTAAGCAATGATAAATTGCTTGAAATTATTAATGTACAGACAGAAGTAGCTCAACAAGGTATGGATTTGAGTTGCATTATGGAATTAGTGACACATAGAACTCAACAAATTACAAATGCAGATGGTGCTTCCGTCGAATTAATGGAGAATAATGAGCTCGTGTATAGCGCTGCTTCTGGACTTGCTGAGAAATTTCTAGGACTACGATTGGATATGGAGAAAAGCCTTTCTGGAGAATGTATAAGGGCGAGAATACCATTGATTAGTAACAATATTGAAACAGATGATCGAGTTAATAGAAATGCTTGTAGGAAGATTGGACTTAGCTCTATGATTGTAGTACCACTAGTCTATCGGAATGATGTCGTGGGTGTATTAAAGGTTCTTTCTAAAAATGCTGGTCATTTTAAAGAGGAAGATATCAAGATACTAGAGCTTATGTCAGGGCTTATAGCAGCAGAGATGTTTAGTGCAATGAAAAACGAAGAAAATGAGTTGTTTCATAAAGCTACACATGACAGCCTGACAGGGATACCGAACCGATCTTTATTCTATGACCGGTTACGACAAAGATTATCAAAAGCTATGAGAAAAGAGGAGAATTTCGGAATTATTTCTCTTGATATGGATGGTTTAAAAGAGATTAATGACAATTACGGTCATCGGGCTGGTGATGCAGCAATCAAAGAAATTGCCATGCGTATTAAGGGTTCGTTACGTGAATCTGACACAGTTGCGAGACTTGGAGGAGATGAGTTCGGAATCATTGCTTCTTCTGTATCGGACCGAAATGCTATCAGAACATTGATTCATCAAATTGATTATGAGATTACAAAAGTATTTGATTTTGAAGGTCAGAAAATAACTTTAAAAGCCAGTATCGGATATGCCTTATTTAGTGAAGATGGAATTGAGTTAGAAGTTTTGATAGAAAAAGCGGATAAATCGATGTATGAAATGAAGAAAGAGCGGAAGGGTCCTGGGAATGTACGCTAAGTAATATTTCAAAGCATACGTAAATTGTTATAGAGGAAATCTAAAGTGATATGTTAAGTTTAGTTAGCATTTCATAATATTGTTATAGGAAGCTCTAGAGCTAATAAGTTCTAGAGCTTTTATATTGAATTTTTTTGAGGAAAAGAGAGAATAGAATTACGT
>JAEWHR010000097.1 GCA_023387655.1 Bacillota bacterium
CCAATCGCGCGAAGTGATGTATGTATCATAACAGTATCAGTTGGTTTTATGTTTAATTCCTCAATTTCCTTTTTCAGTTGACTGATTGTTCGCATCTGAATCCTCCATATTTTTATCCTATTCTCTACTTCCCTAACCCTTATTGCGACTATCATAACATAAATAAGAGGGGTCATCAAGGTAATGCAGAGAGGGGTCATCAAGATAATGCAGTATTATTGACTTTTTTCCATTTTATGTTAGTATTATCTGGGTATGGTCAAAGTAATCGATAAAATTGTAGTGATGCATCAAGGAAAAATTCTTGGCTATGATACCCATGAAAACTTATTGCAAAGCCTACCGTATTATAGGGAAATGTGGGAGAGCCAACTTCTATCTTAACGAATGAAAGTTTTACAACATAGCTAAATTAGCTATAATGTAAAACTTTCTTTCATTATTTCCCTTTGTTATATTTGTTGCTCTTAATTTTTCTCTATTGATTTTCTTCGCTATTGCTTATTCCAAAACATCACTAGGCTATCCATTTTTAACTTCTGTCTTTTTATTAAACTCTCCTGCCCATTCAAACCCTTTTTTTGCAATGATTACAGCAATAATCTCGTTAATAACTGCCGCTGCTGCTATTGTACCTTGTATGATTTTCGCACTCTCTGGTGCCGGTGTAGATAATACCGAAACCGCTATGCCTGTAAATACAAGTGATACCCCGGAGTGTGGTAACAATGTTAGTCCTAAATATTTTTTTACTGTTTCCGGAGATTTTGTAACACTGGCACCAAAGTAAGCTCCAAAATATTTTCCAAGTGCTCTTGCAAGTATATAGATAACAGTAAATAAACCTGCTCCCAAAATTAAATGATAATCAAGAGGTGCCCCAAGATTTAGGATAACAACGATCATTGAGATTCCTAAGATTGGATTGAAATCATGCATTATTTGTTCCAATCTTTCTTCTGAAATCATATTTGCAAAAGTAGCGGAAAATGCCATACCTATTAGCATAAAGTTTAACACTGGTTTAGGTAATATATAGTTATTAAATAGAAATCCTATTGCTGACGCTATCAATAAAGTCACAAGAAGTAATGCTATTGTTGCAGGCGTTTTACGCTCTTTCTTTAAAACAACTCCCGCAAGTAGACCTGTTATAGCTCCGATCACAAGTGGTAAAAGTACCACGATTGCTATCATATAAGCAGGTAATTTTTGTTCAGAAATATTTGATGCTACAATTGATATCGTGGTAAAAAACACAACAACACCTACCATATCATCAAGTGCTGCCATTGGTATCAGGGATTTCGTTACAGGCCCATCCGTTCTAAATTCTCTAACTATAGAAAGTGCCGGCGCTGGTGCTGTTGCCAAAGCAATACCTCCAAACACAAAAGCAAGATATAAAGGAATATTAGAAAAATAAAAAACGATTCCAAATACCAACGTTACTACAAAAAAAGTTCCAAGGGACTGAGTTAGCGTTGTTATGATAATCGACTTTCCTGACTGTTTGATTTTTCTCCACACAAGCTCAGTTCCAATCATTAATCCAACTGCACACTCTAGAATGCTCACTGCCGTTTCATACCAATGGGCATTCAGGATTTCTGAATTTATAAGTGAAAAGGCATGTGGTCCAAGAATCATTCCTGTAATTAACCAACCAAGGATTGCAGGTAGTTTTATTTTTGAAACCAGTTTTCCAACAACATATGCAATTAGAATTCCGGCAAATAATCTTAGTAATAAAAATATCATTCTCTTTCCTCCTTCGCAATACCATAGAGCATCAAATCAAGTATTTTAGCAAGTTTCGTTTCATGTGCATCCATAAGAGCATAGAAATCTTCGTGATCAAAAGCTCCATATTGAAATAAACCATGATACATATTCTGTACCATACTGTAGTATTCAAGTGCCTCCTGCTCAGTAACCCCATCCCGCAAAGTTAGTTTTGATATGGCTAAACGATAGATTTTCATATTCAATTCATCAAAATCTCTTTTAAAACCCCTAATCTCCTCTTTGAGATGTTTTGGTGATTGCAACACCGATTCAAAAAAGATTCGAGCATAATGCGGATGTTGCGAAAAAAAACGTAATCTCAACTCCATATACTGATGCATATCACTGTCTGTGTTTTCTTTCTGAAAATATTCTGTAATGGCATCAAAACATCTTCTAACACAATGCAAATAAATTTCATCCTTCCCCTTAAAATTATGATAGATTAACCCTTTGGAGATTCCATAATCATTGCATATGTTATTCAGAGACGCTCCTTCGTATCCTTTTGTACCGAATTCTATAATTGCAGCATTCAAAATCTTTTCTCTAGTTAACTCTGTCTTTTCCTCTTTCTTCATCTTGCACCTCTTTTCCTCGTAATATCGTTAATATATTTTTAATCCCTAGGATTACTAAATTATTAGATTGTAAGTTAATTTAGCTTTTAACTGTTAAACTATCTTTACAAATATTATAGACCATCTAGTCTGTAATTATATTAGCAATTATAGACTGATTAGTCAACAATATTTTTCGTATTTTTCCTTACTATTTATCCCACTATTTTTTCATTCTGATAAACCTTGCAATGCTAATAAAATAGTAAAGAGCAAAGAATGTGCTACGCACATTCTCGCGCTGACGCGCTGTCACAAAAGTGACTAACTACCTTAGCGCGTCATGCGCACCTCTAGCGGAGCGTTTTTAATTTATAGGGCGCAATTTCCTATAAAATAAATAATCCTACAGTTCATCGACCGTAGGATTATCTATTTCTTGGCTATTTTCTATTTCCTGGCTATTATCTACTTCTTGATTTCATCTAACTAGGTTATTTTTATTTTACTAGGTTTATTATTTATTTTACTAGATTATTACCTATCTCACTGAACACTATGGTAGCTACAATAGAGAATACACTTCGCTTATAGAATTCTTGGTATTTACCTGGATTCTATATAAATTCTCCGGATACTACTTCCCCTTCAAATAGTACAACTCTCTCAGAGCAAATCCTTCCTATTAAGTGGGCAGAGCATTCTGCTTTTACAAAAAGAATATCTCCTTTATCTCCAACCTTAGGCCATACCATATTACCTTCTTTATCAAGAGGGGTTATACCATTCGTAACAAGTCCCAACGCCTGTGATAAGGACACTTCATCTGTCATAGAAAAACACTCTGCAGCACGACTTGCTCGCTCAATTAAGTCACCAGAACCAAATGGACTCCAGTGATCATTAATATTATCGTTCACTACATTTACCTTAACACCGTGACTTACTAACAATGGTATGGATAATGCCTTCATCCCAATTGGAACAGTTGTATTAATCGCTATCTTAGCCTCTTTTAAACGTTTTAATATTGGGATAATTACATTATCAGAAGCATCCGCCAGCGAAAAAGCATGGCTTATTTGTACTTTCCCCTGCATATTGGTAGCGATAGTATAATCAATGATACGGTTGATTTCAAATAAACCTAAGGTTCCTCTATCATGCAAATGTATATCAATCTCTTTCTGATATTTGGTTGCTAAGTCAAATGTAATCTTTAATGATTTTTCAATATCACCATCCAGTGTTGCTGGATCTACACCTCCTAGAATCGTAACATCCTCATCTTCTAATGCTTTGGATAATAAACCAAGTTCTTCTGTAGCTATCGTTCCATGCTGTGGAAAGACAACAAGTTCGTAGTCTAATTTATGTTTGTTTTGTTCAAGAACACCTTTAATAGCAGCAACATTTTCTAATCCGATTACAGGGTCTACATTCGTTTGAACACGTAAAAACGTTGCACCCCTACTTGTAATTAAATCAATTAGCGCCTGTGCTTTTTGTGGTGTTTCCAAAAGAGCATCACGTAAAAATCCTCGCTCTTCTTCAATTCGTTCTGCAACACTATGCATAGGAACAACTGCATGCCATGATCCACCATAATGTCCTTTATCCAAATGAATGTGGTTATCTACCAAAGAAGGTAATGCTAGATATCCTTTTGCATCTATTACATCTTCTGCATCTTCTGGTAGCTCTGATGTGATTTCCTTAATACTACCATCTTGTATAAAAACGCAAAATTCCTTTGTTTTTGTAACCACTTTACCTTTTGCTATCTCTTCTCTTCCTACCTCTAAAAGCACATTTTTAATCCAGCCCATACCTATCTTACCTCCACTTTTAATGTACCTTACCAAATGTAAGTCTTTCGTTATGACTTTTATGAAATTTACTTCATAACCATTGTATAATCTTATAACTACAGGTATTATAAAGTATGGACTAGCTCCATAGTCAAGGAGAAAAATATATGAATGAGAATAACATGAATAAAAACAACTTAAAATGTTTTACCACTGGAGAATTTGCAAAAAGATTTGATATAAAAAAAGATACTCTATTCTATTACGATCGGATTGGTTTATTTCATCCAGCCATAAAAGAAGATAACGGCTATCGGTATTATACCTTTGAACAACTTGATGTTTTCTGGATGTTACAGTCATTAAGAGAACTTAATTTTCCTATCAATGCATTAAAACACTATGTAAATGCTCCCTCCCCGGAAAAATTAATTGAATTATCGAAGGATCAGCTAACCCTTGTGAAAGAAGAAATCAAAAAGTTAGAGCAAATTCAGTGGTTGCTGAGTAATATCGTAGCTTATTCCGAGGAAGCATTAAATGCGCCATTGGACGATATCACCCTTAAAATGCTTCCAGAGGAAGCTATTCTATACAGTAATCCACTTCCTTTAAAAAACGATGTGAACTCTGATGAGTGGTTTCAATTTACAGATCAGTTTTTAAAAGAAGCAGAACTAAAGGGACCTGCTTATGCTGGTTCTATTATAAGCCAGATAGATATTAAGGCAGGAAATTATGGAAGGATAGACCGTCTTTTTGTTCGCAGGAATGACGTAAAATCAAAAATTAAACCTGCAGGACTTTACGCGGTTACTTACCACAAAGGGCCATTTGAGTCACCAAAAGAACTCTACGAACCGTTTTTGCAAAAGATAAAAGAACAAGGATTATCAATTTGCGGTGATGCATACGAAGAATATCTGTTAGATAAATTGGCGGTTTCACAAGCCGATGACTTTATGATAAAGATAAGCATTGCTGTAACTGATTAGTCTTCGTTATTAATGTGAAAGCCCCTAAATGTTTTTACGCATTTGGGGGCCTATTTATTTACGCATTTGGGGGCCTATTTATTTACGCACTTGGGGTTTATTTATCTGCACTTTCTGCCAAGACTCTAATGTAACTTAAATCTCATTTGCTCTAAAGTTTTTGCGCTATGAAATGCTTTATTTAAAAACTCAACTATTGTTAAATTCTCATAATCCCAGTTCATAGGTTCCAACGCTGTTGTACCTGTATAACCAGTTTCTGCAATTTTTTCCATTACTATAGTCCAATCTATATTCCCATCAAGGGGTAACTGATGCTGGTTTCTTTCTCCACCATTATCATGTAAATGTAACGCCATTAAACGCTTTCCATACTTAGCTAATAAATCACCTGCTGACTCATTATTTGCATGATGGCAACTATCATAACAAAACCCTACATTCTCTGAGTCAATAGAGTCCAACACACAAGCCACATTACTTAGATTAAACAAATTTTCCATAGCA
>JAEWHR010000166.1 GCA_023387655.1 Bacillota bacterium
GTATATGACTTTGATAACTATTTACGATGTAATTAGCTCCGATTTTGTTATAAAAGATAGAATTGTTTTGAAATATATATATT
The DNA here is from genome assembly GCA_023387655.1 of Bacillota bacterium. Taxonomy (GTDB): domain Bacteria; phylum Bacillota; class Clostridia; order Lachnospirales; family Lachnospiraceae; genus Lachnoclostridium. Next base: position 84 of record JAEWHR010000166.1, read on the forward strand.
TGTAACTTTTACTCAACAGAAGCATCTAATACTTAGAAACAATAAGGAGGAAAGAGAGGATGATAGCCTTTTCAGAGATTTATTCGGAATATGTAACTCAAATATATCGCTTTCTACTAAATCTTTGCAGGAATGAATCTCTGGCAGAAGAATTGACACAGCAAACATTTTATAAGGCTTTTCTTCATATTGGAAAATTCGAGCAAAGATGTAGTCTATCTACCTGGTTATGTACGATAGCTAAGAATGAATGGTTTTCAGAATGCAGAAAGAAGAAAAGTATTCTTCTAGATTATGTAGAGGACATAGCAGATTATAGCAATATGGAAGAAGAGGCAATAAAAAAGGAGCAGCAAATGTTAGTACGAAAATCAATACTTTCCTTAGAATCCCCATACCAGGATGTATTGGTTTTACGAACTTATGCTGAATTATCATTTCAAGAAATTGCAGGATTACATAACAAGTCAGAGAGCTGGGCAAAAGTAACATATCTACGAGCGAAGCAAAAAATAAAATTAGAATTGGAGGAAAAAATATGATAGCATGTGAAGTAATAAGAGACTTATTCCTTTTATATGAGTCAAAGGATTGTTCCAAAGAAACAATTAATCTTGTTGAAGAACATGTCAAAGAATGTGAAGCATGTAGAATTGAATTAGAAAACCTAATGAAGCCGGTTGAACTAGTGATAGATCATCAGAAAATTGTACAAAAAGATCTTAGTGCAAAGAAAGGCTTTAAAAAAATCCGTAGAAGATGGCTAATATCAGTACTATGCGTAGTATTGATATTACCTGCTATAGGAGTTGGGATATTAATCAAAAATGAGATTAATAAGGAAAGTATCTGTTTTAGTAATTTAGATGATTTGAATGATTGCAGGTTATTTCTAAAGGCAGTACAAAATAAGGATTATGAGAAAGCATTTACATATTTGGACGTGAAAGCAGTTTATGATCGATTAATATACGGATATGTTTTTAATACGGAACTAGAAGAACTTCGTGAAGTGAAAATTGATGGTGAAATATGGTATATTGATGAATCACTCTATCTTAACGAGTATAAAACATACGTAAATACTGGTGATGATATAGGGCTTTGGTTTAGTCTGATTAGTTCTAATTCATCACACTACGGTAGAACAGCAATTCCGAAAGAAAAAATGACGAAGGAATTATTGAATGAACTAAATGTATCAAAAGAAGGTATCCGTATTTTTGATAGTGTAGATGATTTAAGTTTCAATGATGAGATTTATTATTTGTGGAAAGATGATACCGGAAGAGAATATTACTATCCCGGACAAAAGCCCAATCAGCTAGACGATGGAACGGAAACTTTATTTTCCGAGTTATTCACAGATTCTAGATGCATTCCGAAAAATGTTTATGATGATTTGATGAAGAATAAAAAAGAAAACGAGGAAATAATAAACGCTTATGTAGCTTATTATATGGATATGGGATTCGATACTTATAAAGAAAAGCAAAAAAAGTATTTCATAGAGAACATGAAGCGTTTTGAGGAGGAAGGATTTATAATTTCATCGTTTCAATTGACTCCATATTATTACTATAATGAGACGGACAGAGCCTGGACAATCACAGCTACGTTAAAGTTATATAAAGAAGGAATTTTATGTGAAGAAAAATATCAATATGAGATAGGTAAGATGGAGGTCCGTAATACTTTTAGTATCGATAGTACAAGGGATGGGATATATATTCATTCTTCTCACCTCGGTTTAAGATTGGAAGAACCTTTTTCAAGAGCAGTCAATTATTTAGGGATAGCAGAAGATATAGATAATTACTTTGGATATTAAAAAGTTAGGTTTTATAGTATGATAAAGGTATAGAATTACAACTTATTCTATGCCTTTTTTATGATAATAATGAAATAACAAAGATAATAAGTAATAATTCTTTCAATATTATGAAATACGAAATCTATAATTTTTTTAATAATCTATTGACTTCGACATCGTGTCGTACTTTACAATCTACTCAGAAAGGAGATGAGTGCATGGATACAATGACAATCAGCCAGGTATCAAAAAACTTTGATGTCTCAACGAGAATGCTTCGATATTATGAAAAAATGGGTCTTTTGAATAGTCATCATAAGCAAGATTATTCTTACCGATTATATGATGAAAATGCTGTAAGACGTCTACAGCAAATTCTCGTTCTTCGAAGACTTCGAATTCCCTTAAAACAAATTTCGCTAATATTAGAAGATACGAAGCAGATGGAAATGATTCGTATCTTTCAAGAAAACATAGCTGAGATTGAGGATGAGATGAATGCTCTTGGTACTATTCGAGATATATTAAGTACATTTGTATCACGACTTAATTTGGGAGTACAAAAAAATAATCGTTTGAGTTTGTTAGAAGATAGTGAGCTAATGAAGATCGTTGACACTCTATGCCTTTCAAAATCAAATTTAAAGGAGGAACGGTCGATGTCTGAACTTAACAAAGCAAATGAAATTTTAAACAAAAATTTAAATGTAAGAATGGTGCTATTATCCCCCTGCACGGTAGCTTCTTACCATTATGTAGGTGAAAATCCAGAAGAAGTGGTTGGAGAACAAATGAGTAAATTTGTTCAGGAAAGTAAACTTTATGAGATAAAACCTGATGCAAGGATGTTCGGATTTAATCATCCCAATCCATCGGAATATAAAGAATACCATGGCTACGAGGATTGGGTAACCATACCGGATGATATGGAGGTTCCTGCCCCGCTTACTAAGAAATATTTTGAAGGTGGCTTATATGCTGCATATACAATTGCGTTTCCTAATTTCAATGAATGGTCACTTTTAACAAAGTGGGTCGAGGAAAGTGATAAGTTTATTGCTAATTATAGCAAGCTTGGTGAGGAGATTATGGGCGGATGTCTTGAGGAACATCTAAACTGGATTTATTCTGCTCACAAGGGATGGCCAGAAAACGGTATTGATGGGCAAATTGACTTACTTTTACCGGTAAAACACAGATAACAAGAAATGAATTATACTATTTTATTTATTTCGCTTAACTTCTTCACGATACTATCTAATTCTGCATATTCTATTTCATGAGTAAAAATAAAGTTAGGAGCAATTATGGAATATTACGTTGTTTCATCATTGGAAATACACTTGTTTTTCGCAAGAATTATGAAAGAGCATTCTTTTTTCTTAGAGGTAGGATTTACACAAGCTAATTGTGATTATCAGGCAGAAGCTAGATGTTATAAGGAAGCTTTTGAAGATTTGTTGAACCAAGTAATTAGTTGCAGCAATGGTATTGTGGGTCCTTGTATATTTGAGTCAGGTGAAGTATTTACGGATTATACGCTATGTTCTGAGGAAAAAACATCAAGATTGACTGGTAGTTGTATCGATACAAATATCACTAGACGGGAAGAAGAATTAGCGAAAAGAAGTATGTGTTGTCAAGGATGTATTGACAATCGTTTAGTTAATGCTGTAAAACAAATAAATTGCCGTAGCTTAGAGCTGTTGGAAGGCTTGATATGCTTAAAAGAGAATATTCTTCATAATGTATTAAATTGCTGTATGTTTACAATGAATTATCCATTGCTTATTGAGCATATCCTCCGTGAAGCAAAATTGTATCAGAAATATATTATGTATTTAGAGAAGGGTAAAGGTTGTGTAGACGAAGATCTAAGAGATGTAGAATTGTTCTGGAATCAAATCATGATGGAACATGCACTATTTATTAGAGGCTTGTTAGATCCGACGGAAAACGATTTAATAATGACAGCAGATGATTTTGCTACTGAGTATGCAAACTTATTAGAGGAAGCTGGAAGAATGACACAGAGGACGATAGATAGTGTAACAAATAAAACCTTAGAAGAAACCATAAAATATCGTGATTTTAAGTTGGCAGGGACAAAAGGCATCAATGAATGTGAGATTCGTAGTATCATACTTCCATTATTAGCAGATCATGTTTTAAGAGAAGCCAATCACTATATTCGAATATTGGAACAAGAGCAAACAAGCTGCTAATTGATTCGAAGATGTAAGTAGCAAATGTGTGGAAAGAGTCAAGATGCTTTAAAAGGTGTTTTGACTCTTATTTTTAGAAAAGTTATAAATTACTATTGACCTTCGCCTTAGGTGAAGGTTTATTCTTATGAAAAAGAGAGTTGGAGGAATTTTATGTACACGATAAAACAGGTTTCTAAGATGTTAAATTGTAATGCAAATGCGATTCGTTTTTATGAAAAAAAGGGGTTGATTTCCCCGTTAAGAGAAGAGAATGGATATCGTATATTTACACCAAAGGATATTGACCAGCTTCAGTTTATCATTTTGTATCGGAAGTTGGGTTTCTCAATCGATGCAATTAAGAGGCTATGTAAAGATGAGGATAAATCAAAGCTTGAGGTGTATGCTTCACAGTTTAACATTTTGAATGGACATATTCATTCCATGATGAAAATTAGAGATGTTTTAAAAGATGCAATTGATGAGCTACTAGAAAACAATCTACAAACAGAAAGTACAGTAAATATGCTGGAAGAAACGACAAAAGCAATTGGAGAAATGGCTCAGTGGAAGGATGTATGGAACTTTGATTCTTGGGCAGTAAATTATGATACTGATGTTTTAAAACCAGGAAGCAAAGGCCTTAAGTTTTACCAAAATTACGATAAAGTACTGGAAAGAACGGCGAAAGAAGTAGGAATTAAAGGTGGACTTGTTGCTGAGATAGGTTTAGGAACAGGAAATCTAACAAGAAAAATGATAGAAAATGAGAGGATTTCAATAAATGATATCGTTGGAATTGATCAATCTCTAAATATGCTTATTGAGGCAAAGAAGAAGTTACCAAAGGTTAAATTAATGCTTGGAACCTTTCTTGCGCTGCCACTTCAGGAGAATTGCTGTGATACTATAGTTTCAACCTATGCTTTTCATCATTGTAATGAGATGGAAAAAAGTTTAGCAATACAAGAGATGGATCGAACTTTAAGACAGGGTGGTAGGATTATTATCACGGATTTAATGTTTGAAAATAAAGATGCTAGAAATCAATTCTCAAAAAACTGTACTCAATGGGAACGTGAGGACTTAGAGGATGAGTTCTTTGCTAATGTGGATGAGCTTCAAACGATATTCTTATCAAATGGTTATCAGTTTCGCTGTGAACGGATTGATGAACTAATCTGGATGGTTGTTGCACAAAAAATGCGATCTTAGTTGCGTGAAATGAGAAAATATGTCATGATAGAAGAGATTTGTTTCTAAAGAAAAAGTACCTGAAAGGGTATGTAAACTAGTTATTAGGAGTGAAAGATGATGATAGTAAATAAAGATAAGTGTATTGCATGTGGTTTATGTATAAACGATTGTACTGCCAGATGTATTACATTGAAAGACAACAAGGCATATATCGTAAATAAAATATGTATCGAATGCGGACATTGTATTGCAATATGTCCTAAGTTTGCAATTACAACAGAAGAAGATAAAATGAAGGAAGTAATTCCTTACAAGAGAGAAAACTTTCATATTGAACCAGAGAATCTTTTAAATTCAATTAAATTCAGAAGATCCATAAGACAGTTTAAAGACCAAGAAGTGGAGACTGAAAAAATTGAGAAGATTATAGAGGCAGGTCGTTTTACCCAGACCGCCAGAAATAATCAGGATGTTTCTTATATTGTAATAAGAAAAGATATAGATAAGCTTCGACTATTGGTTATGGAACGCTTATATCATATTGGTCAAAATATTTTAGAGAATCTTACGCCAGAAACCATGCCTCATAAAAGATATGCAAAGATGTGGGTTGATGTTTATGAAGCATATCAAAAAGATTCGAATATTGAGGATAAAATCTACTTTCATGCACCAGCTTTGATATTAGTAGTATCGCCAACACCGATTAATGGCGGATTAGCTTCTACGAATATGGAATTAATGACGAATGCACTAGGCCTTGGTACCTTCTATAGCGGATTTACAGTCCGAGCAGCCCAGGGAAATGATAAGATAAGAGAGTTTTTAGGGTTAAAAGAAGAGGAACAAATCATTACTTGTATGGCAATAGGTTATCCAAAGGTTAAATATCTAAGAACAGTACCACGTAA
>JAEWHR010000168.1 GCA_023387655.1 Bacillota bacterium
TCTATCACTCAACAATAGTTTTGGTACCTTCGGAATCGGTGAACCATGTGGTTGTTCCTTCTGCTAAGTCATCTGGATTAAAGGGTTTTATTTTACCACTTTCTATCTCTTTGATAATTTTATTCAACTCCTCATCAGTAAATCCAGAGCTTTGCATTGTGTCAGGTCCTCTATTTTCATATTCTTCTTTGGTCATAAAATAAGAACCATCAGAGATCGTACTACCATCAATTTTTTCCGGATGTTTTATTTGCTCGTTCGTTATAGAATACGTTGCATCGTTATCCTGAAAAGTAGAAGTCTCTTCTAATGGAGGAGTGCTTAATTTTTTTGATAACTCGGATGCAGATACTGTGGTAATACCAGCAGTAATAGTTAATGTAATAGCACAAATGGTTAATATTATTTTTTTATTTTTCACTTCATATACTCCTTTCGTTTTGTAACAAGGTAATCTCGACGCCTATATTCACCTCATTTCAATGTTTATTTCCTTGTTGTAATTCTATCTTAACGAAGTGATATGGAGTATGTATGGAGTATGATTGTAGTATATGTGTAATTTTGGACATGCTTTGTTACCTTAATATATTAACAATTTAATTCTAATGAATTGTTTATCGTTATGGTAAACTCTACACCATGACCTTTATTTTCAATGTTATATAAAAAGTTGTGTTCCTTAAATATCTTTGCAACAAAGTAGAGACCTAAGCCGGTGCCTCCCGTTTGCTTGTTACGAGAGGTATCTACTCGATAGAATGATTCGAAGATATGAGGAATATCAGTTTCTGGAATAGTGACTCCATCGTTTGAGATTAGAATATGTGTGGATTTAGTGTCTTCCCATAATCTGATTTTTATTGTTTCGCCTTTTGGCGTATAAAAGACTGCATTTGATATTATATTTCCAAGTGCTTTCTCAATTAATAGTTTATCTGCTAAAATAGCAAGCTTCTTCGGAAGATCAATCTCTAAGTTAAGATTTTTTTCTTCCATCAGATCAATGTAAGTTATAATGATCTGACGAAGCACTTCTGCTAAGTCAAAGAGATGTTTATTTGGAGTAAATCCATGCTGCTCCATTCGAGAGAGCATAATTATCTCACGCACTGTATTTTCCATAGATTTCGTTATTTCAAGAGATCTTTTCAGATATTTATCACGATTGCTATATTCTCCAACATTATGAAGCATACTATCTAACTGACCTTGTAAAATAGTTATTGGAGTTTTTAATTCATGAGAAATAGATGAAAATAATAACGTTCTTTGTTCTTCTAATCGTCTCTCTTTTTCAATATCATTTTGTAATTTTAAATTTGAAAGTTTTAGTTTAGTCAACGCTGTTGCTAGGTTATCAGACATTTCATTGATACTTTCTGTTAGAATTCCTAATTCATCCCTACGTTTACTTTTACATCTTGCTTCAAAGTCTAATCCTGCAATTCGTTTTGCAACTTTTCCAATGGACAAAATGGGCTTTGTAATATATCTAGAATAAACGTAAGATGATGTCAGAGATACAAATAATATGATAACAATGTTCCAAGGTAGTATCTTTTGAAAAACTAAAACTAATTGATTCACTGGGATGGCATTAGCTTGAATCAGAAGTTGGTATGTTTTCTCGTTATTTAAGAATTTAAAATCATATTCTAATAACAGTTCAGATGTTGTTTCTTGAAAAGAGCTACTAGATGCATTATCGAAGGTGATATCAATAGGAAAGTTAGTGATATTTTCTTTCACTGGTATTACGATTCGATACCCGATATCAATATCCTCGCTAAATTTAATCAAACGTCCCTCAGAGTCAATTATGTAAACTTGCGCATTCGTTAGTTTTTCAAAACGATGGATGATATTTATACTCTCTTCCCAAGTTGTACTCTCTAATTCTTTTAATAATTGCTTTGTTTCTTTTTTTGTAGTTTGATCTGCTTGCTGAACATAAGCGTTAGGGAGAGTTATGTATATAAAATGATAGGAGATGAAACTTACGATAAATAGTAATGCTGTTGTTATAACAAATATTTTAAAGTTTAGACTATATTTAAATTTATTTATCAATACGATATCCAACTCCTTTGATTGTTTTTATAATATCGATACCCAATCGTTTTCTAAGATTTTTAATATGAGTATCAACAATTCTATCACCCCCGTAGTAGTCGTATCCCCACACAGAATCAAGTAAATTCTGGCGGGTAAAAACGCGACCTTTTCCATGAAGTAGTTCACGCAATAATTCAAATTCACGCGGTGTCAAATCACAATCTATGTTATGTACAAAAGCTTTGTAACCTTGCAAATCAAGTTTTAAATCACCGTGGTTTAGAGTTTCATTTTCCACTTGTTCTATTCCAATCCGACGAAATAGATTTGCTACTTTTCTTTTTAAGATAGCCATAGAAAATGGCTTGGTAATATAGTCATCTGCTAATAAGTCAAGTCCCTTTATTTGATTTTCTTCACTATCTAATGCTGTTAGTATCACGATAGGTACATTGGATTGTTCGCGGATTAATTTACATACTCCATATCCGTCTAGTTTAGGAAGCATCAGATCGAGTAAAATAAGATCAAATGTTGAGCTTGAAAACATCTTAATGCCTTCATTTCCATCACCAGCGATACTTACTTGATAACCTTCTTCTATAAGATGTATTTTTAAAAGTTCTTGTATATCAATATCATCCTCTACTACTAAAATTTTCCTCATAAATTCACCTCTAGCTCATTATAGCATACATATATGAAGTATATGTGAAGATAGTTTGTATCCTCGTTCAGAAGAATAGTTGGGCTTGGGGTAAGCTTTCTATTATGTGTTTTTATTCATGTAAAAAAAACGTAGAAATCCTTATCTGGAAATAGATAAGAATGACTACGTTAAGCAATACAAGTGTTAATCAATAACTACATTAAATAATACATGAGTTAAACAATAATTTCGTTAATCAATAACTACATTAAACTATACAAGTGTTAAACAATAATTTCGTTAATCAATACATACGCTAAAAAATACATTCATAAACAATACATCCGTAAGTGCAATGCTTAATAGAATCATCTTGTTAGTAACATCTTTTTTCTTATAGCATTAGTAATAGTATAACATTAGTAATACTATAGCATTAATAATTTATCTTTTTTCTTGAATAATGCTGTTGTTTTGAAGCATTTTTACTAGCTGTAGTTCTTGCTAATTGATAGGCAGCTTTCTTAGCACTATGTCTTACTTCTTTTTGCAGTTTGAGGTAGGAGCGAAGTCGGTCTGGACTTAAGGTACCATTTTCAATTGCTTGTTTCACGGCACAGCCAGGCTCCTTATCATGTTTGCAATCTTGATACTTACAGTTATCAGATAAAGATTCAATATCTTGAAACGTAGAGGAAAGCCCAGCTTCTACACTGGATAGTCCTAGTTCTCTCATTCCAGGTGTATCAATTATCATAACCCCATTGGAAAGGCAAATAAGTTCACGATGTGTTGTGGTATGCCGTCCCTTGTCATCGTCTTCCCGTACGTCGGATACTTTCATCATTTCTTCATCAGCGAGTGCATTCACAAGTGAAGATTTCCCAATTCCAGAAGAACCTAAGAATACTAGAGTAGTACCGCTGGTTAGATATTCTCTTAGTTGATCCAATCCTTCTCCTGTGACTGAACTGATTGCTATCACTTTAACTCCAAATGAGACTTGTTCCATTTCTGCGATCTTTTCTGATACATCTTCACATAAATCTGCTTTGGTTAAAACAATAATTGGTGTAGCTCCACTATCGTAAGCAGTGGAAAGATAGCGCTCCATTCTTCTAACGTTAAAATCCTGATTTAAAGATTCCATTAAGAAAACATAATCAAAATTTGATGCAATGGATTGGAGACCCTCGTTACCAGAATAGTTTCCAAAGCCAGGATTACTTCTAGTAAAGCAACTTTTTCTATTTAAGATACGATATATAATATCATCCCCAAGCTCATTATGCTTAATAAGAACAAAATCGCCAACAGCTGGGTAGGTGATATATTTAGAGTTTTGGTAAAATAACGAGCTTTTTAATTTTGCACTATTTTCTCCATATTCACTGATTAGCTCATAAGACTCCTTATGAATAGCACAAATCCGTGCAGGAATTAAAGAAAGTTCTATATCATTTTTTGTAATTTGTTTTTTAAAAAATTCAGTAAAGCCTAGTTGCTGTAAATTCATTGTAGTTTCCTCCTAAAAATGAGCACAAAAAAAACACGCCTTCACGTGTTTGTGCGATTTCCCTATTGCTTTTTAAAGCATTTGGTTAAGCAAAGTTTGCAGATGCTATTCTACATTGCCTATTACACATACAAAATCATGAAAGGTACGAAGTATTGATTATTTAATAAAGACCTCAACATTTTTATTCATCATTAGAAACACCTCTCCCTTCTGATACGTCTGCGTATCGAAAAACTGACAATATTTACATAACTATTATTACCATATATAAAAATTATTGTCAAGAATTTTTGGTATAAGTTATGTAATTTTTGGTATGAGTCATGAAATTTATATAGGATACAAGTTACGTAATTTTCATAGGATACAAGTCACGTAATTTTCATAAGCACAAGTCATATGATTTTCATAAGACACAAGACATGTGATTTTCATAGAAACAAGTTATGTGATTTTTATAGAAGGCACAAGTCATGTGAATTTTATAGGTTGACATCTCAAAATTAAAGTGGTACATTATTTGCTAACAATCATAATCAAATATTAGGTAAGAAAAAGATTGGTTAGGATTGAAAGAAAAAAGGAAGGTATCTATTATGTTGATAAGTCCGATGTCAATTCTAAATAGGGACGATGATAGATAGCGCTTGCAACTTTGAATGATTTTGATAGCCGACGGTTTTCATTTCATCATAGGTGTAAGCGCTAAAAGTGTTGCACCTATGTGGAGGATTTGATGTCGGCTTTTTTTATGGGGAGATAGGACGCTGTCTCCTTTGAATAGACCTAGGCTAGATAAAAAAAGTTGATTTGGGAAGGACCACATTGGTAATTATTACGAATGTGGTCCTTTTCGCATTCATTACAGGGAAAAAGTTCACGATACATCCTTTTCTTGTTTATAATTACCTTCCTTTCACTTATGAAAATCTTCCTATACGGTGTACATGATCGTTTATTATGGCATGATTTCTAAAAAATAAAGAGGAAGATGACTTATCTAAAAACTAGGAGGAATTTTATGAATACGATAAAACCAATTATGATTAAGAATGGAATTGAAGCTGAGGAATTAAAGAATTATATCGGTAAGAATGTTACATTACATGGAAGTATCTACAAAATAAGAAAGATGAGTGGATTTGCATTTGTATTATTACGAACGAAGAGAGCGATAGTTCAATGTATCTATTCGGAAGAATTTTCAACATTTGAACTGGAGGAACTAATGGAAGAGTCCACTGTGAAGATAGAAGCAAAGGTAGTATTGGAAGAACGTTCTAGGGTAGGTTATGAGCTTCATTTGATTTCTATTGAAGTATTATCAAAACCATTTGAGGAACCTCCTGTGGTAATTCATAATAAGAGAGTCGAGGCTTCTATTGATACGCTTCTAAATTACCGCCCGATAACATTACGAAATGAAAGAGAAAGGGCTATTTTTAAGTTACAAGAAGGAATTGCGATGGGATTTCGTAAATTCTTAAGTGAACAAAAATTTACAGAGATTCATAGTCCCAAAATAGTTCAGATGGGAGCAGAAGGTGGTGCGAACATTTTTTCCTTAAATTATTTTGGAAAAGAAGCATATCTTGCTCAAAGTCCTCAATTTTACAAGCAAATGATGGTAGGAGTGTTTGAGCGAGTATATGAAATAGCTCCTGTATTCCGTGCAGAAAAACACGATACTTCAAGACATCTAAATGAATATACCAGTGTTGACTTTGAAATGGGGTACATCGAAAGCTTTGAAGAAATAATGCAGATGGAAACAAGTATGTTAAAAGCTACACTTCATTTCCTAATGAATAATTATCAAAATGAGTTATCTCTTTTAAATATAACCCTACCAGTAATTGAAGAAATTCCAGTAATAAAGTTTAAAGAAGCAAAAGAGCTTGTAGCGAAGGAATGTAATCGAACCATTCGTGATATGACTGATTTTGAACCGGAGGAAGAGAAGCTTCTTTGTGAAATCATTGAGAGAACAACAGGGAGTGAGTTTGTGTTTGTTACTCATTACCCAAGTAGTAAGAGACCATTTTATGCGATGGATGACCCTGAAAATACAGAAGAAACTTTAAGCTTTGACCTTCTATTTCGTGGTTTAGAGATAACAACAGGCGGTCAAAGGATTCATACGTATGAAGAGCAGGTTGATAAACTTAAAAAGAGGGGAATGAATATGGAAGATTTTGAGAGCTACCTGATGATGCATCGATATGGTATGCCTCCACACGGTGGTTTAGGCCTTGGCTTGGAACGATTTACAAGTAAACTTTGTAATCATAACAATGTTCGATATGCAACGCTATTCCCAAGGGATATAAATCGTTTGCTACCTTAAGATTAGATTCAAACCACCATTAGATTCCAATAATTTATGTATGATATATTTTGGTGAGTATTACTTGACTTTCCTATTTCAGGATAATATTATGGAATAAAATGGTGGTTTATGATGTAAGGAGAGGTACGATGGGGAAGGTAAGAAAGGTTCCATTAAATGAGGTGGAGCATTATAAGATTCATGGTAGAACAACCAAAGAAAGAGAACCGCTAACTTTTTTTTGGACAGGAAGTGGAATTGAGGTTAATGTATCTGGTTCAGAAGTTTGGGTTGAATTATTTTCAGACTACGATTGCTTTGAACCATGGATTAGTGTCTTAGTAAATGGTGAAG
>JAEWHR010000195.1 GCA_023387655.1 Bacillota bacterium
GGATAAGCATAGTCAATACCGTCCTTATACTCTCCTGTCTCATAAAAATATTCATAGTATCTTTTACCATCCTTAAATCTGGTACGACAATCTTTCATGAATCCAAATTCCCAATCATAGAAAGCATAAGGGTAGCTTGCTAATATGTACGGATAAAATTTTGCAAACTTAGGTAAGTTAGTCGTGCGGATCAGTTGCCCATCTTAACTTCATTGAACTTACCAGCTACTACTGTAACATTACCTTGATTATCTGATAAAACTGCTTTTCCCATATCAGATTTTGTGATTGCTTGATATCTTGGCTCCGTCATTTTATCTTTCTTAGGAAGATTAACCCATAACTGAATCATATGGAATATGCCACCTGCATTGCTAAACTCCTTTTCATGGTATTCCTTATGCATAATTCCGGCTCCAGCAGTCATCCACTGTACATCTCCTGGATAAATGATACCATGATTTCCTCTGTTGTCATGATGTTCAACAGCCCCTTCAAATGCAAATGTTACTGTTTCAAACCCTCTATGAGGATGTGGTCCAACCCCTCTTGGAGTATCGCTTGGTAAAAATTCCATTGGTGCATTATAATCCATTAAGATAAATGGTGTAAATCTTTCAAGTAAGTTCTTACCTGATGGAAAATAATTGCTAACATGAAACCCATCACCAACCCAATGAGTGCGCGGCCCTTTAAAAATAGTTTCTATTTTTCTTACCTTTGTCATAATATCTCTCCTGTCTTTCCATATTAAAGCAGAATTTCTTAACTATCATTAGATGTTGCAATTAATTAACTTTTAGCTGTTATAATTTGTTAACTTTTTTAAGATAGTAATCAATGTCTGCTTTTCCTCATGCGCTAAAACACTAAATCTCTCTTCCAAATCATTTAGATGTAAAGGAAAAATCTCTTCAATTTTCTTTTTTCCTTTCTCTGTGATTGAAATTAATGATGATCTTTGATCATTAGGATTAGTGATTCTTTGTACTAAATTTTCTTTTTCAAGATTATTTACTACTACCGTGATATTTCCACCTGTTGATAGAATACTTTGAATAATTTGGTTTATGCTTAATGACTCCTTATGATATAGTGCTTCAAGAACTCCAAATTGAGATATTGTTAATCCTCCTTTTTTTAATATATCTGTGGAACCCTTGTGTACTTCCTTGGTTGCCCTACTTAAGCTAATCAGAACTTTTAAATTCAAATCATTCAATTCACCATACGATATTTTTTTATTCTTCATATATTCAATATATTACTAATTAGTAATAAATACAAGAGTAATCTTATATCCATGAGTACTATGAATTAAAATAAATTGATGTATACCCTAATAATTATGTACTTAGATGTTTTCTGTTCGATAAAATCTTTGTATTATTACTAATAACATTTTAATTAAAGCGATAGATGTTTACTTTTTGATAAGTAAATTTATATTTTAATTTCGTAATCCAATATAAGATAGCACAACGGAAAGAACAAAGACTACCACTAACATATAAAATCGTTTTTAGTATTAATATAAATGAAAATTTAAAGTAAGATTCTATAATAAGGAGGGGATTCTTATTATTTATCGTATTTCATTCTTACCGCAGATAGAGCAAATAATAACAAAATGTGTTACTCCATTCTTAACATAAGAACTTGCAACATACCAATCATGTGGTGTAGTATAATCACTTATATTTTGAGATAAAAAAGCTCCACACCTATTACATATACCAGTTCTGATAGTCTTAGTTGTATGAGCATCGACTTTTGTTGTTACTACATTATATACCGCATAATGATCACATTTTGTAGCGGCATCAACTTTTGTTGGTAATGAACCTATAATATTAGTAAGACAAATTAAAAATGTTAATAATAATGAAAATAATACCTTATTCCCCTTCTTCATATAAACCTCCTTATTAATTAAAAAATCTAATAATCCCCTCAATATTTCTCTATTTATTATAAATTACCATTTTTTTACATTATTGTCAATTCACATTATTTAACTCTGAAATACAAGATTTTGATGTGTTTATAAGGTTTATTTAATTTATAATCTTAGTATAAATTTATTTATGAACTTGTATGCTAACTTATTATATTAATATTTTCCTTTCATGATATTGATTGTTACCACAAAAACAAAGATTCCCTCATGCCATTCAGAGGGAATCTTGTGTGTTATTTTTTCTTTGTTGAAGCTGATGTTGAAGCTGATGTTGAAGCTGAAGCGGTTGTTTTTGTTTGAGTGGAACCCTTCTTTTTTGGTGCTTTTTTTGGATTCTTATCGCCCATTCGTCTCACCTCCTTATTTGTAATAATTTGGATTTCATTTAACACTATCTTATCGGTAAATTGATAGATTGTCAATCAAAATAACCTTAAATATTTTATTATCAGTAAAAAGGGCTGTCGTAAAACAGCCCTTTTTACAAGATTTATTCAATTACAGTTATAGTAAGGTTATACTTTATAGTTAATCCGTCTTCTGCTGTTAACGGAATCATAATAACTATGACAGAAGGGTCAAGAATATAAACAAATTAATCTAGTGTTGCTTATATTACATGCTAGCAAATCGCCAATAATACATATTAGTTCTTTTCCACAATAAGTGGCCTCATCATATCATTATCTTCATGTTCTAATATATGACAATGCCATACATAATCTCCATAGTGCTCTTTAAAATGCATAACAATAGTAGTTACTTGCCCAGGATCTGCTCTAACAACATCCTTTGGACCATTTTCAAACTCAAGCGGTGGTGTTAAATCTTCTCGCTTAAACTTATAGTTTCCATGTTCATCGAAATCATTTTCTGTAAATGGTTTTCTTCCTAATATTTCAAAGTGTACTAAATGAACATGAATTGGATGAGGAAAATCAAAGTGATTCACAAGATGCCAGATTTCAATACTATCGTATTTCGGTTTTTCTGTAGCTGGGTCACTCCACGCTCTATCATTTAATAAATGAAGTACTCTCCCGTAATGATCTGTTGTTTCATCTAAGTTTAGAGTTCTCTCCGTTCTAGCTAATTCTGGATTGATATGATGAGGAGGCATTAATTCGTGTGGTATTGTACTTGTATCAGGACATTTTAACTCTTTGCATACTTTAAATTTCATTATAACATCCATACCAGGCGTAGGTGGTCCTTGCACATTGTTTTCTAGGAAAATTTCCTTCCCACTATATTTTGAAAAATCTATAATTAAATCAATCCTTTCTGCAGGTTCCAATAAAAAAGATTTAATTTCTGCTGATTTGTGTAAAAAACCTAATTCAGTACCAATTTGATGAAATACTTCACCATTACTTAGACTAAGATCATAGCCACGCAGATTAGAAGCATTTAGTATTCTAAATCTATATTTACGAGGTTCTACTTCTAGATATGGCCAAATCTTACCATTTACAACTATAGTGTTTCCAAAGAAAAACGAAGGTGTGGAAGGAATTGGATTATCAACTGGCGGAGTGGCATTATCAGGATAAAATAAGGAACCATCCTCATTAAACTGTTTATCTTGTATCATAATTGGTATTTCATAAGGACCTTCTGGTAGATTAAGCCTTTTCTCCAAAAAGTCTCGAATAAAATAGAATCCAGCTAATCCAGAATAAACGTTTAAACGGGTCGCTCCAATCGCATGATCATGATACCATAGGGTAGCTCCTGCTTGATGATTTGTATACTCATATATTTCTCTAGTATATTTATGACCAACGAATTTATTATTTCTAGAAAACCACGCTTCCGGATGGCCATCACTTTCCGCATCTACATTAGCTCCATGCAAATGCACAACTGTTCTTACATCTGGTGTATCCATTGTTCCGTGAAGTGTATGATCTACTGGAAGTAAGTGCCTTAATGGCAATTTATTTTCCCACTTTACTTTTACCCGTTCATCTTTTTGAACTACTATTGTTGGACCTGGATAGGTCCCATTATATCCCCAAACCTTAGTTAACGGAAAATTCCTATGAAATCTGTGTTTAGCTCCCTTCATGCAAATGTGATACATAATCTCGTTTTTCTTTTCTTCATTGCATTGAACAACTGGTTCTGCTATTTCAGGTATCGGTAATTCATCTACATATTTAGGAATCGTATTAGGATCTGACGGATTTACATTATTCTTACTTGGAATCTCTTTTGTTTTCTGTGAACCTTGTATCGAATAATACGTCATATATGACACCTCTCATTCTAATATAATCATTATTATCTAGGATATCATATGTTATCCTATGTTGATTTGTGTCTTATTATGTCGT
Source organism: Bacillota bacterium (assembly GCA_023387655.1). Lineage (GTDB taxonomy): Bacteria > Bacillota > Clostridia > Lachnospirales > Lachnospiraceae > Lachnoclostridium. The sequence goes on from JAEWHR010000195.1 coordinate 4,300, forward strand.
ATTCTTATTCCCAAGTTTAAAAAAGTAACTTTAAATAACCATTCTGGTGCAACAAGATCCTCGTTACTTATAGATAACCAAGGAGTTCTCTCCTGATCACCATTCAAATCCGCAGCTTAAACGAAAAAACGCATTCATTTTTCTCTTAAAATGAATGCGTCTAATTAATTCTAATAACTGTGATATTAAGCTTTTCATTATACTTTAGTCATAGCGATATTCATTGCTATGCACCTATTTGTTCATAAGATTAATGTTTTTCCACTAATTTTACAAGCTATGCTAACTTTCTATATCTGATGCAATTAAGTCCTTATATTTATCTTCATTTTTATGAAACCAGCTGTTTGCATAAGAGCAGGTAGGTATTGCCTTTAATTTATAATTTCTTAAGTAATCAACAACAGTCAGCATGGTCTTATCTGCCACTCCCTGCCCTCTAAACTCAGGGTTTACATAAACGCGCTTAATATCAATTGTACTAACATCTTTCTTAACAAAATCAACTTCAGAGATGATTTTCCCATCATTGTCTAAGCTTAAAATTTTGTCCACCATATAGCTCCAATTCATGATTTTCTCCTTTCTTATCGTAGGATTCTAAATTTCTTCCTTCAATTCCTGTTTACACTCCTCTATTAATTGTAATATTTTCGGTGTGCATCGTCTTCCTCCACAACTTCCGCTTCCTGCTGAAGTTGCTTTCTGAACTTTTTCCAATGTATCAGCACCATCTTTTATTATTCTTTTCATAGTACTTTTACTGATTGCTTTACATATACAAACTTTCGTATATTTATCAATTATATTTTGATTCTCTTCAGACATAGTAGTATTGTTCTCCTTAACTATACTTATTTAATATCATCATAACATTTTATATCAAAGTTTTTTATTTCCTAGCTTCTATAAATACTATAATTCTTTCATCGTACTATGTCAACAGCGCCAATTTAACTATTCTAACGGCTTTCCTAAGCTTCGCTGGACACATGACACACCACGTAGAAAAAAGCTCCATCGTTACCGATGAAGCTTCTAAAATTACTTTTACATTGACTTGCTATGCCTAAAGTACAGCATCAACATAATCTAGTTTATTTTATTCAGTCTCAACTACTTCTTGCTTACGAGTTCCTTTAACTGATATGATTTTTAACTCTGGATCTAGGTCAGAAGTAATTCCTTTTGGGAGTTTTAGGTCTTTAAATAAAATACTATCACCAGACACCATATTAGCCACATCAATTTCTATATCATGTGGTATGTCATGTGGTAAACCATTTACAGTGATTAAGTCTACATGACTATTGAGAAGTAACCTTTTTGCCTCAAGAAATTCTGTACCTATAATTTTGATAGCTACCTCTTGCTTAATCTCTTCAGATAGGGAAACTAATTGAAAATCCAGATGAGAGATCTCATTGATAATAGGTGCAACTTGAATATCTTTTGTCATAACTGTATATGCTTCATTATTAGGAGCTACAAGCTTAAACACAGCGTTTCTACCAAATTCTTTTATTGATTTTCTAAAATCATCCTTCTTAACAGCGATCGATATGGATTCCACTCCTCTACCAAAAATATTGCCAGGTAAGTATCCATTTCTTCTTAATAACTTATTTGCACCCTTGCTTGTGCTACTTCTTGTTTCAATGTTCATAATTGCAGTTTCTTGCATACTAAAAAGCCTCCTTAAAATTTCATATAATGTAATGACCATTACAATAGCCTTCTTAACTATATAATGATGATCAAAGTATCTAATTCAGTGTGATTTATCGAATATACAATTTTAGAATTCAAAAATAATTCAAAGAAATATATGATATTTGATCAATATTTTTTAAACATAATGTTCTAAATTGAAATTTAATTATGTAATTTTACAAAAATATTTTATTTTTCTTTTATTTTTTATAATCACAGAGAATCGTAAATAATACATTACTTCTATTATAGTATAAATCTGCAATTAGTCAAGTCGTCTCTTTATTTGTCTGAAAATTTTAGAAAAAATCAAAAAAGTCTTTGCCTAATTGCTTGAGTAGCAACTAAACAAAGACTTTTTTAATTTGAATATTTTTACATCACTCTTACCTTATTCATTCAAAGTAAAAGTGTTTTAGAGCTATACTAACGAAACAAAACTCTATTACCCTAGAATAGCGGAATCGTTTGTAAATTCTTCACCACTTGCTTCTTCGAATTTATGAAGAAGATCCTCCACCGTCAGTTTTTTCTTCTCTTCCCCTTTAATATCCAGAATAATCCTTCCATTATTTAACATAATCAAGCGATTTCCATGTACAATTGCATCCCTCATATTATGAGTAATCATCAAGGTCGTTAGATTATGCTGTTTTACCATCATCTCTGTAGTTTCTAAGACCTTTGCTGCAGTTTTTGGATCCAAAGCTGCAGTATGCTCATCTAAAAGTAGGAGCTTAGGTTTTTGCATCGTTGCCATAAGAAGTGTTAATGCCTGTCTTTGTCCACCGGAAAGAAGACCGACTTTAGCGGTAAGACGATTTTCAAGGCCAAGGTCTAATATTTTTAGTAATTCCTTATATTCTTCTTTTTCGGATTTTCTAATCCCAACTTTTAGGGTTCGACTTTTGCCACGTCGCTTTGCCAGCGCAAGATTTTCTTCAATTCCCATAGAGGCTGCTGTACCTGTCATTGGATCTTGAAACACTCTACCTAGATATTGTGCTCGTTTATGTTCCGGTAATTTGGTTACATCCACTCCATCAATTAGAATCTTCCCTTCATCAACAAGCCACGTACCAGCAATTGCATTCAGTAAAGTTGATTTTCCAGCACCATTTCCACCAATTACGGTAACAAATTCTCCATCTTCTATCGTTAAGGAGAGTCCATTGAGGGCACTTTTTTCGTTTACTGTACCCGGATTAAATGTTTTATAAATATCAAGTATTTCAAGCAAACTATTTCCCTCCCCTTTTCACTGGTTTTGTCCAATAGGTCTTCTTCAAGTATGGGAATGCAAGGAAAAAGGCTACTATAGCTGCGGTAAATAGTTTTAATAAGTCTGTATCTACCCCTATCATCATAACTAGTTGTAAAACTAAAAAATATACAATAGATCCTAATGCCACTGCTACCAATCGAAGGGCAAAATTTCGGAATACTTTTCCTAAGATAGCTTCTCCAATGATAACTGCTGCTAAACCAATAACGATAGCACCGCGCCCCATATTCACATCGGCAAAACCCTGATACTGTGCTAAAAGTGCACTTGAAAGTGCTACTAATCCATTGGAGATCATAAGCCCAAGGACTTTATTTCTATTTGTATTAATGCCTTGCGCACGCGCCATATTTCCATTACACCCTGTTGCTCTTAAAGAACATCCGATCTCTGTTCCAAAGAACCAATACAGAAGAACAATTAATACAATAATCAGTATTGCTATGAAGAATATGGTATTACGAAGTAGCGGAAGTTCTTTTATATATCGAAGTGATACAAGTAAATCATATCGATCTACGCTAAGCGATTGATTCGGCTTTGTCATGATTTTTAAGTTTACAGAATATAAGGAAAGTTGGGTCAGTATACCTGATAATATGGCTGGAATCCCCATAAAGGTATGTAACATTCCAGTTACAAAACCTGTCAGCATGCCCGCTACTACTGATGCGATTAGTGCAACCCATGGATTATGACCAGCCAGCATCATCATCGCACAAACAGCTCCTCCGGTGCACATACTACCATCTACCGTTAAATCAGCAATATCTAATATTCGGTATGTAATAAAAACACCAATCGCCATAATTCCCCAAATCAATCCTTGGGCAACATTACCTGGCAAAGCGTTCATAAATGTCATTATGTTCATTTATTTTTATCCTCCGATATTATCGTACAATAATCAATAACCTGAAAAAGATCCAATGATCTAATTGTTATCCTATGTACTCTACTTTTCCGTATAATTATTATTTGATTTCTTCATAACCATCTGGAATCGTTATCCCTAATTCATCACATATGGTTTTGTTGTATTTCTTTGCTACATTCGTTACATAAGAAATCGGCATTTTAGAGATATCTTCTCCTTTTAGTACTTTTGCTGCCATCTTCCCTGTTTCAACTCCAAGATCATAGTAACTAATACTTAAAGTTGCTACACCACAGCCTGAAGCAATTCCTTCTTCGCCAGCAACAACCGGTACTTTTGCTGGTCGGCAGATGTTATCTATAATTCCAGTGTTGGATGCCACTGCATTATCTGTTGGTACATAGATAACGTCTGATTCGGCTGCTGCACTAGTAGTAACTGCTGCTAAATCATTGGAATCTGAAAATGCATAGTTTTTACATTCATAACCTAATTCCTCTAAGTAACCTTTAATTGTATCAACTTGATACTGAGAATTTGGTTCAGCAGAACAATAGAGTAATCCAACTTTCTTTGCATCTGGAAATAATTCTTTTACCATCTGTGCTTGTTGATCTAAAGGAGCAAGATCCGAAGTACCTGAAATGTTATTCCCTACTGTTCCATTAAAATCTTCTATACCTAAAGCCACTCCATATTCTGTAATTGAGGTTCCAAGAATAGGAATTTTATCTGTACCTGCTGCACCCGCTTGTAGAGAAGCTGTTGCATTTGCAAGGATTAAATCCACATTACTAGAAACAAAACCATTAATAATAGTAGGACAGGTATTAGAATCTCCTTGTGCATTTTGAACATCAAATGTTACACTATCTCCTAATTCTTCTTTTAATTGATCCATAAAACCTTTCGTAGCTGCATCAAGCGCTTCATGCTGTATTAACTGACAAATACCAACTCTGTATGTTGCAGTATTCTTTGTTCCACAAGCAACCAATCCCACTGTTAAAATCGATACAGCAAGTATTGATAAAAACCTTTTTTTCATAAATCTTATCCTCCTATGCTATTAGCTGTTTATTACTATATCACTTTAAAGCATTAAGGTCAATATTTTCTACCAGATTTTACATCACTTTTTGTCCTATTATTTTTCGAAACTCTTTCACACTTCTAGACTTTTCGATACAAAAAAAGCCATTCTATTGAATGACTTTTAATAATAACTTCACCATTATGGACAGCCCGCTTGAGTACAGCGTTTTTTCCAACCAATTGTTATACTTAATAATGCTATAATTAATAAGCAAATCATTCCATAAAGAACAACCTGATAACTTCTTGTCATATCATAGATAAAGCCATATACAGGAATTAGTATAATTGATGCAATAGGTGCTCCCATCGATACTTTAGCAAATATTTTTTCATAATCTGTTTGTCCATAAAATTTTAGTGTTAAAATAGGTGCTAAAACCATAATCCCCGAACTCACCAATCCATGTAAAAAGGTAGATAAACTAAAGACGATAAAGCTATTTCTACTAAATAAAAATCCGATTATAGCCAAAATACCAATTCCGATCATTCCATAGCAAGTCTTTAGGCTACCGATTTTATCACTAACAATCCCTATCGCTATAGATCCAATTGCACTTCCAACGGAAGCATACGCTAAAGCAGCACCAGTTTGCTTGACACTATATCCTAATAAAGATCCGTAGGTTGGAATGTGTTGTATAAAAACACCGATACCAGTTATTGTAATCATAAATAATAGGAGTAAATAGAATGAAATCGATTTGAGCGCTGTCTTTTCGGATATCTCAACTGTAGCATTGCCTTCACCAAGGGAATCCCTCTTTGTGGTTTTGGAATCCGATCCATACGCGGAAAGATTGATATCTTCCGGCTTGTTTTTTAATAAAATTAATGCCGTTAGAAGAACAATGAAAAAAGTTAACCCTCCGATAAAGATATAACCTACCCGCCATCCACGTTGTGAAATGATATTGGATGTGAGAGGCTGCAAAACTGCACCAAATAATCCTACAAACGCCATCTGTATTCCCATCATCATACCTGGGTTTTTCGCAAACCAACGATTGATCAGAATCGGTCCTAATAGATTTACTAGGATTGTAGCACCCATTGCATAAGGAATCGCTAATATATACCAGCCATATACGGTATTCATATAACCCAAAGCCATAAAAGATAGTGCTTGGAGTACTGCTCCTACCAAAGCCATAATACGAATATTATATTTATTAATAAGTTTACCGGCAATAGGCAGCCATAAAACCATAACAATTGAAGTAATGCTCAAGTAAATTGAAAGGGTTCCGATTCCTACACCAATATCTTCTGATACTGGGGATAAGAAAAGACCAGAGGTCATATTAATTCCACCACCCGCAAATCCACGAATTAATATAACACCCAGTAGTATTAACCAAGCATAATGTAATTTTATTTTTCCCATATTCTACCTTACCTCGTTAATTAAACTAGCCTCTTTCTTTGATATATAATATAATCCAATCTTCTAAAAATGAAATTCATATTTTAGTATCTTACTATATTGTGTTTTTATTCAGATTGTGTTTTTATTCAGATTTTCTTTTTAGCTCATTATATCTTATGATTTTTCTTGCAATGAAGCCAACTAACCTCATAATCAAGCAGACACATAAATTTATTTCTCTTTTCTTACAAAAAAATAGACCGCAGAAAAATCATCTGCGGTTTACTTTTTTAAATCTATGCTTTTAATGTTGCTTCAATCAGTCCATTATTATCTAATTTTGATAATTCTATCACTTTTTCAATTTCAAGACCCATTGCTTCTGTTATACGTTCACCATATTCGGTATCAGCTAGGTAACAATGTACAGCATGACGATACTTTACGTTGTCTGTAACTGGAGCAATATCAGCAGCTGTATTTTCTATTAGAAGCTTTCGTTTTTCTTCTGTCATTATGCGATATAGGTCTCCTCCAGCACGGAAATTATCATCCGTTGGATCATCCTTCGGATCAAATCTATACATTGCACCTTCTAAATCAAGCGGTGGTTCTGCCACATCCGGCTGTGGTGACCAATAGCCTTCACTGTTTGGAGAATATGCAGGTAGTCTTCCATAGTTCCCATCTACACGCATTGCGCCATCACGGTGATATTCATTAACTTCACATTTAGCACGGTTAACTGGTATATGATTATGATTAACACCAAGTCTATATCTCTGCGCATCTCCATATGCAAAAAGTCTTCCTTGTAAAAATTTATCTGGAGAGAAACCAATACCTGGAACAACATGTGCTGGTGTAAACGCAGCTTGTTCTACCTCTGCAAAATAGTTCTCAGGATTACGATTAAGTTCAAGAACACCCACTTCTATTAATGGAAATTCTTTATGGCGCCAAATTTTTGTGATATCAAAAGGATTTTCATAATGATTTTTTGCCTGCTCTTCTGTCATTATCTGAACATACATAGTCCACTTTGGATAATTTCCACGTTCGATAGATTCAAAAAGATCTCTACCATGACTTTCTCTATCTCTTCCACAGATTTCATTTGCTTCTTTATTCGTAAGATTTTTTATTCCTTGCTGTGTTAGGAAATGGAATTTACACCATACACGTTCATTGTTTTCATTGTAAAAGGAAAAAGTGTGCTCTCCGAAAAAGTGCATGTTGCGGAAAGATGCTGGTATTCCTCTATCTGACATGACAATCGTTCTTTGATGGAAACTTTCTGGAAGTAGTGTCCAAAAATCCCAATTATTCTGTGCTGAACGCATACCGGTTCTTGGATCGCGTTTAACTGCTCGGTTTAGATCCGAAAAATTATGTACATCACGAATAAAAAATGTTGGAGTATTATTTCCTACAAGATCCCAGTTACCTTCCTCCGTATAGAATTTTACAGCAACTCCACGTATATCACGTTCTGCATCTGCTGCCCCTCGCTCACCGGCTACCGTAGAAAACCGAATAAAAAGGTCTGTTTTAGTACCAGGTTGAAGAACCTTGGCTTTGGTATACTTAGAAATGTCACCTGTAACGGTTAGATTTCCATATGCTCCCCAACCTTTTGCATGCATACGACGCTCTGGAATAACTTCTCGATTAAAATGTGCCATTTTTTCCATTAGCCACACATCCTGCATAACAACAGGGCCTCTAGGTCCAGCTGTTATAGAATTTTCGTTGTCTGCTATTGGTGCACCAACTTCATTCGTTAATTTCTTATTATCGTACTTCATGATACCTCCTTCAAAATTAGCGTTATTATTCAATGCAAAATTCTGCATTTTTATGAATTACAGCATTCCAATCATTAGATTGGGCTGGTTCATACTCAAGTGATTGAAAATCCCATCAGTACAATAAATACATATGCACAACTTTTTGGAAGCATAAGCATCCCAACTTTTGGATTTCGACCAGAAAATAATACAACTGGCAGATAACATATATAGCTGATTAGTATAGCAAGCCAAACAAATGATAGGCTACCACCATTCTGAAAAGCCCCAACTATATAGAGTACCATGACTGTCATTCCTAAAATAAAAAAAGGTATATTACGAATAATTGCCCATTTTAATGGCGAATTTTCTTTTGTCCAGCAATTTTGAGGCAGAAAACATAATAGAACTCTTAATGTTGCTAAACCATAAACAAGCAAGGATAGATATGTATGTGTATTTATAGCATAGTGTTTTTTCCCAATTTCCCACAAAAAAAGATAAAATACTGTCATTGTGATGGAGGTTATAAACTTACCAATACCTAATGAAACTGTATGATTATGATTTTTTTTATCTGCCATCGCATAAATTCTTGGGATAAGATGAAAGGCATCGCCCACTCCTAAAAGAAAAGACATAAGCGCGAATTGCCACCGTAGACTTCCAACTTCTGCAGTCTTATATAACAACAGAGCAGTAATTAGAACTGTAAAAAGATAGGATAAGTCAAATATCGTTTCAACCCACCTCATAATTTTTTTCTTTGCATTAA
>JAEWHR010000216.1 GCA_023387655.1 Bacillota bacterium
TTTAGACCTAACTTCACGAACTTTATAGCACCAAACCTTAGAGAAGAAACGGTATATTTTAATTTTTGTATATCAATTCGTCCTTATGTGAATATGATATAGTAAAACGAAAACTGTGAGTTCATATGGCAATTAAAATATTTATCGATCAAGGCCACAATCCGGGTGGTATTAACGGTGGAGCAACCGGCTTTGGCGTCAATGAACAGGATATTACCTTTAACGTAGGTATCTATTTAAGAGACTTATTAAATGAAGATCCTAGATTTGATGCCCGTACCTCACGCCAAACTATTGACGAGATTCTTGGAACTAATAATTCTACTAGCTTGAGAACAAGAGTTCAAATGGCAAACGCTTGGCCTGCAGATTATTTTATTAGTATCCATTGCAATGCAAATGTAAACCCAGCAATTAATGGCTCTGAAGTCTATGTGTATGCACTTTATACAGAAGCCGCAAATTTCGCAGAGTCTGTATTGGAATTTATGGTAGAAACAGTTGGTACCAAATACAACGGAGTAAGAGCGAATCCATCCCTTTATGTACTACGCCGTACACAGATGCCATCTATTCTTGTTGAACTAGCGTATATCACCAATTATGAAGATAATCTACTTCTTCAAAATGAGCAGTATACCTTTGCTTATGGAATTTACCTTGGCGTCTTAAATTACTTTGGATTCCAACCAATGGAGTAAGTTTAATAAAGTAAAGTAAAAGTAATTTGAAATCTTGTATCAAGTAACATTATGTGGGATATAACCGTACGTATTAAAAAACCGAAGTGATTAGCATTATCCATCACTTCGGTTTTATTATTAATGTATATTTGTGAAACTTTCCCTAATCTAAATCAAACAATCCTCTACGTAGGAAGAATACATCTTTTGTATTTTTTAACGAATACTCTAAACTTACACCATGCCTTACGGTTAAGTCAATTTTAATCCCCATATAACCATACTGACCGCTTTTTAGAATATTAAGCGGAACATTAATATAATAAGGTGTGTCAACCAATACCTTATCCTGTGCTACCTCTTTGTTAGAGCTTACTTCCCTTGTAACAAGAGTTTTTACCTGACTATTAATGATTTCTCCGGTATTACTATATTGAATCAAGGTATAGGTTAACTTCGTCTCTTTATTGGAAAACTTACTTTTATCTTTCAAAGTAAATAGAAGTCGTTTCGTCTGTGAATCACCATTCATTTCTATCCCGTTTCCTACCGCATATTCCGTGTTACTTGTATCATAATCTACATACAAATAATCGATAATTCCATCCAGACTTGTCTTATCTTCATTGTTAATTTCTATCTGTGTAACTGCCGGTGTTGAACGATATGCTGCAACTATGGTATTTACAAAAAGCTTCACTTCCATGTCTGGTATCTCTCCAAATGATGCTGCATTAACCATATGACCAGTTCCTGAGTATGTGATATTTCCTTTACTGTAAATATAGTAGCCATTTCTTACATCATTCTTCACATATACATCCTTATCGGAATCATTATCTGTTTTTAGACAATACCACACCACAAGATCCGGATCTTCCATATCCAATTGAAAGTATTGATGATGTGTTGGTGCAACCAGCATGGACTCATCAATTCGATATGGATAAGAAGTGATTTGGCCATCGTTCACTTTTGTTATGTTTTTCGTAGTTAATGCTTTGAGCTCAATTGGATTTGATTCTGCGAATCGTAGTGCTGTTTGATCTGAATATCCATAAAGCTGTTGAAAGTAAACATTGCTATTATCATTCCTCTGTTCCTTATTCGGAATATATGGTAAGTCTTTTTCTAAAGCAATTTCTCCTATTGACTTTCCAGCTCTTTTTAGCATCATACCAAAACGATCCATTCCAAGTTTTTCACGAAATGCTATTGTTGTTTGATGTGTTGTGGTTACATATGTGGTGTCATGAGTAAATAAAATCGTCTTCCCTGAGTTAGAAAACTCTTTCACTTTCTGTATTGCAGCATCAGACAAATCAGTTGACATATCTGCAAAGCCGACAATTAACATATCATAGCTTCGTAAATCTGCAGATCCAGCTCTGCACATTTCTACAAAATCCTCTACAGAAAGCCGTTCAAAAGTAAGCTGATAATCCTCCAAATCTTTTGTGTAGTAATATAACTTTCCAGTTGCTCTTGCAAGGTTTGCATTTCCATTTTCATTGGATAAAGTCTTACCATCTACTGTTACATGACCAATAAAGGAATTGATAATGTTGTTTTTTCCTGTCAAGTTTTTTGCTCCTGAAGCATCAATATCCTCCTTGGTTGGTAGGGCTATGCTGACACGATCCTTACTGTATAATTGCAATATCTTTAACGTCACCTTATCCTCATAGGTATTCTTTATTGCAGATATTCCGGTCACATCTCTACGTATATTAGAATAAGATAGGTCACTCTTAAGTCGCTCGATGCGTAGCTTCCATGGAAGAACTCCTTGCAACTTTGATACATCAATGATAAGGCGATAATTTGTATCTTCCTTAAGTTCCGTAACTTTTACTAAAGTACCATCCTCCACGCGAATGACATGTTCAATCTTTTGCAATTCAGTCAAGTCAAAATATCCATTCGAATTAAGATCAAGATAAAACTTTAATCCATACTGTTCTCTCATACTTGTGTCTTGAATGGTAAATTCATAGTTTAATATCTTATTTGTACTATCCGCTCCATTTACATAAATATCCGCATCTGCTGTTGTCAGCCCTTTCGCTACTCTCGTTTCCTTATCTTGATAATCAATCGGTTGTTTTTTTAAATCAAGAGAACTAAAATTCATGCGTAATTTATTTTCAAAAGCAAATCCACTTGTCTTTTTTTCTATAAAAGTACTCGCAGTAGTAGCTACCTCTCTCTTTAACGTATCGAATAATTGATATAGATTTGATGCAGAATCCACTTTAACTCTATTTACATCTCCTGCTTCTGTGTAGATATCATCTTGTAAAATAATTGGATAACCGGCTCTTGCAAAGGTTAGCAAGTCTTCTTTTCTTCTCTTCGTGATATCATTTCCAGAAAGATGAATCGGAAATGGATTTTTATCCACAGAAGTGTCCCAGTTTACCAGATTATGTCCTTCTACCTCCTGTTTCATCATAACCAAATCACCAACATGCATATAGATTAAATTTCTCATATTTATATCATGAAATAAAGAATTTCCTAGAGTCCCGTTTCTAAGCCCAATATAGATAATGTCATAGGTCCCATTTAAATCCTCTATCTTTCCAATAAACTCTTTGGTGGTTTGCCGTTCAATAATCACCTTATGTGTGAATCCTGGAAGAAGTCCATAGATATAATTTTCCCACTGTAACTGGGTCTTAAAATCAGCGCATGGTTCTATCTCTAATATACTTATATCTCGATCGAAATCCCTTCCAAATGTGGACCGAATCAATAAAAATTTAACTACTTGTGCTGGAGTTAATGTTTTTGATTGCTTTTGCTCCGTAGTAAGTGTTGGATAAAAATAATCAAACGCCTCTGCTGTATGAGGTCCATAACCAACACTTGCAGATGTAAAACTCATACCTAAGCTGTTATCTGCATTAAATATGTAGGTGTTATCCTCAACCTGTGTATTAGTTCCGCCAAAATCATTCCAGCGATATCCAAGTTCCGCTAAATCTTTTTTTAAATGTTCTACGTTATCATCATAATTAACAAGATGATAAGGATATAAGGTATCTGCCGCCCAATATATGCTTGGATAATCGTTTCCTTGCTTATCCTTCTGTGCATCACTTGGAATAACTAAATCATTAAATTTACCTGTTGTCATTCCATCATCTCTTATAGCAGTTGTTATTATTTTCTTGTCGCTACTATTCTTTTCAAAATACATCTTATATAAATCATAAGTATCCATTTGACGTAGCATTAAGCCAAGCTTATATGCATTATTACTACTTCCTTGTACCCCTGCTACCTTATAAGTCTTAGTACCATCCTTCATCTTCTTTTCGATGGTGACTGCCTCAGTCTCGATATTACTGGTTAAACTGGAAGTATCATAAATAATTGGACAAGCATGTTCCCCTTGTGGAAGATCCAATCCGATCTTTTTCTTAAGAATCCGTTCCACAGCTTCCCATGAAAAATCCCTTCCTTTGGACTGAAACCTTATCTCCCTATAATTTGTATCATTAGGTAACACTTCACTATAGGAAAACAAGTCTTTCCTTCTATAATCAGGGCTATTCCACATATGTATAAATCCATCTCCATTGTGACTTTTATCGGTGATGTAAATTAAATCTGCACGGTCAATCAATGATAAATTATTGTTTATCTGAGTCGCAGTTACCGTAATTACTTTGATTTGATAATCTGCAATTTGATCCTCATTAAGCCCTAAACATTGCTTTAGAAAAATATTCTTATTGGTATAAGTATAAACATGAGCTTGATATAACTCACTCTGCTTTATAGTATATACTTTATCCGCGCTGTGATTTGTAATCTCCGTATGCGAGATACCATTTTCAAAACCGACCCAGACATATTCCCCGCCACCTTCTTCTACCACCTGATACTTTGCAGAGATAACCTTACCATCAATACCATAGCTAATATCAACCTGCTTATAATTCCTCTTTCCATCTTTCACTTTTTCATAATAACCATATTGATCTTTAGTATAGTGAGTTGGTTTAGCAACTTCCAACATATCCACGGATGGGAAAAAGGTCCCTACATTGCTTCCTACAGAAGTAATTGCATTCGTTGAACCAATCGTTCCTCCAAAAGTACTATAACGAACTCTTTCTAAATTCACAGGTTCCTGCCCGCCAATGAGATAGCCTATTTCTGCAAATCCTTCGTACGGAACAATCTCAAGTAATACAAAAGGATTGTCTTTCGTACCTAATGGGCTATCGGGGTTTCTTACTGGTATTAAAATCTTTCCATCATCAGAGATAACCGCCGCACTGCTCTCTCTTTTTTTGTCTAGTTGAATGCTAATTAATATGACACTAATTAGCCCAATGATAATACCACCGATTAAAAGCTTCTTCTTCACCTTAATCCCTCCTTTCTGTTCTGATAAACAATACTGATAAGCCACATAAAGCTTCTTTCCTTATTCCTTATTCCGCATACTAATGCTTGAAAAACTTGAAAATGTCTTACCATCAAGTTCTAATAATATCGATACTACCACAAGCCTTTCCTTTTCATCAGTGGTTGGTGATACATTAAGGCTACTCACATAACTTGCTAATAAGGAGGGTGTTTTCGTTAATTCCTCTTCTGTGATACGTTTTAAAAACTGACGAAAATCTCCCTCACTTACATCCTCTTTCTTCTCTTTTCGAAATCGTAATTGCTTATGTACCGTATCATGAATCACAACATAATAATAATCCTTACTACCATGTTCTGTTTCCTCCGAAGCCTCCATTCCAAGTACAGGATAACTAATTCCATCAATCATAATATCACTTACCCATACATAAGAATTGGCTTTGATTAATAGATCATCTATCTGATTCAGAGCTATTTGCGCCTCCATCTGTAAGGAAGTTTCAATACTACTGTTTTGATAAGTTCTGGTGCTTATCATAAGAAATCCAGTTGTAGCGAGAATGACAAGCGAAGCAATCAGTAGTGTTACGATTACTTCTATTAAGGTTAATCCACGATTATCCGCTATCTTATCCCGCATATTAAGCCTCCTACTTTATATAATTTCGTCCTGTTTCTTTCACCAATTGTATTGTACAAGTTTTTCTACCAACTATTATGATCTCAGAAATATCCTCTTGAAATATCCCAGAATCTTTTGCATATCGGATTACAATCGGATTTTCATTGGTTACTTCTTTTTCTCCGTCTGCATTTTTATATGAGATTGCGAGTGCATTGCTACCAATCTTTACTTTATCTAACTCTTTTTCTGTAGTAATATCGCCTTCTTTTACTGCACGAAACGTAATAGCATAATAACCGTTATCTTCTTTCATAATGCGTAGTATCACGGAGTCTTTCACCATTCCCATTGATTCTATTCTGGTTTTATCAAGAATTGCTGAAAGCTGTTTTGCACATTTTAATGCATTGGAATTATTTATAACATGATAACCGACCAACGTAATACCTGATACAATACCAAGTATAAGAACTGTCACAAGTACTTCTATTAATGAAAAGGCACGATTATTTTTGATAATTTTCTCTTGGTTGATTTTATTCTGTTTTTCTTGATTATTCATCATATCATGCCTCCCATCCCATGTTTATTCTTATATTTCTCTTACTCTTATGTATGGATTTTATCTGTACCACTTTTCTGGTTTCCTATCCGTATTATTTTTCTAATTTACTTATCCGTTTCCTTTTTGGGTTATCTTATCCGTTCACTTTTATGGCTTCTTTACCGTTACACTACCTTGGTTTTCTTATCCGTTGCACTTTTCTATTTTTTATATTTCACTAATTCATCTATACTTTCCCTACTAATACTTCTTCCAATTCTTATACTCAATTTGAATGGTATTACCAAACGTACCTGTAGTACCTTCTTCACTTATGTAATCCCTAAAAAAATTACGAAGTATTTCATCCTGTTCTATTAAATTCTTACTATATTCTGGCATAGCGGTTACATGTCCACCAGGTCCAAGAATTATATTCCCTTTGGTAATAATCATCCCTGAGAATGTTGCATTCTGAATCCTAACATCACCGGTTGCTATGATAACACCTTTTTTATTATTACCAGAAATCACGGTTTCCCCTGGGCTATTGGTTACTAAGATATAATCCGAATCTGTTCCTATAAACTCCTTTTCATACACCTTGTCCACTCCAAGTCGAAACGCCATTTCCTCAATTCCTTCGATTCCTTTCCCTTCCTCAGATTTATAATAAATCAAGCGCTCTGCTAAAGAATTTGAAACCGTTGTTGTATTGTTATTCTCATCAAGGCAACTAATTAAGCCATTATATTTTCCACTAAAGATATCTTCGTATCCTTCCATATAATCATCTCTGGAATCAATTTGGTAACCAAATTCGTCGGAACGACTTTTATTTGATAAAATTCCATTCTCATAAGACAAGGCATTTCCTGTATTTCTTATCCCTATAATTTCTCCATTCTTTTTAAAGCTCATCTTGCCTAATTTCATGGATACTGCAAGACCTTCTAGTTTCCCTTGATATTTTTCTATGTACTTGGAGAAATAGTCACTTGCAGCATTGGAGCTTCGAAACCTTAGATACAGATATACCATATGATGAGTGACACCACTGGAATTTTGATATTGAACCACTACTGACTGATAAGGCATACGGTGATCAACATAATCTTCTAGACGAATCCCACCTTTTATTCCATTCTTCGTAATATCAATTCCATACCCAGTTACATTATTCTTTAACTTCTCATATTCTGCTTCCGTCATAGGATTATGTCCAACCCCAAGAATGCAATCTCCAGGTACTAAATATGCTATCTGATTTCCTTTAAAAGAAATTGACTCCCCTGACATTACTGGTGTTCTATCACCCTCATTTGCAGTAAAACCGTAGGTATTTGGTATCGATAAATAAGTCTTTCCAGCAATCCATAACTTTGATACCTCTTTCATATCAAGGGATGCTTCGGAAGCATTCACGCTAATAGAACTGCTCCCTTCTGGTGCTCGTGT
>JAEWHR010000037.1 GCA_023387655.1 Bacillota bacterium
AGAATATAATTCTAAGCTAGCAAAGTAAAAATTAAGAATCAAGAAAACTTTTAAATTGCCATTGATAGAATTATATAAAAACAGAGGAATCATACGGAGGTTAACATCAGTGGAGAGTTTTTTGACAGAATATAATAAAGCATGGATTACACAACGAGCAGACCCTTATGTTTATCGACATAGCGATGGGAAATACTATTTTACCGCTTCCGTTCCTTCCTATGATCGGATTATTCTTAGAAGTAGTGATAAATTATCCACATTAAGTACTGCGATGGAGAAAGTAATCTGGAAGCGACATGAAAAAGGACCGATGAGTGAACATATATGGGCACCGGAACTTCATTATTTATTTGGTAAATGGTATATTTATTTTGCTGCAGGAGAGCAGGAAGATAAATGGAAGATCAGGCCTTATGTATTAGAATGTTGCGGGGAAAATCCAATGGAGGATGAGTGGGTTGAACTTGGGAAGATGCAAGCAGCAAAAGAAGACGAATTCTCTTTTCGTGCATTTTCTTTGGATGCAACCGTATTTGAACACCAGGGAAGTTATTATTTTGTTTGGGCTGAGAAGGTTGGAGTCGGGAAGATGATATCTAACTTATATATTGCAAAATTGGAATCAGCCAACCGTTTAAGTACAGTTCAAGTTCTATTAACCACTCCAGACTATGATTGGGAGAGAAAAGGTTTCTGGGTAGCAGAAGGGCCTGCCGTATTTAAAAAGAACGGTAACATCTATCTTACCTATTCTGCAAGTGCAACTGATGCTAGATACTGTGTCGGTATGCTTACAGCAACGGAAAACGATGACCTTTTAGACCCTCAGTCTTGGAAAAAAGAACGATATCCAGTATTAAGTTCACAGAAAGAGAAAGGTATCTATGGACCTGGTCATAATTCTTTTACAAAATCAAGTGATGGTAGGGATATTATGGTGTTTCATGCAAGACAGTACGAACGCTTGATAGCAGAACCTCTTTATGATCCAAACCGTCATGCGATGCTTTTAGAGGTTACTTGGGAAGTAGATGGTAAGCCTGTGTTTGAAGTGGTTAAAAAAGGGTTCTCAGATTTTGATTAATCAAGTTTTAGGATAATTGAGCTAGTTCTCAGAATTTGATTAATCTATTACTAGGATAATTGAGTTAGTTCTCAGAATTTGATTAATCTAGTACTAGGATAATTGAGCTGGTTCTTAGAGTTTGATTAATATAGTTCAAGTATATTGAGCTAGTCCCATGTGTTTGATTAATCTAATTTCTGGAATATTAATTTCATAAAGAAAGCAGTTAATGATGAAAATTTCTCATTAACTGCTTTTTTTCTTGGCGAAATAAATATCTTGTAGTATGATGTCAAAGTTAGAAGTGACTAACCACTATTAGTTAAGGAGTACATTATGAGAAAACTGGTAAATTATTTGTGCGTTGTGTTAGGTTTTTTATTTATAGCACTAGGAGTAATCGGTATGATTATACCAATCTTACCATCAACGCCTTTCTTTTTATTAGCAACGGTTTTATTAGCAAAAGGATCTACAAGATTTCACCAATGGTTTTTATCAAGTAAGTTATACAAAAAACATGTGGAGCAAGTTGTTAAAAACAAAGCAATGACATCCAAAGCAAAGATAAAAGTAGTAACTTTGTTATGTTGTTTCTTTATCATTGGAATAATTATAGCTCCAATATGGCATGCCCAAGTTGCCATTTTCCTAGTTGGGATTTTTCATATTTATTATTTTCTTTTTCGAATCAAAACGATTCCTAAGGAGGAAGTGAATGATTTGGAAGGTTAGGCGGTTAGTTTAATGATAAAAATTCTGGTAGCTAACTTTTATAAAAATAATAGCAAATCGAATAAGGATAAAAGAAAATAAAAAGAACATTAGTAAAGGATAATAATATGTTTCATAAACGTTTAGTAAAGGAATTCAAAGAAAATAAAAAATATATCATTGGCATTGTTGGATTCCAATGGCTTAGTTTAATTGCCAATGTTATATTTTTACATGCTACAGCAGGCATGATATCACTTATGTATAAAAAAGAAGTTACAACAAGATGGACGATTCTATATTTGATTACGCTGCTGTTTGTGTTGATAGCTCGTTCCCTCTTTAACCATGTTGCAACAACATTATCTTACCAAGTTTCATCTCAAGTTAAGATAAGTTTAAGAGATAAGATATATCGGAAACTACTTAGACTTGGAGGAGGTTACCGTGAACATATTGCTACATCAGAGGCTGTACAAATCAGTACCGAAGGGGTGGAACAGCTTGAAATCTACTTTGGGAAATATATACCACAGTTTTTTTATAGCCTGTTAGCACCAATTACCTTATTTGTAATTGTAGGAGGAATGAGTTTTAAAGTAGCCATTCTTTTATTACTTTGTGTACCGATGATCCCGGTTTCTATCATTGCAGTACAAAAGATTGCAAAGAAGATGTTAAACAAATATTGGGGTGCTTACACTGAATTGGGAGATAGTTTCTTAGAAAATCTACAGGGACTAACAACCTTAAAGATTTTTCAGGCAGAAAAGCGTTATGCGAAGAAAATGGATGAAGAAGCAGAGAAGTTTCGTAAGGTGACTATGCGAGTGCTCATTATGCAGCTAAACTCAATCAGTGTGATGGATTTGATTGCATATGGAGGAGCAGCTCTTGGTATCATGGTAGCGCTCTATGAATTTCAAAAAGGTGTGATATCACTTACTGAGTGCTTTTTCATTATTATGGTTTCAGCAGAATTCTTCTTACCGTTAAGGCTGTTAGGTTCCTTTTTCCATATTGCTATGAATGGTAATGCGGCAGCGAATAAGATATTTGCATTACTAGATTCTAAAGAACCTAACAAAGGAAGTGTAACTAAGGTTTCATTAGATAGTATAAAGCTTGAGAATGTGACTTTTGGATATGAAGAAGATAGAACGGTGTTAAATCAAATATCTATGGAGATAAAGAAGGGACAGTTTACGGCATTGGTTGGTACGTCTGGCTGTGGAAAGAGTACGATAGCATCCCTTTTGATGGGAGAACGTAAAGGATATCATGGAGAAATCCTATTTGGTAAAACGGATCTTCGTGAGATTGAGGAGGATACTTTATATCATACTATTACAAGGATTACTCATGAAAGTTACCTCTTCCAAGGTAGTGTAAGGGATAATTTATTATTTGGTAATGAAAAAGCAACCGATTATGAGTTGGAAGAAGCGTTACGAAAAGTGGATTTGTATGACTTTATTTCACAAAATGGCGGATTATCCATGGAATTAAAGGAGAAAGCAAGTAACCTATCAGGAGGACAACGTCAAAGACTATCCCTTGCTCGTGCAATCCTACATGAAAGCGATGTTTATCTCTTTGATGAAGCAACTTCTAACATCGATGCAGAGAGTGAAAATAAGATTATGCAAGTTATTATGGAACTCTCTAAAGTAAAAACAGTTATATTAATTTCTCACCGCTTGGCAAATGTTGTTGCTGCTGATCAGATTTTTGTATTAAAAGATGGTAAAATTACGGAAGCAGGAGACCATGATTCTTTAACAAGGCAAATGGGATATTATTATAACTTGTATGAGAGTCAGAAGACATTAGAAAGCTATACATGGGAGGAAGCATATGAATAAGAGAAAAAGATCGGGAGCATCTGTAATGTTTGGATTGCTTGGAATGATAAAACCGTTATTATTTCCTATGTTTCTTGCTATTCTTATGGGTAGTTTAGGACACCTTACAGCAATCTTTATCACTGTATTAGGTGGAGAGGGGATAATCCATGTAATACAAGGAGAGCATGGTAAAACACTAACCGTAATTATTGTTGGATTAATCGTATGTGCTGTATTTCGTGGTGTTTTACGTTATGCAGAACAGGCATGCAATCACTATATTGCATTCCGAATACTTGCTAGGATTCGTAGTAAAGTATTTGCAGCACTTAGCCGTCTAGCTCCTGCAAAACTTGATCAAACAGAAAAGGGAAATTTAGTTTCTATACTTACGTCCGATGTTGAGTTATTGGAGGTATTTTATGCACATACTATTTCACCAATCGCGATTGCGGTAATTACATCAGTTTTTATGAGCCTCTTTATAGGTAGAAGTTCTGTAATCCTTGGAGTATTGTCGATGATATTCTACCTTATTGTGGGTGTATTGATACCCTACATTAATGGTAGAAGTGGGAGAATGAAAGGAAGTGAATACCGTGATAAATTCGGGAAATTAAACACAACTGTGCTTGATAATCTCTATGGTCTAGATGAAATTCTCCAGTATCATCAATCTGAGGAACGATTAACACAAATGGCAAGAAAATCGGAAGAACTTGAAAAACTTAGTCTGAGTTTAAAGAAGAAAGAGAATTGGCAGCGTATTGCAACTGACGTCACAATATTATCTGCAGGACTTGTGATGACCCTAGTGAGTAGCTATCTAATGCATCTTGGACATATAGAATTTAACGATGCTATCATTGCTATTATAGCGATGATGAGTTCCTTTGGACCAACAGCAGCTCTTTCTGCGCTATCCAATAACTTAAATCAAACATTGGCAAGTGGAGACCGCGTACTTGACCTATTAGAAGAAGAACCGATTGTTGAGGATATTCTAGAGGGAGAGGTATATAAAAAGGGTGATATTAGCTTTAATGACGTAACATTTTCTTATCCGGAAAAGGAGAAAGAAATTTTATCAGGGTTTACAAAGGTATTTGAAAAGAATAAAATCTATGGTATTTTCGGAAAAAGCGGTTGTGGAAAATCTACTTTGCTAAAATTAATTCAGCGTTATTATGAACCTAACAAAGGAGAAATTAGAATTGGAGATACTTCAGTTAATCAGATAAAAACCGAAGAATTAAGAAAGCATATCACGTACGTAACACAGGAAACATTTCTGTTTCAAGATACTATTGAGAATAACATAAAGATAGCTAAAGAAAATGCAACCAGAAGAGAAGTAGAAGAAGCAGCGAAGAAAGCATCTCTACATGAATTTATCAGCTCTCTTCCAAAAGGGTATGATACACCACTTTCTGAACTAGGAGACTCTGTTTCTGGTGGAGAGCGACAGAGAATCGGAATCGCTAGAGCATTTTTGCGAGGAAGTGATGTTCTACTCTTAGATGAACCAACAAGTAACTTAGATAGCTTAAATGAAGGAATTATTCTTCGTAGTTTATGGAATGAACGAAAGAGTAAAAGTATCTTACTGGTATCTCACCGTAAATCAACAATGAGTATGGCAGAAGAAGTAATTGCTATGGAATAGTATAGAATGCAGCCAGAAACTTATCTTTAAAGGTTTCTGGCTGTATTTACGTTTGTTAGGAAGTATGCCTATGAATATTTTATCAAAGTCATATGGCTTGGTACGGATTTATACAAAGAGAAATGAGCAATAAACGAATGCAAATTAGCTATCGTTATCTATGTGAATAGGATTTATTTTTTGCTGGTCTTGATAAAAATAGTGCAAATCATGAGAATGATTATTACTGTTCAGCATTGTATGCATTAGATCACATTCAGAAAGGTTATTTATCAGTGTAAATCATTGGTAAGTTTAGAAGTTTTATAGACAAATATGTTTAAATTATTGGTTATATGATAAAATCAAAAATAGAGTATACATATTTAGGGGACGTTTGGGAACATTATTTCTTGAATGGTTAATTTTAACTAAAGCCATAAAAGAAAGGAGTGACTTAAGAATGAACCCGTTTCAGGAAACACCAAAATCTGTAGATTCTGCTTTTAAGAATTGGAGTGGAATCTATTCAAGACCTTATAATAAACATGAGGTTAGTCCATATACCAAAACCAGAGTTATTCTAATGAATGGGACAGAGTTTGAGTCTGTTTGGTTTGGGCATCAAACTCAGAGAAATTGTCCGAATAATGACATTCGTAGAGATTTAGCATTGATAAGACGAGTAGAGCAGCAGCAACAAAAAGTCATTGCTACATTAAAACCTAAGGATGAGACAATTTTAGAGCATACCATAAGTTATGAGCAACTTGCGGTTGATCTTACCGCGGAGCTTGCAAAGAGAGAGCCAGATAAGAATGTAAAGGCGGCCCTTGATTTTGCTTTACTAGAAGACTTTGATCATTTATACCGTTATTCGGATTTATTAGAAGCTGAGCTAGGGGTTAAATCGGAGCAATTGGTTGGACATTATGCTGAAATTATGCCAGGGCGTCCAACGATATCGGAACATCGTTATCCGTTTGATAATGTGAGATATTTTATCGATTGTAAAGCAGCAGCTCCGATTACGAAGTTAAATGTAGCTATTATTACAGCTGCGGAGCAGCAGACAATGAATTATTATATGAATGTAGCTGCTTTGTATCAAAATGATATAGGAAGACAGTTATACCAAGAAATTGGCTTAATTGAAGAACAACACGTGACACAATATGGAAGCTTACTAGATACTAAGACAACATTCTTAGAGCATCTGTTAATGCACGAGTATACGGAGTGTTATCTTTACTATTCATGCTATGAAGATGAGACGGATTTGTATATCAAAGGTATCTGGGAAGAGCACTTTCATCAAGAAGTTGCGCATCTTCACAAAGCAGCAGAAATGCTAAAGAAATATGAGAAAAAAGAATGGCAGCAAGTAATTCCGGATGGAAATTTCCCACAGCTATTAACGTTACATGAAAACAAAGCATATGTACGTGATATTCTTGCAAATACTGTTCAATTTACGTCTAAAAAAGAAGAGTATGTCGATGTGGCAACCTTGAGTAAAGACGATGAATTTTATCAATTTCAAAATGCATTAAATCAACCAGTGGAAGAAGTCCCAACCCATAAAGTGATACAATCTTATATGGATTCCAAGGGAGAGGATTATCGTTATCAAGACACAGATCATCCAGTACCTGCACTTAGAAACCGTGTAAAAGATAATGTTTCGGTTGGCCGTGAGGCAAATGCAGATACGAAAGAATAAAAAACTACAGCCAGAAACCGATTTAGAATGTGTTTCTGGCTGTTTCTATTATCTTAGATAAGATGGTGATTTATTAGGAGTAAAAATCGCTACGATAGTTGAAATGGAATAAATCTTGTTCAATATAGCAAACAATGATATTGAGGCACTCAAGTTTGATGAATTCTTCGATATTCGGTGGGCGACATATCATAATGCTTTTTAAAAATAGAACTGAAGGCATACACCGTTGGATAACCAAATTGAAGTGCGATTTGTTCTATAGTCTTATCGCTTTGACTTAAATATTTCTCCATCTTTCGAAGTTTA
This sequence comes from Bacillota bacterium, assembly GCA_023387655.1. GTDB lineage: Bacteria > Bacillota > Clostridia > Lachnospirales > Lachnospiraceae > Lachnoclostridium. Next base: position 7,308 of record JAEWHR010000037.1, read on the forward strand.
TATTTGGTAATGTATTCTTTTGTTGAGCAATGAAACGTTGACATAAAGCATTGGTATAGATAGCTTTGGGACACATTGGTCAACTTACATAAATCGGAAACGGATATATTTCGCTCTATGTGATCTTCTACATAATTTAAACAAGTTAGTACTAGCGCTTGTTTATTGGCAGTGGCGGAACTTTTCGCATATAGGTCACTATGTTCTTCCTTCATAAGATTAATTATGAGAGTAATCAAATGCATTAAAAATGATTTGCAAATATAATAACATCCAGGTCCCCCATCTTTGATTTCCTGATGTGTATACTCAAGATAATTTAATAAGAAGTCAGAGGTTGCCGTAGTGGAAATAAAAAGTGGTGATTTGATGATATGTATAAAGTGATTCACATTTTCTTTTTGCAAAGTAGATGTGGTGGATGTTAGATTTTGCTTATCTGACATAAAGGAACCTATCTGATTTGTGTTCTTATTTGATGCAGTAAAATGAATATGATAAAATTCCACAGGTTCTTCACTAATACAATAAGCATCAAACATAGTAAAAGGTGATATAAAAAATATAGTACCTGGTTGCGTTAAGTAATACACTTCGTTATTACAAATTATTTTACAGCTTCCTTTTTTTAAGACAACTATTTTATAATGGCTTAGCACCTCATTTTTTATACAATTATGATTTTTTTGAACAAATAACTGGAACATTAAAAGTTGAAAATCATACTGGTCAAGTTGCTCTGAAAGTATATCTTTTTGTAGATAATCATATCTTGGATGTTTTTTCATATGTATCTTCCTACTCCATTTTAAAATTCTGTTAAATTATTAACTCATAACTTCTATTATATCGGTAGTTCTTTAATAAATAAACAGTAATTATTTTTCAAATAAAAGAATACAACGAAAATAGCGCTCTATTATCCGTTACTTATTATTTTCGTAAGAAGTGTTATGATTTTTGAATTGTTAATAAAATAACAAATGATACAATAAGAGTATAATCTGTTTCAAAGATTAGAACTATGAAAATGGGAGATCGTATGGTGGAAATCATGATTCCATTGTACGGAAAGTTTGAAGCTACGATTATGTCAAAGCGGTACAAACTTTAAGAAAAGGACGGAGGATATTATGAGAAAGAAGACATTAGCATTGCTTATGGCGACCACTATGGTTGTTACTGCATTGTCTGGATGTGCTAAGAAAGCAGACAATGAGGCAAAAAGTACTCCTACCCCTACGGTAGAGGCAACAAAAACACCTGATCAGGAAGATAAGACAGAAGAGATTACTTATGATCGTACAGAAGCAGCAGATGTAATCATTGTTGGCGGTGGCGGTGCAGGCTTATCCGCAGCATTAGAGGCTTCTAGTAACGGAGCTGAAAGTGTTATTATACTTGAGCAGCTCAGTATGACTGGTGGAGAATTAAATGCAACAAGTGGAACTATTTCTGGTGCACAAACAATCATTCAGGAATTAGATGGTTTAACAGAAGATACGTTAGAGTCATACAAGCAGGATATTATTCATGAAGGTTCGAAGCAAGGTGGTAAGCCAAATGAAGCATTAATCGATGTTTACGTAGAAGCTGCCAAAGATTCTGTGAATTGGATGTGGGAACTTGGTTTAAAGGATTATGAATTCACAACGGATAAAGAAGGAAGAAAATCTGTATTTGCCCCAGAGCATACACTTTTCTCTTACCCAAGAAGTTACAAGCCAAAGGCAAAGGATACTTCTACTTATAAATCTGCAACGCATGAATTATTAGATACCAAAGTAAAGGAAAGTGGAAACATCCGTGTAGACTTAAATACGACTGCTGTTGGTTTGCTTGGTAACGATAAAGGGCAGGTATTAAGCGTTGTTGCTGAAAATAATGGTGAAAAAGTGTTATACACAGCCAATAAAGGTATCGTTATGGCCACGGGTGGATATTCTGCAAATGCTAAGTTAATTGAAGCATTTAACACTGAAGCACATGGTGTTATCACTGGTGGTTTAAGTAGTGCGATGGGTACTGGAATTTATCTTATGCAAGAAGTTGGTGGAGCGATTACAGAAGAAGCGATGAGCTGGGTACCAACCTTCCCAATGGGACTTGAAAATCCAAGCATTCCAGGAACTGGACGAATCATGACAACAAAGACTCAGTTTGCTGGTGGTATCTTAGTAAATAAGAACGGCGAGCGTTTCGTTGATGAAACAAGTGCTGATAATGCAGCGCGTGAGAAAGCTCTTGAGATCCAGCCAGATGGAACTCAGTGGGAAGTTTATACAGATGATATTATTGAAGATTTGTTAGCTAGTAGCGTTGGTGGTATGTATCAATTCTTCTTCATGACAGAAGCTGGTGCAGGTTACATTGAAAGCGCATCTTCCTTAGAAGAATTAGCAAAAGTTATTGATGTTCCATATGAGAACTTAAAAGCAACGGTAGAAAGCTACAACGCTCATGTTGAAGCTGGTGATGTAGATGAATTTGGTCGTAAGTTCGTTGAGGAAGAGGGGAACTCCTTTAACGTAGCTGTTAATAAGATCGAAGGAGATAAGTTCTACGCGGTTAAGATTAAACCTCTTTGTGTCATCACAATGGGTGGTGTTCAGGTTAACACAGACATGCAGGTAGTAAATGAGGCAGGTAACGCTATTCCTGGATTATACGCAGCTGGTGAAGTTGTTGGTGGCGTTTGGGGACGTTATATCTCAAGTGGTGTTGGTGTTATGGGTTCTGTAGCATTTGGACGCGTTGCAGGTAAGAATGTAGCTACTTTACCATTAGCAACAGGTGAAGAAGTTAAGCCAGCATCTAACTTAATTGATAAGAGCTTATTTGTAAAAGATGATGTTGCATCCGAAGATATCTTCGACATGAACGCTTCCTTAAAAGATGGTGAATACGAAGCAAGTGTTGCAGGTCAAGAAGGTACCATGACAGTGAAGGTTACAATTACTGATGGAAAGATTGCAAATGTAGAAATCTTAGAACAGCATGAAACAGAATCCATCGCAAAACCTGCCTTAGAGAGCATTCCAAAGGCAATCGTTGATGCAAACTCTGTAAATGTAGATGCATACTCCAGTGCAACATTAACTTCTAATCGTATTAAAGAAGCGGTAGCAGCGTGCTTAGAGCAAGCAAAGAACTAAACATTATATGGGGATATAATAAAATATAGTTATAACTGAGAAGCAGACAAAAGGAAGTGGATTGTCTGCTTCTTTTTAATTGTGGTTTCAAATTACTTTGATTACATGCAATCTTACATTATTGTAAGTTTTCTGTAAGGTGAATCGATGGATGACAAAAATCCTCCATGCTATAATTTTATTATAAAATTTTAGGAGGATTATATGAAGAAGAAAATTAGCTGTATATTTAGTTTTATATTACTGACAGTCTTTATATTAGGCCTTGTTAAAGTTATCCCAGTCCTAGCAAGTGGATATCAAATGTACCAAACCGCAGTAAAAGAAAATAGCGTGGAAAGCGTAGTTGATAAAATAAAAGAAAAAGAAGGCTATTTTACCCTAGATACAATTCCAAAAGAATATATTGAGGAGCTGTTACAATCAGAGGATCAACGATTTTACTATCACTTTGGTATAGATCCAATCGCTACTACGAGAGCGATGTTTAATAATTTTAAGGCAGGTACCTACGTAGAAGGCGGAAGTACTATCACGCAACAACTTGCAAAAAATATGTATTTTTCTTTTGAGAAGAAGCTAGATCGAAAAGTAGCTGAAATGTTTGTAGCATTTGAATTAGAAAGAAAGTATTCAAAAGATGAAATATTAGAGATTTATCTTAACGTCATCTACTTTGGTGAAGGCTGCTATGGGGTGAAAGAAGCAGCAAACCATTATTATGGTGTTGAACCACAACACTTAAATGAGGAACAAATTGATGAGTTAGTGTTTACAATTAAGAGCCCGAATAATTATAATCCGAATGTTTATGGAGGGGGCGGGGTTTAGGGGAGAGGAAGTTTTGAAGGAAAAGCATATTAGTTTAGGAATGATTAGGTAAAGAGTATGAATGATATAAATAGGAAGAAGCAGTCTTATGAGGACTGCTTTTTTTAGGATGTGTACGAAGAATTCATTACTAATGACATAAAAGTTGTTATATGGTAAAATTGAACTATATTGTTACATAGAAGATTATGAAATATTGGAGAGTTGATAATAATGAGTAACGACATAGAAATTCAAAATGGCTTAAATACAGCCTTTATTAATCAGTATACATACTCTAATTTGGCATATCGTCCTGAATTTATTGCAAATGATCATTTGAGTGGTAAAAAAGTACTGTCAACAATAGAGAATGAGTTGAATGATTGTGATGAATTTTTTATTAGTGTTGCATTTATTACACTTGGTGGAATAACACCATTATTGCAGACATTAAAAGAACTCGAGGAGAAAAAAATACCTGGTAGAATATTGACTACAAATTATTTAACATTTAGTGAGCCAAAAGCTTTAAGAAAATTAGCAGAATTTAAAAATATAGAATTACGAATGTTTTATGTTGAGAGAGATGAACCAGGTTTTCATACAAAAGGGTATATTTTTAGGAAAAATGATATATATAAAATTTTACTGGGCAGCTCTAATTTAACATTAATGGCCTTAACGAAAAATAAAGAGTGGAACTCCAAGATCGTTACTACTGCTAATGGTGAATTCACAATTGATATCATCAACGAATTTAATATAATGTGGAGAAAATCTAGGCCGCTAAATGATTGGATTTCAACTTATAGCAAAATATATGATGAACAAAAAAGAATTGCAAAAACTACTAAAGTACCAACAATACAGCAATATAAATTAACACCTAATACAATGCAAGTATCTTTTATACAAAAATTAAATCAACTAATAAAAAGTGGTGCTAATAAGGCATTATTAATTTCTTCAACAGGTACTGGTAAAACGCTAGCTTCAGCATTTGCATTAAGAGAGAATAAGCCAGAGAAAGCATTGTTTTTAGTTCATAGAGAACAAATTCTAGATCAAGCAATAAAGAGTTATAAAGATGTTTTTGGAGATTCTATAACGTTTGGAAAACTATCTGGTAATTCAAAAGACTATAGTTCAGATTATCTATTTTCAACAATGAATATGATGGCTAAAAATGAAGTGATGACCAAGTTTAAGAAAGATGAATTTGATATAATAGTTATCGATGAAGTTCATCGAGCGGGGGCTGCAAGTTACCAGGCAATCATGAAATATTTTGAACCCACATTATGGCTTGGAATGACAGCAAGTCCTGACAGACCAGATGGATTTAATATATATGAGTTATTTGATAATAATATAGCATATGAGATTCGATTACAAAGAGCATTAGAAGAAAATTTATTATGTCCGTTTCATTATTTTGGGATAACAGATTTAGATATTAATGGGGAAGCTTTTACAGATACATATGGATTACGTAACTTTAATAAATTGATATCTGATGATAGAGTAAATTATGTTATTAATAAAGCAAAATATTTTGGGTATAGTGGAGAACGAGTTAAAGGGCTAGTTTTTTGTAGTTCAAATGCTGAAGCTCAAGCTTTATCAGAGAAATTCAACATGCGAGGATATGATACGACTTATCTATCAGGTGATAATTCAATAGTTGAAAGAGAAGAAGCCATAGATCGATTAATTAGCAAATCAACAGAAAATAAGTTAGATTATATCTTCACAGTAGATATCTTTAATGAAGGAGTGGATATACCAGAGGTAAATCAAGTAATCATGTTACGCCCAACAGAATCACCAATAGTATTTATACAGCAGTTAGGAAGAGGATTAAGAAAAGCTGATAATAAAGAATTTGTAATTATACTAGATTTTATTGGAAACTATACCAATAATTTTATGATACCTATTGCTTTATCTGGTGATAGGAGTAGAAATAAGGATAGTTTACGGAAATTTATTGCAGAAGGTACACGTATTATACCAGGATCTTCAAGTATTCATTTTGATGAAATTTCTAAAGAAAGAATATACAAGTCAATTAATAGCTCTACTTTAAATAAAGTTGAAGATATTAAATATGAATATAGGTGTTTAAAAAATAAGCTAGGTAGAATACCTACATATAATGATTACGTGGATTACAATACAATAGATATTGAATGTATCTTCGAAAATAATTCGTTAGGTTCTTATCATAATTTTCTCAAAAAATACGAGGCTGATTATCCTTATAAAAATTCTCTAAATGAAATACAAGAAGAAATGCTAGTTTTTGTATCACAAAAGATTGCTAATGGTAAAAGAATTGACGAACTTCTTTTACTAAAAAGACTTATTACGTATAAAAAATATTTAAGAAAAACATATGAGAATGACTTAGCAAATTATTATGGTGATACTCCTAGCAGAAATAGACTTCGTAATATATATAAAGTATTAACAAATGATTTTGTACCTAGTGAACCACAAAAGAAAAAGTTTTCCAAGAGTATATTTGTAAAAGATATGGAAATAGAAATTGTGCCAACAGAGAAATTTGCTTTAGCAATTACTGATGAAATTTTCTTTAAGTTACTAGAAGAGTTACTTGACTATGGAATAAAACGCTGTAAGAGGTATTTTAGTAATAGGTATAGAGATACAGATTTTGTTTTATATCAAAAATATACTAAAAGTGATGTATGTAGATTATTGAATTGGGATAAAAATCAAAATCCACAAAATGTGGGTGGATACTTTTATGATAAAGAAACATGTACCTTGCCAGTATTTATTACTTATGAAAAAGATGAAGGTATCAATGAATCTCAAAAATATAAAGATAGATTTGTTTCTCCTGTTGAACTTATTTCAATATCAAAACCAGGCAGAAATTTCAACTCACCAGAGATGAGTTACTTTTATTCTAATAAAACATCAATATATTTGTTTATGCAGAAGAATAGTAATGATAAGGGAGCAAGTGAGTATTACTTTATGGGACAAATATTTAATACAGGTGAAAAGAAAATGGTATCTAGAGAAGAAGTTGGAGATACAGTATTAGAGTTTAGATATAAACTTGATATACCTGTTAGAGATGATTTATACCAGTATTTTGTTAATGATAATGTACCTTTAGAAGACAATATTTAAGTTGTAAGTTACAAATCTAATCTATTATCAATTAATCTATAAATAATATGTAATCATTAACTTGACTCGGTACTTTTTATGGTGTAGGTTATAAATATTAACAAGTTACCTACGACTATTTAATTATAATAATATACTAAAGGAAGAATTAAGATATGAAAACAATAAAAGTAGTAGCTGCTATCATAGTGAATAACAATAAAATACTTGCAACACAACGTGGATATGGTGATTTTAAAGGAGGTTGGGAATTTCCTGGTGGTAAAATTGAAGAAGCTGAATCACCGGAAGTGGCTCTTGTGCGAGAAATAAAAGAAGAATTAGATGTAGAAATTGATATTAAAGAATGCTTAACTACAGTTGAATATACTTATCCTAATTTCCATTTATCAATGCAATGTTACATTTGTAATATCAAGCTAGGAGAGGTAAAGCTGTTAGAGCATGAAGCATCCAAATGGTTAACTATTGAAGAACTAGATTCCGTTCAATGGCTTCCAGCTGATATAGAAGTTGTTGAAAAAATCAAAGAGAGTTACCTCAAATCAAATTAAAAAATATCATCACCTACTAAACCACCGCCCTATCTTAGCAAAAATCTAATGTGAGGGCGGTTTTCTATATTCCCATCACTCTCTGTATAGTGTAAGATAAACTTATCCACATAAGATTGGAGATAACAGTATGAGTACATATTACATTAATCTAAACACACAGATTAATACTAGCCAGTTAGATAATAATGAAATCACTACGCCAGTGATGCTTGCAATCAAACGATTCTATCGTG
>JAEWHR010000145.1 GCA_023387655.1 Bacillota bacterium
CCAATCCGTTTTTTCTTATAAATATTCAATTTCTACCAGAGTTAACCCTTTCGCTGGTGCAGTGGGGCCAGCTGCTTGTCGATCTTTTTTCGTGAGAGCTTCTAATACTCTTTCTGTTTCCCATTGATGAGTACCAACTTGAATTAGAGTACCTGCTATGATACGTACCATATTATAAAGAAATCCATTTCCTTTAATACGAATGACAATTAGCTCTCGTTCCTTTTCTATCTCAATATTATAAATCGTTCTAATCGTTTCCTTAACCTGAGTATTCGCAGAACAAAAACTTGCAAAGTCATGCGTCCCAATTAGATAAGAGGCTGCCTTTCTCATCGCTTCTAAATCCAAATCATAATATACAAAATGTGAATATCTTCGATTTGTAGGAAGAGGAAACGTTGCATTATAAATCCGATATTCGTACGTTTTTCTAGTATCGCAATACCTTGGATGAAAATCAGATGAAACCTCCATAGACTCTTGAATTACAATATCTTCTGGTAAATGGGCATTTAAGGCATACGATATCTTTTCTGCAGGAATTCTCGAATTGGTATCAAAAACAGCAACATTACCATATGCATGAACTCCAGCATCTGTCCTGCTTGCACCTATCACAACAATTTCTTCTTTTAAAAGCTTAGTTAAATATTCATTTAATACGCCCTCGATAGTTTTCGCGTTTGGCTGTACTTGCCATCCACAATAATTCGTCCCATCATAGGCTACCTTTAACAATATTCTTTTCACAAAAAACTCCATTTCTATATCATAGGTAAATATCGATCTACACCTAGAATAGTGAGAATATAAACTGCAAATACGCAAAATGCGACCGCATCCTTCGCCTTATACTTTAAAGGCTTCATCTTAGTTCTACCCTTACCACCACGATAACAGCGTGCTTCCATTGCCATCGCAAGGTCTCCTGCACGACGAAATGCTGAGATAAACAGTGGAACTAAAATTGGTACCATTGCTTTTGCTCTCTTTATTAAGCTTCCTGTTTCAAAATCTGCTCCACGTGCCTGTTGTGCCTTCATAATCTTATCTGTTTCCTCCAATAAGATCGGAATAAATCGAAGTGCTATGGACATCATCATAGCTACCTCGTGTACTGGCACATGTAACACTTTTAGGAATCCAAGGAGACGTTCTATTCCATCGGTTAATTCGTTTGGCGTTGTGGTAAATGTCATTAACGACGAACCTAAGATTAATAAAACCAGACGAAGTCCCATAAAAACAGCAAAGCGAAGACCTTCCCCAGTAATTTTAATAAACCCAAACTCTACTAACACATGTTCACCAGGAGTTAAGAACAAGTTAAAACTTACCGTAAAGAGTAACAATATAATTACGGATTTAAGTCCTTTTACTATATATTTTAAAGGTACCTTAGACGCCTTAATTATACCAAATATAAATAACCCAGTTACTAGATAGCCCCAAAATGTATCGAATAGAAACATGGATACAATATATACTATCGTTCCAATTAGTTTTACTCTTGGATCTAATCGATGTATGATGGAGCCAGAAGGGTAATATTGTCCTATCGTGATATCTCTAATCATCGAATTATCCTTTCTTACTTACCAACCTCTTTGTGCGTTCTCCACCAATCTAGAATCTCTTGTTTTGCTTCTTCCACTGTTGTAGCATCTGTAGATACCGGAATCCGCATTTGATTAAGATCATGCATGACATAGGTTACAGATGGAGCGGCGAGCCCTATCTTTTCAAGCTCTTTATAATGTGCAAATACCTTTTTAGGACTATCATCAAAGGCAATTTCTCCTTTATTCATAACAATAATTCTGTCCACGTATTTTGCTACATCCTCCATGCTGTGAGAAACTAAAATTACGGTAATTTTTCTCTCTTTATGAATTTTTTCAATCTGATCTAAAATCTCATCTCTACCCATTGGATCAAGACCTGCTGTCGGCTCATCTAATATTAATACATCTGGCTTCATCGCCAATACTCCAGCGATTGCTACCCTTCTTTTTTGTCCACCTGATAATTCAAATGGAGATGCATCAAATAAATCCTCTGTTATTCCTACCATCTTAAGGGCATCATAAGATCTCAAATCCACCTCAAGTTGAGGTAGATCAAGGTTTTTCGGACCAAATTGCACATCTTTTAATACTGTAGTTTCAAAAAGCTGATGTTCCGGATACTGAAACACCAAACCAACCTTACTACGAAGGTCTTTTTTATGAAAACCCTCTGCGCCAATATCTTTACCATTAAAATAAACTGCGCCGCTTGAGGGCTTCATTAAGCCATTTAGATGTTGAATTAATGTTGATTTACCAGAACCAGTATGTCCAATTAACCCAATAAATTGTCCATCCGGAATTTCAAGATTAATATTCTTTAAAGCTTGTTTTTCATAAGCGGTACCGCCACCGTAAACATAACTTACTTTATCTAGTAAAAGAGCCATTGCGTACCTCCATCATTGCCTTTACAAACTCTTCTCTTGTTAGTATACCATCCGGAAGCGGCATGCCTTGCTTCTTTAGTTCGTATGCAAGTTCAGTCACCTGTGGTACATCCAATCGATACCTCTTTAACTTATCAACCTGGCTAAAAATCTCTCGTGGTGTTCCCTGCATAACTACTTTACCGGAATCCATAACAATAACCTTGTCCGCATGAATCACTTCATCCATATAGTGTGTTATCAATAACACGGTTACTTTTTCTTTTTTATTTAAATCTCTAATCGTGCGAATAACTTCTCTTCTACCATTCGGATCTAGCATTGCAGTTGGCTCATCTAGGATAATACACTTAGGACGCATTGCCATAATCCCAGCGATTGCAACTCGCTGTTTTTGACCACCGGATAGTTTATTAGGAGAGTGACTTCTGTATTCATACATGCCAACAGCTTTTAGGCTTTCCTCTACTCTTTTCCATATCTCTTCTGTTGGTACACCAAGGTTTTCAGGACCAAATCCTACATCTTCTTCAACAACAGTTGCAATAATCTGATTGTCCGGATTTTGAAATACCATACCCGCTGACTGTCTAATGTCCCAGATTTTTTCCTCATCCTTTGTATCAAATCCATTTACATAAAGTGAACCTTCGCTTGGCATTAAAATCGCGTTAATGTGTTTTGCCATCGTTGACTTACCTGATCCATTGTGTCCTAGAATAGCAACAAAGTCACCTTCCATTACATCTAAGGTAACTTCATCAAGTGCACGATTGATTGCCTCAACATTTCCTTCTTCATCGCGACGGATATATTCAAATACTAATTTTTTAGCATCTATCATTCTCATATACCATATCTCATTTCCTTATTATTGTCGAATGTCATTTACCATTGTATTGTATTCTAGATAACTTTGCAATGCATTTTTAAAGCAAGTGCCTAAATCTACGCATTATAAACTATATTGTATGGCAAAAGTTATAGTTACAATCTAAAATATAAAAATTAATATAAACTCATTTTACTTCTTATTTATGATAATAAATTAAAAAACTACTCCAACCATTGTATATGACAATATGTAATCCAACATAATCATGCAATCTAACATTACCATGCAATCTAACATTACCATGCAATCTAACATTACCATGCAATCTAACATTACCATGCAATCTAACATCAGCTTTCCTTATCTAAAAAACTGCCCCGAATTACTTCGGGGCAGTTCAAAATTTTCTATGCTATTTCATAATAAATATAAATTTTATACTTACTATGACAAAGGCACCGCTATATTAGAAATTAAACAAGCTCGATTAAAACTTCCATAGCAGCATCGCCCTTACGCTGACCAATTTTGATGATTCTTGTGTAACCACCATTACGGTTAACATACTTAGGAGCGATTTCGTTGAA
>JAEWHR010000214.1 GCA_023387655.1 Bacillota bacterium
GCAATTATGGGAGCAGTGATTGCTGCTGTTTCTCCTGCGGTCGTGGTACCTAGAATGCTTCGTATTATGGAAGAAGGATACGGAAAAAAACATAGTATCCCAGAGCTTATTTTAGCAGGTGCATCGGTGGATGATGTATTTGTAATTGTATTATTTACTGCATTTACGTCTCTTGCACAGGGAGAAGGGGTGTCAGTTTTCGCGTTTGTAGGAATACCAATATCAATTGTTCTTGGAATTGTGGTTGGAATTATTACCGGGATTGTGCTAGATTGGTTCTTTCAAAAGTTTCACTACCGTGATTCTGTAAAAATTCTTATTTTATTAAGTATATCTTTTTTATTGCTAGAGTTAGAGACAAGAATGGAAGGATTTCTACCAATGTCAGGGCTACTAGCTATTATGAGCTTAGGAATTACCCTCTATCAAACTTATCCCATGCTATCGGAACGCTTATCTGCGAAATACAACAAATTATGGGTAGCAGCAGAGATTGTACTATTTGCGTTAGTTGGTGCCTCTGTTGACCTATCTTATGCTGTGAAAGCAGGAGGAATTGTAATTTTACTAGTACTTGGTGCACTCTTCTTTCGAATGTTAGGAGTACTGCTTTGTCTTACAAAAACACCTTTAACTAGGAAAGAAAGAATCTTTTGTATGCTTGCTTATACACCAAAAGCTACAGTACAGGCAGCAATCGGAGGAATTCCTCTTTCTATGGGATTGCCATGCGGTGAGATTGTTTTAACGGTTGCAGTAATTTCTATTTTAATTACGGCACCATTGGGAGCAATATTTGTAGATAGAACCTATCGCAAGTTGTTGACAGAGAAGGAAGGCTTTGGAAAAAGTATTGTTACAGATGATTAACAATGTTAAAATGGAATAGTTGTGGTTCATATAGTTTGCTTCGAGCAGGAATTGTGCCATGAATAAAGCGAAAGGAATGATAAAACATTATGATTACCAAAACACAGGAGGACAAAGAAAGTGAAGATTCTTGATATTACAAAGGAGTTTATAGTTGAAGAAGATAGAGATTTTGATAGTGCCCATGCATCCACGTTAGTAGAGTTAGTAAATGGAAACATTCTTGCAGCCTGGTTTGGAGGCTCATGGGAAAAAGGCGCAGACGTTACTATTTGGATTAGTATCAGGACAAGTGAAGGCTTTAATAGACCTATATGTATAGAAAGGACCAGAACAGTAGCAATGTGGAATCCTGTTTTATTTCAGAAAGAAGACGGGACGGTTATGCTGTTTTATAAAGTTGGTGTTACGATACCAGAATGGAAGACATGGGTCATTACTTCAAGTGATAATGGTGAAACTTGGTCAAAGCCAAAAGAGTTGGTGGAAGGAGATTGCTCTGGGGGTAGAGGCCCAGTCAAAAATAAGCCGATACGCCTTATCAATGGAGACATTTTAGCACCGGCGTCTTTCGAGGGCGAAACATGGGATGCCTTCGTGGATATTTCGGAGGATGACGGAACTACCTGGAAACAAAGCGAGATTGTTCCTGTAAGAAGGGCAGGCTATAACAGTCAAATGGTTGATTATCCTTATAATAAACATCGTTGCTTTGGAAAGGGAGTTATTCAACCCACTTTGTGGCAGGATGAAAAGGGTGAGGTACATATGTTACTTAGAAGCACAAGCTCAAAAATCTTTCGAAGCGATTCTACGGATAATGGACGAACTTGGAATCTAGCCTATGCAACTTCTTTACCAAATAACAATAGTGGAATTGATCTTGTAAAGCTTCCGGGGGGATTGTTGGTGCTAATCTATAATCCTACGGATAACTTACCAAATTATTATAAAGGACCAAGGACACCTTTGATAGCTTCTTATTCAGAGGACAATGGAGAGTCATGGAAAGACCTTGTAACACTAGAGGATGGTCCTGGTGGGTTTTCATACCCTGCAGTAATTTGCAACGACAAAAATGAGATATTTATATCGTATACATGGAAGAGAGAACGGATTGTATTTGTTAAAATTAAGTATGAGTTATAGAAAAGCTAGAGACAAATAGCATGGAAGTGAGGCTCTGTAAGTGGAATCAAATACAAGGAAGAATATAAAAGATAAATTCAAAAATCCACCTGCATTTTCTCGTTCTTTTCCTTTTTGGGCATGGAATGGAGAGCTTGATACAGAAGAAATCAGAAGACAAGTAAGGCAGATGCATGAACAAGGAATTGGCGGATTTTTTATGCATTCTAGAGAAGGTCTTGAAACAGAGTACATGGGACAGAAGTGGAATCAATGTATATTAGCAGCCATTGATGAGGCAAAAAAACTAGGAATGTATGCCTGGCTTTATGATGAAGATCGCTGGCCATCTGGTACTGCTGGCGGGAAAGTTACCGCAGGAGGAGATGAATATCGTTGTAAAGGGTTAACGCTTGAGGTATGCGCAAATTACTGTGAAGACTATTGGAAGGAGAAAGAACTTCTTGCAGTCTATGCAGCTAAAGTAAATGAGAATGATGTTTTTTCCCTTAGGAGAATATATAAAGAGAAAGAAGCTGCTAATTTAAAGGTTGATAACATAGATAAGTTAGAAGAAGGAGAGGTTTGCTTAATTGCTCGACTTGAGGTTTCAGAACCGAGTGAGTGGTTTAATAACGAAGCACCTCCTGATAATCTGAATCCGGAAACTGTAAGACGATTTATATCCTTGACACACGATCAATATTACAATTTATGTGGAGAAGAATTTGGAAAAACAGTACCAGGTATATTTACTGATGAGCCTAGTCTAGCAGATACCCATACAAAATTTCCAGCAAATCGTGGATGGATTCCGTGGACTTATGAATTTACTACATATTTTAAAGAGAATAGAGGTTACGATCCGCTAGACTTGATACCATACCTTTATTTTAATGGAGAAAAGAGCAGAAAAATCAGACATGATTATTGGCATACCATAACTATTCGATATAGTGAATCCTATGCGAAAGTACTTGGGGAGTGGTGTGAGAAACATGGACTATTATTCACAGGACATTTTTTACAAGAGGATAAGCTTGGATTGGCAACAAGAGTGAATGGTGCAATTATGCCGCTTTATGAGTATGAGCACATCCCAGGAATCGATATGCTACAAGAGAGAACGGAAGAATTTATGACAGTGAAGCAATGTTCCAGTGTAGCGCACCAATTGGGACGAAAGCATGTGTTATCTGAAACGTATGGTTGTACTGGATGGGAGTTTACCTTCGAGGGGCAGCGATATGTTGGTGACTGGCAGTATGCCCTTGGTGTTAATCTAAGATGTCAGCATCTAGCGCTTTATACAATTGAGGGGTGCAGGAAAAGAGATTATCCACCTTGTTTTAATTATAATACATCCTGGTGGAAGAAAAATCATGTGGTAGAGGACTATTTTGCTAGGCTTGGTTCTGTATTAGAGGAGGGAGTTCCAAAACAGCAGATTTTATTATTACATCCTTCTAGTACAGCATGGAGTATGCTTGGGACAAGTCCATATGGTAATCCAATACGACGTTATGAAAGAGATGTTCCAAAAGTAGATGAAATAGGATATGCATACAACGAGCTTATCAAAGACCTTTGCTTCCATCATTTTGATATGGATCTTGGTGATGAGATTATTATGTCAAAGCATGCGACAGTAGAAGGAAGTCAATTAAGAGTCGGCAAAGTAAATTATTCCACCTTAATAATACCACCGATTGACACCATGCTACTATCCACCTATAAATTATTAAAAGAATTTTTAGACGCTGGTGGAAGACTGATTGTTATGAAGCCTTTTGCTACAATGCTAGAAGGAGAGGAGAGACCGGAGGTTTCCGCTTTTTTTCAAAACCCACGCTGTATCATTGCAGAAGATTCGAATGATTTGTTACGCATCTTAGAAGCAAGCAATATCAGAACCATCAGTATAAAAGATACCTATGGTAACGAAGAAACTCGTTGTTTGTCTTTACAAAGAACTACGGGGGAAGATGAGACATTATTTATAGTGAATAATGATAGAATAAGAGGCTATGATGTTAAGATTGAGCTATACCGTTTGGGAGTTGTTGAGGAGTGGAATGCTCTGACCGGAGAAGTATTTCCTGTAGCAATTAGTATGAATAATGGGAAACTATGCTTTCAGGCAACATTAGGTGGGGCAGATTCTAAGCTATATCGTATCTTAAATAAGGATGTAGCTCCGGATACGGCGAAAGAATCAGCATCATGTTATTTAGGTAGCAAGCTGCCAGCTTCAAAGAAAATACTTTATGAATTCCCGGTAAAGACACCTATCCGTAATACAATGGAAAACACCTTCACTTTGGATCGTTGTCAATATCGAATGGGACAAGAGGGCTGGTCAGAGGAGAAAGAAGTTTGGGAAGCTCAGAAAGAAGTGCGTGAACAGTTAGGTATGCGCCCGATTCATCTAAACGGTTTAGAACAGCGTTATAAATGGATTACAAAGGAGCATCCAAAGGATGGAAAGCCATTGGAGCTTAAGTTTCATTTTCATATAAAGGAGCTACCGACAGGTTCTCTTTCTCTTGCTATAGAACATCCGGAATATTTTACGATCCATTGCAATGGTAAGCTTGTAAAAAATGAACCTAAGCATTACCTACTTGATAGAAGTATCAAAAAAGTAGATTTAATTGGTTTGTGTGAGGGTGACAATTGTCTGCAGCTTTCTTGCAACTATAGGAATGATATGGAGTTGGAAGATTGCTATCTGTGTGGTGAGTTTGGAGTTAGCAGAGATCGTAAGATAATTTCTATGCCCAAAGAGATAGTTATCGGCG
>JAEWHR010000031.1 GCA_023387655.1 Bacillota bacterium
TTCCATTGTTTCTTGTTCGTATCCATGTTAACGCCTCTCTATATCACATACCTTTTATGTCTTCTATAGTATAGATAAGCAATGATACAATAAAGTTTCATATTTATTACTAATTCTTTAATAAACATCCCTTTTTATATATTAATATCAATCATCTAAATTATTATTAAAATTAGGACTCCTATTTAGATCCTACCGTAGATATTTTATTATTTAAAATTGTAATCATATGGAATAGTTTATCAATTACTATCCCTTTATTAAACAAAAAAACAACAATCAGAAGAATCAAACCCCAATGTTGCGGCTTAACAGTTCATTTCTTCTAATTGTTGTTTCTTATCAATAAATAAATTCCTTAGAATCCAGTGAATCATTCTAAAAAATAATATCATGAAATTTTCTAACTATCATATTCTTGCTTAGTTTCAAATTATAGTTTCTTTAAATTTCTAGTTCATTTTAAATTACGTTTTGACTAGTTTCTACGCTTTATTCTCAGGTATGCTTTATAAAACATGCTACAATAGAACCTTTTTTAATTTCCAAATATCTCTTACATACTCCTCAATAGTTCGATCTGAAGAGAACTTTCCACACTTCGCAACATTTAACATTGCCGATCTTGCCCAATCATCTTTCTTACGATATGCTACTTCAACACGCTTTTGCGTTTCCTCATAAGAGCGGAAATCCTTTAGGATAAAGTATTGATCTGCCCTTTCATAACCGTTTGTATCAAGCAAAGAATTGTATAGCTCTCGAAACAATTCTTTGTTTTCTGCAGAATAAAATCCATCGACTAATTGATCTACTACTCGTTTGATTTCAAGATCCGATTGATAGATATCCCTTGGTTGATATCCCCCATTCAGCTCATAATTTATAACTTCATCTGAGCTTAGTCCGAAGATAAAGGCATTCTCTTTCCCTACCTCCTCCACAATCTCTACATTCGCTCCATCCATGGTGCCTAAGGTTAGTGCACCATTTAACATAAACTTCATATTTCCAGTTCCAGACGCTTCTTTGCTTGCTGTTGAAATCTGCTCAGAAACATCTGCTGCAGCAAAGATTAGTTCTGCATTGGATACTCGGTAATTTTCAATAAACACTATCTTTAATTTATCTTTGATTGAAGCATCATTATTAATCACCTCACCAACACTATTAATCAATTTGATGATTGCTTTTGCTCTACGATATCCCGCAGAGGCTTTCGCTCCAAAAATAAACGTTCTTGGGTAAAACTCCATGTTTGGATTCTCTTTTAGCTTATTATATAAATGCATCACATGCAGGATATTTAAAAGCTGACGTTTGTACTCATGCAAGCGCTTTACTTGAACATCAAAAATAGAATTCGGATTAATATCAATACCATTGTGTTCTTTTATATAAGCTGCAAGACGAACTTTATTATGATATTTAATCTCCATAAACTTCGCTCTAGCCTCTTGATTTTCTATTAATGGTACCAATCGATTCATCTGGGATAAATCTAAAATCCAGCCTTCACCGATTTTTTCCGTAACAAATGCTGCAAGCGCTGGGTTTCCATGCAATAAAAATCTTCTTTGTGTGACGCCATTTGTCTTATTATTAAACTTTTCTGGCCACAATTCATAAAAATCTCGTAACTGTTGTGTCTTTAAAATTTCTGTGTGAAGTCTTGCAACACCATTGACAGAAAAACCAGCAATAATTGCAAGGTTTGCCATCTTAACCTGTCCGTTATATAAGATAGCCATTTTTTCGATTTTTTTATAATCTCCAGGATATCGTTGTTGCAACATAAGGAGAAATCGACGATTTATTTCATCAATAATCTGATAAACTCTTGGAAGTAAACGCTCAAACAATTCAATAGGCCATTTTTCCAAAGCCTCAGACATAATGGTATGATTCGTATAGGCACAGGTCTTTTTCGTTACCTCCCAAGCCTCCTCCCAAGTTAAATAGTAATCATCCATTAAAATTCTCATTAGCTCAGGAATTGTTACCGTAGGATGCGTATCATTAAGCTGGAAACATACCTTCTCATGGAGTTTTCGAATATCATTATGATTCTTACTATATTTTTCAACTGCTCTTTTAAGGCTTGCGGATACAAAGAAATACTGTTGCTTTAATCTTAACTCTTTTCCTGCATAATGATTATCATTAGGATACAATACTTCACAGATGGTTCTCGCAAGATTTTCCTGCTCTACTGCCTTTTGATAATCGCCTTTGTCAAAGGAATCAAGATTAAAGGTATTCATTGCCTCAGCATCCCATATCCTTAAGGTATTTACCATATGATTTCCATAACCTACTACCGGTATATCGTAAGGAATTGCCTGTACCGATTGATAATTCTCCTGCACAAAGCATTCTCTACCGTTTTCATCTTTTATCATACGTACATAACCACCGAATTTCACTTCTTGTGCGTACTCTGCTCGTTTCATTTCAAAAGGATTTCCATCTTTTAACCACAAATCCGGAACTTCCACTTGAAACCCATCCTCTATCTTTTGTTGGAACATACCGTATTTATAACGAATACCACAACCATAAGCTGGATAATTTAAACTTGCTAGTGATTCTAAAAAGCAAGCAGCAAGCCTTCCAAGTCCACCATTACCTAACGCTGCATCTGGTTCCTGATCCTCAAGGATGTTAAGATCAATCCCCATCTCTTCCAGAGCCTCACGAACTACTTTATCAGCCTTTAAGTTGATAATGTTATTTCCAAGCGCACGCCCCATCAGAAATTCCATGGATAGATAGTAGACTATTTTCACATCCTGTTCTTCGAATTTTCTATGAGTCTCCATCCACTGTTCTACAATTACATCTTTCACCCCATAGGATACGGCTTGAAATAACTGCTGTTTCGTTGCTTCATATACATTTTTACGGAAAAGTGTTTTTAAGTAATTCTCAACATCACGTTTAAACTCTTCCTTCTTTAACTCCATGCTTATTCCTCCCTTATAAGAAGATTCTTTTCTCAGCCTGCACTGATTGTTTTCTATGTGCATAGAAGTATCTTTTCTCCACTTCTTAAGTTAACCAACCACCACTTAAGAGATCTACTTTCTAGCAAGCCAATAAAATAATTGCCTGTATCTCGTCAAAGCATAAAAGGGGTCAATATATCCTATGCCACACTTTAATAATGGTTCCTTCAAAAGTCTCTTCTTACTAGTTTTGTCCATGAATGTATATGGCAAACTTTTATGTTACTGCCGAACTAAAAAAGGTTACTTGATTATAACATTTTGTTTTCCTGAAATTCAATAGAAATACTCCAAAAATTTGTAATTATTGGAAGTTCTATTTCTAAAATTTGTATAATACTTCTTTATGAAAGCAATGTCCACCTTCACGAATGTCATGGCTTAACTTATCTAAGGCGTCCAAACAGCGATATGCATCTTTTACTATCTCTAGTTGCTCATATACATTAATAAGCCCTCTTGGCCCATTCAAATGATCTTCACGACAAGATTGAAAGATTACCTCTCTAGGAGCTAACAGTGCCCCGATATCTCCCATGTCATAATGTTCCCAAAGATGTGGAACATAATTGCAATTACAGTTCCCATTTAAAAGCAATAGAGAATCCTTATAACCATAAAAATAACCACTGATAATTAATTTTTTTAATCTTTCATCTAGTGCTGCGGTCATTAGAGTCTGCATACCTCCTCCAGAAAATCCAACGCAAGCTAATTCATTAATATCTAGATCTCCACGTTCATAGATATAATCAACCAATCGCATTAAATCCCATACCAACATCCCAATCACTGTCATTCCAAGAGGTTCCGCCATATGTGAAAGATGAAAACAAGTTCCAGAGAGGTACTGCTGCTCTTCATCCTTTTGAAATGCTGCCTCTCTTCGTTCTGCATAACCTCTAGCATCCGGACAGAATGTAACATATCCTTTTTTACATAATTCTAATCCATAATCATACTCAAACTTATGGATGGATTCCTTAATAGCAGGTATCTCGCTTCTTCCTGCAACAGATTCTTTTCCTCCACCTTGATGACCATGGGCTGCAATCGCACAGGCAGGTTTTTTAAATCCATCACACTCTACATACTTTTGCTCCACTTCATTCGGATATAAAATATAACAAGGCATGTACACTTCTGGCTCCACTTGAAGTAATATTTTTTCTCTCCTTCTCCCCTCATCAAGCTCGATAACTTCAAGACTTACAACGTTACTTTCACAAGTTTCCATCTTGTCCATTCCAAAGAGCTTAAACAATTGCTTTCTTGCTCCTAAAGCCCAAGTTTCATATTCTTCCCTGCTCTTTGCATTCAAAGCATCTTTTCTTGCATAACGATCAAACTTTCTCTTCATACTCTCAAGGCATGGGTAATATACCTTTACCTGCTCTATTCTCTCCATATTAGTCTCCTTCTTGTGTACGTTTTTTCTATATCTTTAATAAAAATTATTCCTAAGTTATTAAGCCAAAAACTCTCAACCGCAACATTGGCATCATTAAACCCATACCTTAGGACCATTTTTTTATAGTAATTTTCTATTGTAATTTAAAAAGGTTTTTACTCTTTTCTTATTATACTACAGCGTGAAGAGCTGTCTATAGTTGCTAGATAAAGAATCGTTGTTAAACAAGGATTTCTCTTTAATTTTAAACTAATTTTGGACACACCGATATAACCAATGGCTTTATTGCACTTAAATACAATAAAAACGAGAGTACAAAATCATAAGAATTTTGTTACTCTCGTTTTTCATCATCTAGTGTTTTTAACTGGCGATATCCTGATTGATTTGTACAAGTACTTTACTAATTCTCTTTCCTTCTACTTCGTGAATGCGTAAGGTAATGTTATTGATCTGGATCTCCGTCCTATCTTGTTCTTCCGGTATATATCCTAACTGTTCAATGAAAAAACCAGATAAAGTTTCTGATTTTTCTTTTTTAAGATTAATTGAAAGTTCGTAGTTAACATCATCTATAGTCATCGCACCATTAACAAGGTACTCATTCTCTTTCACTTCTACAAAATCTACTTCATTATGTCCATCATCAATATCTCCGACGATTTCTTCCACAATATCTTCCATCGTAACAATACCAAGGAACCCGCCATATTCATCAATTAATATAGCCATACGATTCTTATCTTTTTGTAATTCCTGAAATAGGGATACTACAGATTTGGTATCATTTACATAATGCGGCTTTCTCATAAGCCTTCTCACATCTTTTGGTAAAAAACTATGTTGTTTCCAAGAAGGGAGACATTCTTTTATATTTAGTATACCAATAATGTTATCTTTATTGCCATCATAAACAGGAATTCTTGAATATCTAGATTCAAAAATACCATCCAATTGTTCCTCCATAGGAACATTAATATCAATCGCAAATACGTCTTTTCTAGGAACCATGATTTCTTTAGCAGTCTTATTGGTAAATGAGAATACCCCGCTAATCATTTCTGTTTCTAATTCATGAAAGACGCCCTGTTCACTACCAGAAGTTAACATAGCTAAGATTTCTTCTTCTGTTACAACTTCTTCTACTTCTTGCTTATGAAAACCAAGTAAACGTAATATACCATTTGTAGAAAGTGATAACAAACGAATAAATGGTGACATAAATTTAGAAATAGCAACAATTGGTCCTACGACAAATAGACTAAAGCCTTCTGCATTTAATAGCGCAATTCTTTTTGGTACCAATTCACCAAATACAAGGGTAAAATAAGATAATAAGATAGTAACCAAAACCATAGCTATCGTTTGGCTATAAGGTACCGAAATCGATTCCATATAAGCCCCAAGTACCTTTGATATACCAGTTGCTGCAGAAGCACTTGAGAAAAAACCTGCTAATGTAATTGCTACCTGAATCGTTGATAAGAATTTGGTAGAGTCATCAAATAAAGATACAATTAGTTTTGCACGCTTGTTACCGGAGTCTGCCAACATCTTCATCTTGTTCTTGTTGACTGAAACTACTGCCATCTCCGCACCAGCAAAGAATGCATTAACTAATGTTAAAAGAATAAGAATGCTTATTTGAAGCATAATGTTACCCGCATCGGGGTCAGGGTCTGAATCCATAAAAACCTCCTAAATAATAAATTTTGTATTACATTATACTATATAATGTAAAAACATGGTATAGTAATCTCTTTACCATTTTAGAATTGTGGCACACTCCAAAGATTGCATTTCCATCCGCTTTCCATTATACTTATTTATAGCTAATATTTGTACCATTTAGAAAGGAAGTTTCGCATGTATCAGTATGAAAATCTGGGAGATAAGACTCTTACAGAACGTGTTTCCGATAATATCATTAGTTATATAGTAGATCACAAACTTAAGCCTGGTGACAAGCTTCCTAATGAATTTCACCTTGCAGAAATTTTCTGCGTCGGGAGAAGCACCATACGAGAAGTAATTAAATCCTTGTCTTCCAAAGGTATACTTGAAGTTCGTAGAGGAGCTGGTACCTTTGTTTGCGAACGAAAAGAGCAAAATAACGATCCTCTCGGTCTATCCTTAATTTCAGACCGTTACAAACTAGCGTTAGATCTTCTTTCGGTACGTCTTATGATCGAGCCTGAAATAGCATCACAAGCTGCTGAAAATGCCACAAAAGAGGATATTGAAGCGCTTCGCATTCAGTGCGAACTGGTAGAGAAAAAAATTAAAGATGGGGAAAACCACATCGAAGAAGATATCAAATACCACGCCTGTATTGCAAAATGTAGTAAAAATCTTGTAGTGGAAACTTTGGTTCCAATGATTAATTCTTCCGTTGCCATATTCGGTAATATTACACATAGAAAATTACTTCCTGAGACGATTACAACCCATCGACAAGTATTTGAAGCAATTAGTAATCACGACAGCTCTAGTGCCAAATACGCAATGACGATGCATCTTTTATACAACCGA
>JAEWHR010000061.1 GCA_023387655.1 Bacillota bacterium
CATTTCGAATTGAAGGTATATTGGACTTTTCACTTATAGGAATCTTAGCAAAAATCACAGCAATCCTTGCGGAAAATAATATAGGGGTTTTTGCCGTGTCTACTTACAATACGGATTATATATTAACTAAAGAGGATAATTTTGAGAAAGCGTTGAATACCCTTGAGAAGAAAGGATACGTTATTAATAGAGAGTAATAAAGATTAACTACTTTGAAAGATAGTAGAAACAGGCGAATTGATACTCCTTATTATAAATGGATGTCAATTCGCCTATTTCATTATAATAGTGTAATCTTAAATAAGCTGATATATAAGTTAACTCTTTACAGTTGGTAAGCTGCTTAAATTATTGTTTTCAGTTCCATCCGGTAAGGATTTAAGATATTCTGTATCTTTACGGTGTGCAACGCCTACACCGCGAATTTCGCCTGCTTTGGCAAGCTGTACTCCCTCTTCTTTTGAGACGATTGCACCATCTGATAATTGATAACCTGTAATGGTGCCACTTTCCTTTACTAATCCAGTGATGTGCTTAGCATTTTCTTTTGGTTGTGGAATGTCATCCAATGCTGCCATAGCAAGAGAAGAATTATTCGATTTATTTTGATCCATATTTTACCTCATTTCTGTGTTATCCTATGCAATCATTAAATAAGTGGTTGCCACATAGACACATAGTTGACAGGGAAAGATTAACTTTCGACCTTATTTGCTTCTATAGATTTTTATAGGAATAGTATTGCTTCAATGAAACCAATAGTATTCATGAATTTGTAATGGAAAAAGATACATTTTATTTCAGATTGTTTTACTGCTGACATTTATGATAAGATATAATGTAATTATTCAATTTTCGATGTTGTATGCAAGATAAGTTTTATGAGAAAAAGTATGATATGAAGTGAAATATAATAAATGTTAACGTATAAATCAAGCTTAGTAAGATACAAGGATTATGTAGTTGGATAGAATAATAATAGAATAAAAGTATAGTAAAATACAAAGTTAATAGAATTCGAGGATAGAATACATAATGTCAGAAAAAGTAGAGAAAAAGGAAACCAAAAATATTTTGATTACAGGAAAGCGCCAAATTGGAAAAACTACATTGATTCAAAATGTTTTAAATATGTTAAATAGCAGTGTAGCTGGTTATCATACCATTCCGTATGAGATTGAAGGTGTGTTTCAAGGGTATGAAATCAGGAATATTGAAACAAACGCCAAAAGGCCAATTTCGAAGAAACAGGAAGATGGAACCTTCCAAGCAATAGGAGATACCTTTGAGAATTTTGGTGTTGATTGTCTACATTCAGCAATGAACTCTTCCGCTGATATTATAGTAATGGATGAAATAGGACGTTTTGAACGTCATTCAAAGAACTTTATTACATATATACATAATGTTTTCGATAGCCACAAATTTGTTTTGGCAGTGTTAAAAAAAGAACCAATTGAATTTATAGAAGAAATTAAGAAAAGAAATGATATTTTTCTAATAGATTTAGATGAAGTGAATGCTAAGGAAGCAAACGAAGATATTATTAGGAAATATTATAATTATTATAAGTGACTTACACTTTGACAAAGCAGTACTTCCATGCTAGAATATCAAAGGATTTGCCAAAGATTTTATGAGAGGGACATAAGGCTTAGAAAAACCTATGAATGGTGAAAAGATGAGAGAACGAAAGAAACTGTTGTGTATTATTTTAAGTATTGTTATGGTATTTGGATTAACTGCTTGTGCAAGCACATCCAAAGATAATTCGAAGACACCAAATACAATCACACAGCAACCAACAATTACACAGCAACCAACAATCACAGAAGAAGGACAACAAAAAATTATCCTAACTGATCAGGCAGGAAGAGAAGTGATTTTAGATGGGCCTGCAAAGACAATAGTAAGTTGCTATTATATCACAACATATGCAAGCATTGCATTAGGTGTGGAAGATCGTTTGGTTGGGATCGAAAGTAAAGCAAACACTCGTAATATTTATGGAATGGCTGCACCGGAGCTATTGGACTTACCAAGTGTAGGTACATTGAAAGAGTTTAATGTAGAAGCTACAGCAGCTTTAAAGCCTGATTTAGTAATTATGCCTAAGAAATTATTAGAGTATGCAGATGCTTTAACAGAGTTAGGTATACCGGTACTAGTAGTGTATCCGGAAAGTCAGGAATTACTTGAGGAAATGTTAGTTTTACTTAGTACTGCATGTGGAGTAGAGGAAAATGGCGAAAAGCTGTTAGAGTATTACAATAAAACTTTAGCAGAGATTGCACAAATCACAGCGTTGGTACCTGAAGAGAAGAGACTTTCTGTTTATATGGCAGGTAATTCTTCTTACCTGACAACTGCAACAGACAAGATGTATCAGGCAAATCTAATCAAGCTTTCAGGTGGTAAAAATGCTGCAACTAAGGTTGAGGGTGACTACTGGACAGAGATATCATATGAAGATATGTTAGCGATGAATCCAGATGTTATTATTGTTCCTCCATCCGCTCAATATTCGGTTGAAGATATCTTAAACGATAATCAGCTATCAGAATTGAAGGCTGTAAAAAATAGTACTATCTATCAGATGCCTATAGGAATAGAGGAATGGGACTCTCCAATTCCATCAGGAATATTGGGAGTACGTTGGTTATGTAGCGTATTAAACAGTGACATATATGATTTTGAACAGATGAAAATGGATGTTGTATCATTTTATCAAACATTTTATAATTTTGAGCTAGATAAGGCATTAATAACGAAATAGTTACAGGAGGATAAGTGTCATGAGACAGAAACCGCGCTTTACAATAACATTTATGATTGGAATGACTGTGTTATGTATAGTAAGCGTGATTTCTGCTTGTATTGGCAGTTATCCTCTTTCCTTTTCTGATATTATCAAAATTATCTTTGGACAACATCCGGATGCTATGTCAAGGAATGTTTTTTTTACACTAAGACTTCCAAGAGTATGTGTTGGACTACTTTCTGGACTCTCCTTAGGTATGTCAGGAGCTGTATTTCAACTGCTATTTCGCAATCCCCTTGCTGCGCCAGATTTAGTTGGAGTTTCCAGTGGAGCAAGTCTTGGAACTGCTATGGCAATTGTACTAGGGGCAGGGAGTGTAGTGCAAATGATGACAGGTGCATTTCTTGGAGGGTTAGCAGCACTTTTCTTTGTTCTTTTCCTTGTAAAGGTAAGTGGTAGTAAACGTCCAGGAACTTACATTCTTGCAGGAATCGTTATATCATCATTATCAAATGCATTGATAATGATTCTTAAGTATATGGCAGACACAGAAGGAGAGTTAGCAGCGATCGACTTTTGGACAATGGGTAGTCTAGCTTCTGTGACACTTTCTAAGTTAAAGATTATGGTGGTACCTGTAGTGATATCCCTAAGCCTTTTACTATTATTCCAAAAAGAAATTAGATTATTAAGTATTGGGGATGAGCAGGCAACATATCTAGGATTGAGGAGTAATCAAATGCGTATAGTAATACTCCTCTTGTCCACATTAGCCACCGCCTCCGTGATATCGGTAACTGGCGTGATTTCATTTGTCGGATTACTAGCACCTCATCTTGCTTTTTTACTTACTGGTAGAAGAAGTTATGGATTTTTTTTAACAAGCGGTATCATAGGAGGAATTCTTGTTGTAGTGGCAGATTGCTTTGCGCGAACAGTAACAGGAGGAGAATTACCTACTAGTATATTAACGACTTTATGTGCAGTACCCTTTTTGGTATTCTTTTTATGCAAACGAAAGGGAGGTCTTTGATGAAAAGCTTATTAGAAGCAAAGCATTTATCTGTTGGTTACGGAAAAAAGGAAGTGTTATCAGATATCTCTTTTACACTATATGAAGGTGAATTATGTGCAATATTAGGAGCCAATGGGTGTGGTAAGACTACTCTTTTTAGAGGAATCATGGGAGCGGATGCTTGGATTAAGGGGCAGTGTATGGTGGATAATGAAAACATTCTTCTAATGGCTCCTAAAAAACGTGCAAAAGAGGTAGCATTATTACCACAAAAGTTGGAAGTACCTAGTGGAATGTTGGTAAAGGATATTATTGAAATGGGATTTTATCCAAGACTAACTTTGCTTGGAAATCCAACAAAAGAGATGGAAAATGAAATGAAGACTGTGATGGAATCAGTTGGTATTATTTCACTGTTAGAAAATTATTATCAAGAACTGAGTGAAGGACAAAAACAACTTGTGCTTCTTGTCCGGACATTGATTCAGAATACTCCGATTATATTTATGGATGAGCCAGATAGTGCGCTTGACTTTACAAATAAACATCAAATGTTCTTTCGTCTGAAAGACTTAGTAAGACAACAAAAGAAATCAGGGCTTCTGGTTCTACATGACCCATCCATTGCTCTAACTTATTGTAATAGGATATACCTAATGAAAGAAGGGCGTTTGATTGAGGAGATTAAACCAGATATTGAAACAGTAGAAGTAATAAGAGAAAAACTACAGTTATTATATGGAAATATATTCATCCAAAAAAATAAGAAATTTATTCAAGTATGGTATGAAGAGATGAGTTCTTAAAGGAATATTTTAGTAGTATTTTTCGAAAGAATTGTATTCACTTTATCATATATTTTGATATATAATAGATATTTATATAGTTGTTGACTTAAGAAGTTCATAGATACAAAATCAAGGGAGGAAACACGTGTTAACAATCAATCAGTATATAAAAGCAGAAAGTTTACAACAAGCTTTTGAATTAAACCAAAAGAAAAATAATGTAATCCTAGGTGGAATGCTTTGGTTAAAGATGCAAAATAAAAATGTAGGTACAGCCATTGATTTATCAGGCTTAGGATTAGATAAGATAGAAGAAACGGAGGATAGCTATCAAATAGGTGCTATGGTTTCGTTACGAGCGCTGGAGTTGCATAAAGGGCTTAATTCTATGACTAATGATGCAGTTGCAGAAAGTGTAAAGCATATTGTCGGAATTCAGTTTCGAAATCTAGCGACTGTAGGTGGTAGTATATTTGGACGATTTGGCTTTTCCGATGTGCTTACGTTATTGATGGCTTTAGATGCTCAAGTAGAATTGTATCAAAAAGGAATTGTTTCTATGGAAGAATTCTCAAAAATGCCATATGATAATGACTTGTTAGTACGTGTGATTATAAAAAAACAAAAGATGAATGTGGCATACTTATCACAGAGAAATGCCAAAACAGACTTCCCTGTATTAACCTGTGCGGTTAGTAAAATTGAAGGAATTTATCGTTGTGTTATAGGCGCTCGACCAAAAAGAGCAGTTTGTCTTTATGATAATAACGGCATATTGTTAGAAGGTATTACAAAAGAGAGTGCAGAAAACTTTGGTGAATTTGTTAAAAGTCAGATTGTCACTGGAAGTAATATGCGAGGGAGTGAAGAATATCGCAAGGTACTTTCTGGTGTATTAGCAAAGAGAGCTTTGTTAAAGTTAAAGGATTATGAGGTGACGTCTTATGCAGATTAAGTTATGGATAAATGGTAAAATAGTGACGGAAGACGTTGCTGCTGATATGTTATTAATAGATTTTTTACGTGCTCATGGTTGCCTGAGTGTGAAAAGAGGTTGTGAGACTTCAAATTGTGGATTATGTACTGTTTTTGTTGAGGACAAGCCAGTATTATCTTGTAGTATGCTTGTGGCTAGAGTAAATGGAATGAAAGTAACTACGTTAGAAGGCTTACAAGAAGAAGCTGAAGATTTTGGTGCATTTATAGCAGATCAGGGTGCAGAACAATGTGGATTTTGTAATCCTGGATTTATCATGAATGCAATTGCGATGTTTCGTGAGAATCCGAACCCTACAGACGACGAGATTAAGCAGTATTTAGCAGGAAATCTATGCAGATGCTCAGGATATGAGGGACAACTTCGTGGAATTAAGGCATACCTTAGCTTTAAGAAGGAAAAAGGGGGTGCATGCTAATGGCAGATTATAAAGTAGTAAATAAACCGATACGTAAAAAAGATGCCATGGCATTAGTTACAGGAAAACCTGTCTATACAGATGATATTACACCTTCTGATTGTTTGGTAGTTAAGGTACTTCATAGTCCTTATGCACATGCAATGATAAAAGAGATTGATGTAGAGATTGCTAAAAAGGTTCCAGGTATTGAAGCTATTTATACTTACAAGGATGTACCGCAAAAACGATTTACTATGGCAGGTCAGACTTATCCAGAACCAAGCCCTTACGATCGATTAATTTTAGATCAAAGACTTCGTTATGTTGGTGATAGCGTCGCTATTGTAGCAGGTGAAACAGAAAAAGCAGTAGACAAGGCTTTAAAACTGATTAAGGTAAAATACGAGGTACTAGAACCTGTTCTTGATTTTAGGACAGCAAAAGATAATACGATATTAGTCCATCCAGAAGAAAATTGGGAAGCGCTTTGTCCGGTTGGTGCAGACAATAAAAGAAATCTTTGTGCTACTGACTCAAGTGAGTATGGTGAAGTTGATACTGTGATGGCAGAGTGTGATGTAGTTTTGGAAAATACTTATCATACAAAGGCAAACCAGCAAGCGATGATGGAAACATTCCGTACCTATACAGCAATGGACCCATATGGTAGATTACATGTGATTGGTTCTACACAAATCGTCTTTCATGTGCGAAGAATTCTAGCGAATGCATTAGATATTCCAAAATCAAAAATCCGTGTAACGAAACCTAGAATAGGTGGGGGATTTGGTGCAAAGCAAACTTGTGTAACTGAAATATTTCCTGCTTTTGTTACATGGAAAACAGGTAAGGCAGCAAAATTAATTTATACAAGAGAAGAAAGCCAATTGTCATCCACACCAAGACATGAAATGGAAATTAGAGTACGCATTGGCGCTATGAAAGACGGTACTATTCGAGCAATGGATATCTATACACTTTCAAATACTGGTGCTTATGGAGAACATGGTCCTACTACAGTTGGACTTTCTGGGCAGAAAACGATATCATTATACAACAATAATCTAGAAGCCTACCGCTTTGATTATGATGTTGTATATACAAATGTTCAATCTGCTGGTGCTTATAGAGGATACGGTGCAACGCAAGGTATCTTTGCTGTTGAAACGGCGATTAATGAGTTGGCATCAAAACTTGGCATGGATCCAGTAAAAATCCGTGAGAAAAACATGGTAAAAGAAGGACAAATAATGCCTTCTTATCATGATGAGCCTAATAGCTCATGTGCCTTAGATCGTTGTATGAATCGTGCAAAGGAGATGTTTGATTGGGACAACAAGCCTTTGGCAGTGGATTTAGGCAATGGTAAAGTTAGAAGTATTGGTGTTGCCATGGCAATGCAAAGCTCTGGTATTTCAGATGTCGATGTTGGTTCTGCCACAATTAAGCTAAATGATGAAGGATTTTATGCATTATCTATAGCGGCAGCAGATATGGGAACCGGTTGTGATACCATCTTAGCTCAGATGGCAGCAGAATGCTTGGAATGTGATATTGATGATATTATAGTATATGGGGCTGACTCTGATAGTTCTCCTTATGATTCTGGTTCCTATGCATCAAGTACGACTTATGTGACAGGAAAAGCAGTAGAAAGAGCTTGTATAGAATTGAAGGAAAAGATGTGTAAAATAGGAGCAGAGATGCTATCTTGTTCTGTAGAAGATTTGGTATTCCAAGGGAAGAAGATTTGCACAGCTGACGGTAGCAAAGAAATCACATTAATGGATATTGCAACGAAGTCAATGTGTGGAAATACAGAAGCTACACAGGTGACTGTGTCCCATTCTTCCAAAGTATCACCGCCTCCATTTATGGTTGGTATGGTTGAGATTGAAGTAGATAAAGAGACCGGAGCTGTAGAATTGTTAGATTATGTTGCGGTTGTTGACTGTGGTACCGTAATTAATACCAACTTAGCTCGTGTTCAAACGGAAGGTGGTTTGGCGCAGGGAATTGGTATGGCATTGTATGAAAATGTAACCTATAATTCTGTTGGTAGAATTTATGAAAATTCATTTATGCAATATAAGATACCTACTCGTCTTGATGTATGTAAAATGCGAGTAGAGTTTGAAAGTAGCTATGAACAAACAGGTCCTTTTGGTGCAAAATCAATCGGAGAAATTGTAATCAATACGCCTTCTCCTGCCATTGCACATGCAATTTATAATGCAACTGGAGTATGGCATCGTGAACTACCAATAACTCCAGAGAAGGTTATGATGGGAATGTTAAAAAATGAAAACTAGACTTATATTACTGGCGGCTGGAAACAGCCGTCGTTTTGGAAGTAACAAACTATTATATTTAATTGATGAGAAGCCGATGTTTATGTATGGGTTAGAGGTTATGAAAGAATTACTGTTAAAGGATTCTGACAGAGAACTCTATGTTGTTACTCGGTTTGAACCGGTCATGGAGGCAGTGGAAGAAATGAACGCGGATTCACGTCTTAAAAATCGAGCCCATATCATTAATTCACCGGATAGTACTCGTGGAATTTCTTATTCCATACGAGCTGGTCTAGTTGAGGGGGAGAAGCAACCTGATTATTATATGTTTATGGTTTCGGATCAACCTTTTATAAAGACAGAGACTGTGGAGAGACTGATTAAGGAAACAATTAGTCAGAATAAAATAGCTGGATGTGTTACTTGGGAAGGGGTGCCTGGGAATCCTGTAATTTTTTCAAAAGAACTAAGAGAAGAATTATCAGCTCTACAAGAAGATCAGGGTGGAAAAGTAGTACTAAAGAAGTACATGGACCAGATTTGTAAAATATCAGCGACAAGCGAAGAAGAATTGGTAGATAAGGATACCAAAGACTAATTCGACATGGATGGTTGCGAAAGAGGTAGGTGAGAAGAAAAAATAACTTCATAAAGTAATCGAAAAAGTTAATAAAACTATAGGTGTATTCGGGATAGAAACTTTTGAAATATGTTATAGTTCCTATTTGGACTGTAATGTATTTGATGAAACATTAAGTTATAGCAAAAAAACAGGAGATTTATATGACCATTGGAAAGAAAGAAGTAAGAAATACGAGGATAAAAAGAAGTATAAAAACAAAACTCATTTTAATAATTGCTCCGCTAGTTGTTTTAGCGATTGGCACACTACTAATGATTACTTATACAAACTCAAGAAAAATCATCGTGGATTATGCAAACCAACTGGTACAGTCATTGACAAAATCAAATGCAAATGAGTTAGAAACTTGGTCACAAGAAATAATTTCCTCATTAAATCAGGTTCAGAATACACTAGATAATATTGAATTAGACAATGACGCTTTAATGAAGTATTTAAAAACAACAATGAATCAGAATGATAGCTTTGCGAATGGTGTATATGTTGGAACAGATAAGCAAGAACTTATTGTACCATTCGATTTTACTATGCCATCTGGTTACATAGTTGCTGATAGGGATTGGTTTTTGGAAGGTTTAAATAATGAACATTTCCAATTTGGAACAGCATATCTTGATGCCGATACCGGTGAATATATTGTTAGTGCTTCAGCTAAACTTAAATCAGCCCAAGGAGTGAATAAAGTTGCTGCAACGGACATATCGTTAAAAGCAATGTCCAAAATGATTAGCAATAAAAAGATTATGGAAACAGGCAAACTCTTTATCATAGATATCAGTAGTAGTAAAATTCTTGCCATCAATGATGAAAGCTTAATAAATACTGATTTTACTGCTAGCAATCATAATCAACTTATTGCAGATCTGGCGAAAGGTATCAATTTAGATATTGATGAAGTCACAGAGCTAATATTAGATGGAAGTCAATATTCAGTCTATGTTCAAGCGATTTCAAATACTCCATGGAAAGTGATTGGATACATACCACATAACGAAATTTTACAATCATTGAATGACCTTCAGATCATTATCTTAATTTTATTTCTTGTCTCTATGATAGTATTAGTAGTATTAGTGGAGCGGGTAATTCATTACATCATTAGACCAGTGAAAATGTTAAATAGCTCCATTGAGAAAATTACAGCGGGTGATTTTTCTGTAGATGTGAGTAGTAAGGGTAATGATGAAATTGCCATGATGTGCAATAATATGCAACGATTTATTGAAACAATGCGTGACACCATAAAAGAAGTTACTAGTATGTCTAGCAGTTTAGAAAATCAGTCTGATAAAAGTATTAAAATTGCGGAAGTATTATATGAATCAGCACAAACACAATCTAGTGCAATGTTAGAATTAAATCAAACAGTAGATGAGTTAGCCAAGGCTGTAACTGATGTTGCAGAGAATACAACATCTCTTTCTATTGTAGTTTCTGAAACAGGGCAAAAAGGTAGGGATGCAAGTGAAAAGATGAAGGATACTGTAACGATATCTGAAAAGGGTAAAGAAGATATGCTTCAAATTGATACAGCTATGCAAGGTGTTGATTTAAATGTAACTCAGCTAAAAGATGCAGTAGAGCAGGTAAATGAGTCCAGCGAAAAAATCAATGATATCGTTAAGCTGATTTCTGATATAGCAAGTCAAACGAATCTATTATCCTTAAATGCGGCGATAGAGGCAGCAAGAGCTGGTGAAGCTGGAAGAGGATTTTCGGTTGTTGCAGAAGAAATTAGAAAGCTTGCTGAAACAAGCGAGAGTTCTGTAAAAAGTATTGCAGAATTGAATCATAAAATACAACAGCTGGTAACTAATACGATTGATAAGACACAGGAAAGTACGGATAGTATCAAAAAGAGTATAGATTTAATCCATAATGCTAGTGATACTTTTAATAATATTTATATTACAATCAATGAGACAAGTTATATTGTTCAGGATATGATTGAAAATGTAAACCGTGTCGATGACGTAGCTTCTTCCGTAGCAGCCATTACTCAAGAACAGTCCGCCGCGGCAGAAGAGATACTAGCGACTTCGGAAAATCTATCAAGCCATGCTGCTAAAGTTACAGAGCATAGTTTTACGGTAGAACAGGATGCTTCTATGCTTGCGCAAACGGCTGAAAATCTTAATAATCAAATGAAGTTCTTTAAGATATAGGGTTAAAAAAGTACAGAAAAAGATAATAATAAAAATAAGGAACTATAAGATTAAGAATACGAAAATGATAAGGGAAAGATAAAGAATAAGAAAAAATAAAAATAAGAAAACAATAAGAAAAAATTAATCTAAAAAAGAAAAAGAGAAAAAAGTTAAGATAAGAACATAGTAAAGAGTTATGAAGATTAAGAATAAGAACATAGTAAAGAGTTATGAAAAGCTTCTGCTGTTAGAAATAAATCTACAGCAGAAGCTTTTTTGGTACATATCCACAATAATTAATAAATATTTTATACAAAATCATGAAAGTGAAAATTTAAACAGAAAATAGGTGTCTTTTTTTACTAGTGGATTTAAAAAAGTTACTCTTAAATATAGAAAAAAGAATTTAGTAACAAGAGAAAATAAAGATTAATTTTCTATCGGAAATACCTTAAAGCCAGTAATAGCAAGGGTTTAGAATAAATATATAGAAAATAGATAGAATAAATACTCTTTTATATAGAAAATTATCGTAGAAAAAAATGAACTAAAAGCTATAAAAGGATAGTAAATAATACAAAATGTATAATTTTTAGCGGGTTGACACTTTAAAAATGTACATGTTATACTAATCTCAACAGAAAACGTTTACTGTAAAGATGTAGTTGTATATTGGTATGGAGGTTAAGGTATGGCAAAAAACAAAAAAAAGGTAACCATATCTGATATTGCAAAACTAGCTGGAGTATCTATTGCCACTGTTTCGCGCGTATTAGGTGGGTCAGATTATCCTGTGCGTGCAGAGGTAAAACAAAAGGTCATTGATATAGCAAATCAGGTGGGATATAAACCGAATGTTTTTAGCCAGATGTTAAGGAAAGGAAAAAGTCGTGAGATAGGGATTGTTGTTCCGTCTATTACCAATCCTTTCTATTCTCAGCTATTATCAGCTGCAGAACAGGAGTGTCTAAGTCAAGGGTATGTACCATTTATTTGTAACTCAATGAGTAATCAACAACTAGAACTAAATCACTTAATTATGCTTGAGGAAAGAAATGTAGCAGGAATTATACTATCTAGCGTAAACAGTGGTGAGGTACTGATTGAGAGATTAAAAGATTTGCAGATGCCATTAATCTTATTTGATCAAAGCTTTGAAGGTTATAAAGGAGATTGTATTCAGTTTGATTTCTTTAAAGGAGCATACCTAGCGACAGAGTACTTAATACAATGTGGTCATAGAGATATTGTATTTGCATCAGGTGAACTGGATAGAAGAAGTAGGTGTTTGATGTATGAAGGATATAAGCAGGCACTTAAGGATTTTAACCTAAGTGTTAGTAGGCGAAAAGTTATTTATTCTTCTACTGAAGAACAGAATTTTGAAAAGAAGGACTACTATCTTGGGCAGGAGCTTGGAAAGTTATTAATGCAAAGAGAGTATCTACCAGATGCTGTTGTAACGGTAAATGATATGATTGCGATTGGTTTAATAAATCATCTAAAGCAAGAAAATATACAAATACCTCATGACTTATCAGTTATGGGATTTGATGATATTGCAATCAGTGAGATGGTAACTCCAGCATTATCTACAATTCATCAACCAGCAACAGAAACAGGTAGTTTGGCAGCCAAAGTACTAATCAATCGAATTGAAGACATAAGTCATGACACAGTACAAATTCTGATGCAGCCATCCTTAATTGAAAGAGACTCCGTACGAAAGATTCATAAGAAGGTAAGGAGGTAATAATGGATCAGATTCAAAAGCAATATGATAAGGTCATCATGAAAATTTTTGATACCAGGGAAGAAATGGGAGAAGTGGCTGCAAGAGAGGCTTCGGAGTGCATAAAACAGCTATTAAAAGACAAAGAAGTAATCAATATAATGTTTGCAGCAGCTCCTTCTCAGAATGAATTCTTATCAGCTTTAATAAAGGATAAGAGCATTCCATGGCAACGAATCAATGCGCTTCACATGGATGAATATATGGGGTTAGATGAAGGGGACCCTCGTACTTTTCGGTCATTCTTAAAAAATGCTATCTTTGACAAAGTTCCCTTCAATCAAATCTTTTTAATCAATGGTGAGGGAGAACCGAAGGAAGAATGTGAGAGATTAGAATTAATCATGAAAGAGCATCCTCTGGATATTGTTTTCATGGGAATAGGCGAGAATGGTCACATTGCATTTAATGATCCACCAGTGGCAGATTTTAAAGATCCTAATAATATCAAGATAGTGGAACTTGAAGAAAGTTGTAGAAAGCAACAAGTACATGATGGGTGTTTTGATAGTTTAGAGGACGTTCCTAAATATGCATTCACAGTTACAATACCAAAACTATTACAGGCAAATCATATCTTTTGTATTGTCCCTGGAATCTTGAAAGCTCAAGCAATCAAAGATACTATGTTGGGTCCAATTAATGAATCTTGTCCTGCTAGTATATTAAGGACACATGATGACGCCTATTTATATGTAGACAAAGAAAGTGCTTCGAAGTTATAAAAGTAATGTATGAAATAGGAAGGTAATTCATTAGGGTTCATAGAGGTAATGCATCGAAATAGGAAGGTTTTCATTAAATCTATAAAAGACAACACATCGAAATATTAGGTAATTCATTAAAAGATATAAAGATAATGTCAAAAGTAGATAGTGATAAAAAGGAGGAAAGGATGAAATTAAAAAGCTTGAACATTTATTACATCATTGGAATTATCCCTATCACAGCAATAAATTTTTTACTAGGCGTAAAACTCGCATCCAATAAGATATGGTTAGCCTGTATCATTGGTATCATAGGAATTGCTGTTATCAGTGGATTAATTAAAAAATTTATGGTAATGCCTTATTCAATAACAAGCTATGGTAAGTTAAGTCCATTGTCTCTTAATCTTCCTATTGGTAACAGTAACACGTTACTATTTACTTCAGACATAATGGAAAAACATGATTTTCTAAGCAGATCGGTGGAAATTATTTCACCAATACGTCAAACGGGAGAATTTATCGTAGTTGTTAATCCTAAGTTATTACGAGAGTATGGGAAGGAATTTACGAAATGCGCAATTGTTCGAGAACTTAAAAAATTCTCCACAGCAAGCGGGTTAAAAGTAATTTTACGACTTATAATACCCATAGAAATATTGATATCCCTAATACTATCCGTATTTGCATTTCGTATTAACCTAAGTACATATTTTAATGATTTTTATATTAACTTCGTATTACCTATTATCGCCGTTGTTGTTTTTGGTTTGACTTTATATACATGGAATCGCTACGTTTCCAAACAGGATATGAAGTTGGATCGATATTTATTAAAATACTTTACATCAACCGATGTGGTTCATTACGTAGAAGTTATGAATGAGCTACAATCTGTGGATGAAAGTGAGAACAGCAAGAAGTTTAATCAACATTATGCAAAAGAGAGATTAAAAAATATTTCATAATGAAAGGGGAAAATTATGGATACAATGGTTATGCATTGGCTTGATTGGCTTGTAGTAATCTTGTTTTTTATAATGGTATTATGGATCGGAATTCGATCTGGTAAGAAGGTGAATAGTTCTGAAGACTTCTTTATTGGAGGTGGAAAAATTCCATGGTGGCTATCAGGGATCTCCCATCATGTTTCTGGATATTCAGGAGTTGTTTTTGTTGGGTATGCAGGAATTGCTTATACACAGGGTATGTCAATATATTTTTGGTGGGCAGTTAATATTGCACTTGCGACCGCAATTGGTGCAATAACAATTATTCCTAGATGGCCTAGACTAAGAAGAGCTTTGGGAATTCAATCTCCTACAGAATATCTAAAGATGAGATATAGCCAATCTGCGCAATTATTAGTTGCAATCTCCGGTATAGTGACTAAGCTATTAGACGTAGCAGCAAAATGGACCTCAATGGGATTGTTGTTATACGGCTTTACCGGTATTCCAATCTGGGTAGGTGTCGTTGTATCAGGTATTATATCTCTAATTTATATTGCAATAGGTGGTATTTTAGCAGATCTTTGGACTGACTTTGTGCAGTTTATTGTACAAATAGCAGCTGGTTTGGCATTGTTTATCGGTGTGATTATTCACCTAGGAGATTACGGACTGAGTTTCTTTAGTGTATTTACTGAATTACCAACAGCAGGTACCGCAGTTTTTAATGCGGGAAGAGGTCAGGGATCACTTAGTTGGACACTTCTTTACTTTTTTGTAATTTTCTTTAGTTATAGTGGTGGTACTTGGAATCTTGCAGCAAGATTCATCTCTACTCCGAATGGTAAAGAAGCAAAGAAAGCGGCGTTATTCTCCGCTGGGTTATATTTAGTATGGCCATTTATTCTGTTCTTCCCAATGTTTTGTGGACCATTATTGTTCCCAGGACTAACTCAGAAAGCAGCAGAAGCTACGTTATATGCAACACTTACGAATACATTTCTTCCAGTTGGTATGGTAGGACTTGTACTCGCATCGATGTTTGCGAATACGATGACTATGTGTAACTCGGACGCCAATACGATTTCTGCAGTGTTAACAAGAGATATCTTACCTATTTTCAAGCCTGAAATACGAAATGCTTCAGAAAAGAAATCACTTTGGTATGCAAGAATAACAACGATAGCATTTACTGGATTTACAGTAGTCCTTGCTTTATTTAGTGATTACTTCGGTGGTGTTACTGGATTAATTCTGACTTGGTTTGCTGCTTTACTTGGACCAACAGCGATTCCATTGTTATTAGGGTTGTTCCCTCGATTTAAATACTGTGATTCTAAATCAGCAATTGCTTCTATGATCGCTGGACTTGGTGTTTTTGTGGCAACAAAGATGGGACTTTCATTTGAAGCTGATATTGCATTAATTGCACCTTTGGCTACCTCCTTTGTTGTTTACTATGGCATCGGTCTTTACAATCAATATGTTGCTAAGAAGCCAGTGAAACCAGAAATTGAAAAGTTAATGATTGCTCTTTCTGATAAAAATGAGTAAGAAAGTTGCGGGTTACTAGCTATAAACTTGGTATATATTAACTTTTGATGCGTGAGACGTATTTAGGGACGGTGATTGATATAGTGAGAGAAGATATAACTAAGTTTTATTTGTCCGAGATTACAGAGAATTTTTATCCATACTGGTCAAAATATGAAGATAAAACGTATGGTGGAATTTTAAATTGTATCAATAATTATGGTGATGAAATGATTAGTGACCATAAGTTTACCTGGTCCCAAGGAAGATGGCTGTGGGTACTTGGACGTATATTTAAGCTGATACAGGATAATGTAATCACTAATTTAGAGGCGGAAGACATAAAACGCTGGATGGACAGTACATATAAATTTATTACAAAACACTCAATTTATGATAACAAGTGCTGTTATCTACTAACCAGAGATGGGAAAAGGCTTACCGATACGAATACGGGTCTTTATGATGCTAGTATTTATGCAGATTGTTTTGCACTGATTGGCTTGTCGCAATACCACAAGGTCATTGGCAATGGTGATATACAACTGGTAGAAGGTCTTTATCACAGTATTATTTCTAGAATCGAAAGCAATCAGTTTAAGACAGAGCCTTATCCAATTCCTGAAGGGTACAATATTCATGGTATTCCTATGATACTTGTGAATACCGTTTATGAATATTACAATATGAAAAAAGAATTGGGATATTCTTATGAAGAGGAAAGAGAGTATGCATTAAAGAAAGCACTCTATATTTTAAATGAACTATATGATGAAAAAGGATTAATTAAGGAACATAAATCTACTCTGGAGAACAAAGAACATCGATTATTAGATCGACATGTGAATCCAGGACATACCTTAGAGGATCTGTGGTTTTTGGTTGAAATCTTACAAGATACGAATCATTTAGAGGAATACCTGCCTAGAATCTTACAGATTGCTAGAGTTACATTTAAGCTAGGCTGGGATAAGGAGTATGGAGGATTATTACGTTTTGTTGACCTTGAGGGTGGGAAACCAAAAGGAGAATTTATTGAGGATACTCCTTGCTCTTATGAAAAACTAATCCTAGACACATGGGATATGAAACTTTGGTGGCCACATTCTGAAATCTTATATTTATTCCTTTTGTTGTATGAACTCACGGGAGAGGAAGATATGAAAAATACTTATGAGATGTGTAAGGAATATGTATTTCAAATTTTTCCAAACAAAGAGATCGGTGAATGGATACAGATTTGCGCAAGAGATGGAAAACCAATGAACAAGATAGTTGCCTTACCAGTAAAAGACCCATTTCATATCATGAGAAACTTTATAAAAATTGTTGAATTATACACGAAATAAGCGGTGAAGTGTTTCATTCATCAACTAACAAATAAGTACTGATTAGTACCCTTCCTATTGACAGCCTATCACATCTTTTCGAAGATGTGATAGGCAATGGTGTTTGGTACATCTTGATTTCTATGTGTGCAGAAGCACGCAGATAGGAGTTGTTATGAAACTAGGTATAGCGAAACGAATCATTACTCCTCAAAGTCCATTGCGTTTATGTGGGTATGCTACAAGAACTGATATTTTTGATGGTGTATTAGAGGATATCTATCTCCGTGTTCACTATCAAGAATCAAAAGCTAATACCGTTGTCTTTCTATATGGGGATTTGCTATGGTGGAATAGTGAATTTGTATCTATGGTCAGGCAGGAAGTCGCGGATGGAGTAGGACTTCCTCTTCATTCTATCTTTTTCATTGCTTCACACAACCACTCAGGTCCCGGGACAGGGACCTCCTTTATTCCACAACTAGAAACAATCGATAAAGAATATGTAGACTGGTTAAGAAAGCAGGTACTAGAAGCAGTTCTAGAAGCAAAAAACGATTGTGAAGAAGTTCGTATGATAAGACATGACGGAAGTTGTGATTGTAATGTATTCCGGCGTGTAAGGAATGAGCAAGGACAGATAGAGATGAAACCAAATTATCAGGTAGAGGCAGACAAGCATCTTACCATAATTTCTTATCGTAGAACAGATAATACGATCAAAGGGTTTCTAATTCATTATCCTTGTCATGCGAATCTATCAAATGGTAATCAGGTACATCCAGATTATCCAGGAATTGTACTTCGTATGCTGGATGATTCCTATAAAGGCTCTATTTCACTCTTTCTACAGGGGTGTACCGCTGATCTTAGACCAAACTGTGTTTTAGGGGATCGTTTTGTGGCATGTGATTATGATTATGTAAAACTGTTTGCTGAAGGATTTCTAAGAAGTTGTATCCGTACGATAGAATCCGAAGGAATTCAAGTGGATGGTGAGATTGAGATTAGCCAAGAGGTGTATAAAATGCCTTTAAATCAGGAGCCTTTATTAAAGGATTTAACTGAGAAATCGAAAACTGAGGAAGCGGCAAGACAGTGGCTTGTGAAAGTTACGGAAAAAGGCCAAAGACCATATGAAGAAATAGAGATATCAAAACTTAGATTTGGCTCTAGGTTAACAATTTTCACATTCAATGCAGAGGTTTCTCAATATTATGCTAAGTTTGCAAGATCAATAGATCCCTCGGCAATATGTGCCTGTTATACCAACGGAATGATTGGCTATATTTGTACAGCAGACCAAATTAAAGAGGGTGGTTATGAGCCGATTGGCTCTGCATTATATTTTGCGCTAGCAGGAACTTATAAAGAAGAGATTGAGGAAACAATACATCAATTGATGGAAAGATTATAGAGGTGATTGTAATGATGGAAGGTTCTGTAATGGATCTGTATTACAAAGAGGTAATAGGAATTTTAGATGAAATTAGAGGGACAGAAAAGGAAACTATATTAAAAGCAGCTCGTATGATTGCAGATCAAGTGAAGAAAGATAAGTTGGTGTATGTATTTGGGCCGGGAGGCCATTCAAATTTGGCTGCTATGGAAATATTTTTCCGCGCCGGTGGTTTAATGCATGTAAGTGCAATGTTAAATCAGGAGACGATGCTAAGTAATGGTGCATTAAAATCAATGCAGGTAGAGAGGCTTCCGGGATATGGAAGAATCGTTGTTGAGGATTACGGCATTGGAGAAGATGATTTACTTCTTGTATGCAATGCGTATGGTATTAATTCTGCAACTATTGATGCTGCGCTGACAGCGAAAGCGCATGGAGCAAGGGTTATTGGTGTAAGTTCACATAAGCATGCGATGGAATGTCCAAAAGATCATCCAGCGCGTCATCCATCAAAGAAGAATCTCCACGAAGTAGTGGATTGTTCTATCGATTGCAAGGTGCGATTGGGTGATGCTACGATTGAATTAGAAGGGTTTGAACAAAAAATTGGAGCATTAAGTACTTATGCGAATGCTTATGTATTAAACAGTATTGTAGTGGAAGCAATCAATATGCTTGTAAATGAAGGTGTGAATCCTCCAGTTTGGCGAAGTGGGAACTGTCCAAACGGTGATGAATGGAACAATCAGTTTCTAGATCGATTCAGAGGGAAAGTACGTTGTCTGTAGGAAGTATGTTATCAGCAGGAAGTAGATTATCAGCAGGAAGTACATTACCAGCAGGAAGTATGTTTTC
This sequence comes from Bacillota bacterium, assembly GCA_023387655.1. GTDB lineage: Bacteria > Bacillota > Clostridia > Lachnospirales > Lachnospiraceae > Lachnoclostridium. The sequence continues at coordinate 19,613 of JAEWHR010000061.1, forward strand.
AGCAGGAAGTGCATTATTAGCAAGAAGTACGTTATCAGTAGTAAAAGGAGGTGAATGTAGCAATGGCTACTATATTATTTCAGAATGGTAGAATCATAACACCTACAGGGATTTATCATGGAGATGTAAGAGTTGAAAATAAGGTAATAAAGCAAATTTACTTTGATGAGAAATGTATGGAAGATGCAGATATTGTAATCGACTTACAGAATCAATATCTATCCCCAGGGTTTATTGATATTCATACCCATGGTGCAGGCGGAGCTGATTTTATGGATCAAACAGCAGAGAGTATGTATCATGCATGCTATACACATATGAAGCATGGAACCACTTCGATTGTACCAACAACACTTACCAGTACGAGAGAGTCACTGAAAGAATTTTTAGAATTCTTCGATACCATTGAGCTAGAAAAAGAGGGAATGCCAAACATTTTAGGACTTCATTTGGAAGGGCCTTATTTTGCGGAATCTCAAAAAGGTGCACAAGATCCTAAATATTTAAGAAATCCAGATCCATGTGAATATATGGAGGCCCTTACAAGTTCAAATCGTATACTTCGATGGTCATTTGCAATTGAATTGCCAGGATCTGAAGAATTTTTAAGAGAACTTAGAAATCATAAAATTATAAGTTCCCTTGCCCATTCGGATGCGACTTGTAAAGAGGTTATGAGGGCTTATGAGAATGGTGTTTCTGCTCTTACTCATTTTTATTCTTGTATGACCGGGGTACATCGAAAGAATGCTTATAGAGTTGCCGGAGCAATCGAGGCAGGTTATCTCATAGATGATTTATTTGTTGAAGTAATAGCAGATGGTTGCCATCTTCCAGCGGAATTATTAAAACTAATCGTTAAGATAAAAGGTGCAGATCGAATTTGCCTTGTTACCGATAGCATGAGAGCAGCAGGTATGCCAGATGGAGAGTATCTGTTGGGTTCCTTAAGTTCAGGTCAAAGATGTATCGTAGAAGATGGTGTTGCGAAATTACCGGATCGAACAGCCTTTGCCGGAAGTGTGGCAACTACCAACCGATTGGTTAGAACCATGCATACCCTTACCAATACACCTCTTCATGAAGTAGTAAAAATGGCTAGCCTAACACCAGCGAAACTATTGAAGATAGAGGATAGAAAGGGTTCGATTTGTGTAGGGAAAGATGCAGATTTAATTGTTTTTAATGATGAGATCGAAATCAAGAAGGTTATGGTTCGTGGTGAAATAGTGTGTTAATGAGGAAAAAATTAAGAGGAATAGCAACTATAGCATTTTAAAATCATGTTATATATGCTATTCCTCTGTTTATTGTTGTGTTGACGAGCATTGCTTTACTTTTAATTTATAAAAAAGCATTACCTAATCACTCCAAGTTGTTCTCGTTTTTGATATAAGGAAACGATGTAAATAAATGGTAGATTTCTTGAATCCTTTGTAATATAATATGCTCAACTGCAGTTTACTAATTTATTAAACGAGGGAGGGTAATAGGATGTTGAAAGAAAGAACGATGAGTCGTCTTGAATTTGAAGAAATGATGAAATTAACGTTTGAGTTAATAAGTAGTTACTCAGACATAGAAGGCTCAGAGCAAGTTGATTGGGAAGCACAGGCGCGTGATTTGCTACCTGATGGGATAGAAAGTGTAGGTAATTATTTCTATTCATTCTTAAACGAAGAAGATTGTGTCGTAGGATATGCCTGGTGCGTAGATAAGGGAGATAATCTACGCCTTATAGCCTACATTGGTGTAAAGAAGGAACATCAACGAAAAGGTTATGGTTTGGAAATTATGAGGATGGTCTGTAACTATGCCAAACAGGATGGAATTGATATGATGGTGTTAGGTGTTGAAAAAAATAACTTACCTGCATACCATTTGTATCTGAAAGAAGGATTCTATGTAGATGGTGAAGAAGATATT
>JAEWHR010000067.1 GCA_023387655.1 Bacillota bacterium
CAATATGTCGTATCATAAGCTACTCCTTTTTAGTTTACTCATCCCAGTTATGGTAAACCTGCTGTACATCATCATCCTCGTCAAGAAGATCTAAGGTACGATTAATGTTTTTAAGGTCTGTTTCATCCGAAAGTTCTACATAGGTTTGAGGAAGCATGGTTACTTCAGCTTGCATCATAGGTACTCCAGCGGTTTCTAATGCTTCACGTACTGCACTGAAATCATCTGGCTCTGTTAAAACCTCAAAACTATCGTCTTCTTCATTAAAATCAGATGCGCCAGCATCAAGAGCAAGCATCATAAGGTCATCTGATTCCATATCACACTCTTCTTTGTCAATGATAATCTGTCCTTTTTTATCAAACATATAAGATACGCAACCTGGTGTACCTACGCTTCCATTTCCTTTGGTAAATGCATTACGAACATTTGCTGCTGTTCGGTTCTTATTATCTGTTAACGCTTCTACGATTATTGCAGTTCCACTTGGACCATAACCTTCATAAGTAACAAATTCGTAGTTAACGGCATTGCCTTCACCAGCAGCCTTTTTAATGCTACGATCAATGGTGTCATTTGGCATATTGTTTGCTTTCGCTTTTGCAACAATATCCTTTAACTTACTATTATTGTTTGGGTCTGGACCGCCTTCTTTTACGGCAACTGCAATCTCACGACCTATTCTTGTGAAGATTTTTCCTTTCGCAGCGTCATTTTTCTCTTTTTTGTGCTTAATGTTTGCGAATTTTGAATGTCCTGACATGATTAAACTCCTTTTATAACTTTTCTTTCTAGTGAAGCTATCTAAGATAGCTTATTTAGCAATAGGTTGCATTAATCATCAATCTATTGAAATCGCTAAAATATTTCATTGATATCACATTTGCGTAATTTTATGGTTAATAAGAATAGCAAATTATTTAACTATTCTTATTTGTTACCATTAATTAATTTTGATAACTTCTCCATTACCGTAATGGTATCAGGAACGGTACGAACTGCACACATAATCGTATCATCTCCCGCGATACAGCCTACGATACCTTCAATATGAAGGGCGTCCAGTGCTGCGGCTACTGCCATCGCCATACCAGATACCGTCTTTACAACCATAATATTTTGTGCCATATCCATTGACACAAATCCATCTCGTAAAATACGAATGTATTTTTCTGCCATACCGGATTCTTGGTTTGCAAGAACAATGTACTTCTGCTTACCTTTGTCCGTTGCTACTTTGGTAAGCTTTAGCTCCCTGATATCTCGTGATATCGTTGCTTGGGTTACATGATAACCAGCTTTTACAAGCAGATCAGCAAGCTCTTCTTGAGTTTCTATATTATGCTTGCTTATTAACTCAATAATTTTACTCTGTCTTCCTATCTTCAATCTTGTACCTCCCCAAAGTTTCTACTTATCTCCAAATTTCGTACGAAGCAAATGAAAGAAGCTATGGCCTTCCAAACGAACTAACTTTACTGTTTCCTTCGCTTTTTTAATCAGAATGCGATCATTTGCCTGGAGTTTCATCGAATAGCTTCCATCAACCGTGACAATCGCTTCTTCTTCTTGTGTTTTTTTACTTTCTCTGATTTGTATTTCTACTATATCCTCACTAGTTACAATAATACTTCTAGCATTTAGGGAATGTGGGCAAATTGGAGTAATTAAAATCATCTCCGCTTTTGGCGTTACAATTGGACCACCTGCTGACAAATTATATCCAGTGGAACCAGTCGGTGTGGAGATGATCACCCCATCTCCACGGTAGTTTTGAACCACTTCTCCATTGATTAAAATAGATACCCCAATAATTCTTGAAAATCCACTTCTTGTAATAACAACATCATTAATTGCACTTACATCAATGCTACATAAACTATGATCTTCTTTCCACACAGAAGCATCTAGCATCATACGGCTTTCTATACTATATTTATCAAGAAACAGATCTGAAAATGCCTGTTCCATTGTTATAACCTCAATCTCTGCTAAAAATCCTAACGTTCCTAGATTTACTCCTAAAAACGGAATATCCAAACGCAATAAATCATGTGCTGCCTGTAGAATTGTTCCATCGCCACCTACAACAATGGCACACTCAACATCATCAGGAATTCTTGAAGCATCTGTATAACTACCTTCTAGGCAAGACTCTTCTGTTATATATACTTCTTTCCCGTTGGCTTCTAAAAACTCTATCATTTTATTTGTAATCGTCAAATCTTCATCTTTATCTCTATTTGCAATAATGCAAAACTTATTCATTGAACCACCATTCCTGCGCACAATAATTACGCATATAGTCGAAAGATATGCGATTTTCGTAGATTTTCGCACAAATTAAATAAATGCTAGTTTCAATATAACATACTGCTATCGCATTGACAAGTGCTATAATGACTGATGAGCCCTCGATACGATGTCAGGTACACTTTGTAAGAACGCGCTTATATCCTCAGACTGTGCCTTTTTCATATGAAGTAAATATTCAATATTTCCTTCTGGACCACGAATTGGCGAATAATCTAAGTGCAACAATAAGAATCCAAGTGTTGAGGCATAATTCATGATCATTTCAATAACTTCTTCATGAACCTTCGGCTCACGGACTACCCCTTTTTTCCCAACCTTTTCTCTCCCTGCTTCAAACTGCGGCTTAATTAGGCAAACTATTTCAGCCCCTTCTTTCATTAGGGCATAAACAGGCTCTAACACCTTCGTTAGAGAAATAAAAGCAACATCGATAGAAACAAAATCTATCTGCTCTTTGATGTCTTCTGGAGTTACATGACGGATGTTGGTTTTCTCCATGGATATTACGCGCTCATCTTGTCTTAATTTCCAAGCAAGTTGATTTGTACCAACATCAACTGCAAATACCTTGGTAGCACCATTTTGTAACATACAATCTGTAAATCCCCCGGTAGAAGAACCTACATCCATACAAACCTTGCTCTTCAAGGATAAATTATGTTCTTCAATTGCTTTTTCTAATTTATAACCACCGCGACTCACGTATTTCATCGCAGTACCTTTCACTTCAATCGAAACCTCTGGCTTGAACATACTTCCAGCTTTGTCTTCCTTTTGGCCGTCAACATATACATTTCCAGACATTATGATTGCTTTTGCTTTTTCTCTTGATTCTGCCAGATTTCTTGTTACCAGCAGAACATCCAGACGTTCTTTCATTTATTACCTCATTTCTACACCGCTCTTTGTTATGCATGCAAGACATTGTGTGTCATAAGCTTTGTGGATGTAACATAGACACAAACCTACTGAATGATAATCTTTTTAATGTTTCATTCTTCTAACAAAGTACAGATTTTATCTACTATGGATTCTTCATCAAGGCCTAGCTTTTCTTTTAAAAGTGTACGTTCTCCATGCTCTACAAACATATTTGGAATTGAAATATTTAAATGCCTAACTCCACTATAGCCATGCTCGCATAAAAATACGGATACTTCCTCACCAAAACCACCACGCTTAACATTCTCTTCCATTGTAACAAATAAAGTGTGAGTTTTTGCTAATTGGTGAAGTAACTCTTCATCCACTGGAGAGACAAATCTAGCATTGACTAAGCTTGCTTTATATCCAAGGCTATGCAGATGTTCCCTTACTAAAACAGCAGTCTCCACCATACTACCAACGGCAATCAAAGCGATTTCCTCTTCGGATGATATTATTTCACCTTTTCCATAGATTATTTCTTGTTTATGCTCTTCTAATCCAAGATACACTGCATTCTTAGGATATCTGATAGCTATTGGACCATCAAACTCCATGCAAAATTCTAACATCCGTTCAAATTCCCAAGAATTCTTAGGAGCAATTACGGTTAGTCCTGGTATATGAGATAAATAGGATAAATCAAACATACCTTGATGAGTTTCCCCATCACTTCCTACAATTCCTGCACGATCCAATGCAAAGACAACAGGCAACTTCCCAACACAAACATCATGAAGTATTTGATCATAAGCTCGCTGTAAAAAAGTTGAGTAAACCGCAACCACTGGTTTAAATCCCCCTGCTGCTAAACCTGCTGCAAAGGTAACCGCATGTTCTTCTGCAATACCAACATCAAAGAAACGCTTTGGAAACTCTTTCTCAAATGCGGTTAATCCTGTACCATCTGGCATGGCAGCTGTAATTGCTACTATATCATTACGAACCTTAGCAAGTTCTACCAACTTCCTACCAAAGACATCCGTATAAGTAGACTCCGTTTTTACTTTGAGTTTTTTGCCTGTTTTTATATCAAATGGTTCTACACCATGATATTTGCTTGGTTCTTTTTCTGCCGGCTCATAGCCCTTCCCTTTTTTTGTAACAGCATGAATTAATACAGCACCATTCACTCTTGATGCAGATTGAAGTGCTGTTAACATCTGTCTGATATTATGACCATCGATTGGACCAATGTACGTGATTCCCATATCTTCAAATAACATCCCTGGAATAAAGAGATGTTTTAGAGAGTCCTTCGACTGCTTTAACGTTGTGACAATTGCATCACCGACTTTTGGAATCTTCTTTAAGGCAATCTCTAAGCCTCCTTTAAAATTCGTGTATCGGTAATTCGTTCTAGCTTTACCTAAATAGTTTGATAAACCACCAACATTTTCTGAAATGGACATGTTATTATCATTTAATACGATAATCATATTTTCTTTTAACCGACCAGCATTATTGAGTGCCTCAAACGCCATACCGCCTGATAGGGCACCATCCCCTATCACAGCCACTACTTTACGCTGTTCTTCGGCTAAATCTCTTGCCTTAACTAAACCTACAGCAACCGAAAGGGATGTTGAGCTATGTCCTGTGTCAAATGCATCACAATCACTTTCCTTACGCTTTGGAAATCCACTCATTCCTTCATATTGTCGTAATGTCTTAAAGTCTTTCTTTCTTCCTGTTAATAATTTATGAACATAAGCTTGATGACCTACATCCCATACAAGCTTATCTTCTGGGAAATCCATAAACAGGTGAAGTGCCATTGTTAGTTCAACAACACCTAAATTGGATGCAAGATGCCCTCCAGTTTTACTTACATTAGCAACTAAAAACTTTCTAATCTCTGCTGCTAGATGGGAATACTTTTTTGCATTTATTTTTTTTATGTCATTCGGTTGATTTATTTCATCCAGTACCTTTGGCACTACTTCACCTTCTTTTTCTTTATTTTTCTCGATTTATTAGATAAGAAACTATTTCTGTTATAAAACTATCATCAAGCTTTAAGGCTTTTAATTCCTCCATAGCCTCTTTTGATAGACGCTCTACTTCTTTTCTACTCTCTTCAATTCCATAAAGCGTAACATACGTAGTTTTCTGATTTTTTTCATCACTGTGTATTGGCTTTCCTAACACTTCCATCGTGCTAGTCACATCCAAGATATCATCTTGTATCTGAAATGCTAACCCAACTTTTTTAGCAATCTTAGTAAAGCGAATAAGTTCTTCTTGATTCGCTCCTGCAAGTATTGCACCTATTAGAAAAGAGGCTTCTAAAAGGGCACCAGTCTTTAACTCGTAGATAAAAAGCAATTCTTCTTTCGATAAAGCAGAGCCAGTACGCTCCACATCAACAACTTGTCCACCAATCATTCCATGTGCACCGGCTTTACTTGATAACATCTGATATGCTCGTGATACTCTATCATAAAGTAATAATGCATCTACGTTACTCTTAACTTCTCTCACATTTTCAAACGCTTCTGCAACTAGTTCAAATGCTCCATTTAATAAAGCATCCCCTGCCAGTATTCCCATATCCTCGCCATACTTTGCATGGGTAGTAAGTTTTCCTCGACGATATTTATCATTATCCATAGCAGGTAGATCATCATGTACGAGAGAATACGTATGAATCATTTCTAGAGCAACCGAAAACTTAATAACAATGTGATCCAAAGTTTTAAGCCCTGTCGGTCCTAAATTCTCATTCCCAGGATTCAGTGAGGAAGCTATCAACACTTCTTCCGTTCCTTGTTCCTGCAATGCTCGATAAGTTTCTAATAGAATAATTGGTCTTATTCTTTTTCCACCCGCTAACAAACTATAGGAGACTGCATCAAATATTGTTTTCTGTTGTCCTTGCTTTTTTGGAAGATATGCCGTCATCATTTCTACAAACTTCTCAGCTTTTTGATGAAGCTTTTCTTCTATGTTACTGTTCGCATTCATATGTTCTATCTCCCTACGATAATTTTTACCAACTATAGATTTCGAATTGAATTAAGTATCACTATATACTTTCACCCTCTTCTTCTAAAATCATTAGTTGCTTCTCCACCTTGTCAATGGATTCATTGCATTGTTTTAGAAGTTTCATACCTTCTTGATATAGGGCGAAGGAATCTTCCAGACTGATATCCTCTTTTTCTAAATTAGACAGGATATCATTTAATTGTTCCAATGATTTCTCTAAACCTTTTGACTTCCCTGCCATTTTTGCCTCCATTTCTGAACATATATTATTTACATTCCAATTTGTGCAAAGAAAGACGTCGCACAAATTGGAGGTTGTAAGATAATTTTATACCCTACTACCTCTCTACCGATTCTACTCCTGTTGTCGTTGCCTTGATTATTCCATCTGTAACCGAAATTGTTAACTCATCTCCAGGTTTTGTTTTCTTAACGCTATTTACCACTTTGCCAGAGCTGTCTGATACATAGGAAAAGCCACTTTTTAATTTATCAAGTGGTGAGGCTGCTTTTAATCGTTCTATTTGAATATCCAGCAAATGTCGTTTATACCTAATTAAATCTTTCATCCGCTGTTTTAACTTATTTTCTAAATCAATGGTATATAGTCTCTTTTGACGGAGCGTATATACAGGGCTTAGATGGGTTAATTGTAACCGCTTTTTCTCGGTCTCTGATCTTGCCATCGCTATCTTTCTCATGACACCTTGTACCAGGGAAGCATGAACATCAACTAAATTCGATAATAATACTTCAACCTCTGGTACAGCCAGTTCTGCTGCAGCTGATGGAGTTGGTGCTCTTAAATCTGACACAAAATCTGCAATCGTAACATCAGTTTCATGACCAACTGCAGATATAATAGGTACACTACAATCGTAGATTGCACGGGCAACGATTTCTTCGTTAAAGGCCCATAAATCTTCTATAGAACCTCCACCACGTCCAACAATGATGGTATCCACACCTTTGGCTTCCAGCGCCTTAATTCCAGCAACTATCGTGCTCGCTGCTCCATCACCTTGTACTTTGGCAGGGTATAATATTAGTTGGAGATAAGGATTCCTTCTTCTACTTATGTTAATAATATCTTGAATGGCTGCACCAGTACTTGCTGTCACAATTCCCACTGTCTTTGGATATGGCACGAGAGGTTTCTTATGACTTGAATCGAATAAACCTTCCTCACTTAGCTTTCGTTTCAATAATTCAAAACGCTCGTATAAAATCCCAAGACCATCCAGTCTAATCTCTTTTGCATACATCTGGTATTTTCCATCGCGCTCATAAACACTGATACCACCAAGAACAATAACACTTTGTCCTTCCTCCAAGCGAAAAGTAAGACCAGTTCGATAGCCTGCAAACATTACACACGCCATCTGACCCGTCTCATCCTTTAACGTAAAGTAAATATGTCCAGACGTATGATACTTACAGTTCGATACTTCTCCCTTCATATAGATACGATTCAGGACATAATCTTTTACAAACATATTTTTAATATAGTTATTCACTTGTGTTACGGAATATACCTGTTCCATATTAGCACCTTTTATACTACTACCTTAGCCAAAATACCATTTACGAAACTCGCTGAAGAATCTCCTCCGTATTTTTTCGCTAACTCGATAGCCTCATTAATTGCAACTTTAACTGGTACCTCATCATCAAATCGCATCTCAAAGGTAGCAAGACGCAAAATATTAAGGTCAACCTTACCCATACGATTTAATTTCCAACCACTGGAGGCATTAGCAAGAATCGTATCGATTTCTCCTAGTTTTTCTTTGATTTTATCAAATCTCAAATTCAAATATTCCTGTTGTTCCGTTGTAATACTCTCTAAGGAGTCGAAGTATAATAAAACTTGTTCATCAAGCTCTGTAGCCTCATGAAACTCCTTACGAAACAGCATACGAAATAAATGTTCTCTAATCTCTCTTCTTGTCATCCTAACCTCCATAAACCCTTCGATCAAACAATAGGGTTGATATATCTCTTATTACATTCAAATTTATCTTTTTCGATTCTACTAAATTATTCAGTTAATTTTAGTTTAAATTCCTCATAACACAAACGTTGAGGCTGCCACTTACACATAAGGTTATGTATTCATGACACCCTCACCGGTAAAATTCATCCTTCATAATGAGTCAGTAAGCTGTCTCACCTCTAATGTTATTGCTTATCATGCTCGATTTCTACGCCAACTATACGGATGTTGACATCTGAAACCGATAACCCAGTCATACTTTCAATCGCTGCTTTTACTTTATCTTGAACTGCGGTTGAAGTTTTTGGAATGTTATATCCATATTTCATTGTAATGGACAATTCTACAGATACAGACTTCTCCATTAATTCTATCTTTACACCCTTAGAAAGATTCTTCATTCCAAGCTTTCCAACAATCTCTTTGGTAAGATTACCAGTAAGTGCTGCAACACCTTCTACTTCCGTTGCTGCCAATCCTGCAATTGTTGCTACAACATCATCTGCTATCTTAACCTCGCCAATTTTACCTGACGACTCCATGTGATATGCATTGTTCTTTTGGAGTTCTTTGTTCATATTATTACCTCCTATATCTCATGCGTTTTGCGCGTTCTTTTTTACTTTCTATTTCTATTATAGCAAACGAACTTAAATTTGCAAAGTATTTTCTAACTATCTACATTATTTACGTTTCTAGTTTGGTTATTCAAATTTGAGCTATTCTAGTAGAGGGGATAATGAAGAAAGATTTTAGGATTAAACTGATTGCTTTTTTTAAATGTCTTTCAAATTATGAAATAAGGCCTATTACCTTATCCATATACATGATAAGATAACAGACCCAAATTTTAACCAATTATTTAAATATCTAATTATTATTATTCAACAACTACAGCTCCAGTAATTTTAATTTTGTCAAGTTTAACATTTGTTTTTGTCATAACAACATCTTCAATAATAGCCATATCCTGTTCAGATAAGTCTGGATCATTTACCACTACATCAACAAAACCATCACTTATCATTACAACGGAATCACTAAATCCCTTTGCTTCAAGCTGAATTTCTGTTGCTGTTTCTTTTTCAGAGATTGCAGTCAACTCTAACACTCTATCTACTGCAGCTTTCTTCTGTTCATCGGAGATGTTCTTATTGTCAATAATTGCATTTAAATCTTCTTTGCTCTTTGCTCTGTTTTGTTCTCTTAGTAATCTAGCATTTGCAAAATAGCTACTATCGATAATATTACTATTTGCTAGAACTGCTTCTCCAGGGTTAGTTCCTTGATCATCCTTTGCTGTTCCATCCTTTGAATCACTTGCTAATGCATCCTCATTATTTCCATCGTTTGATGCCTGTGCACTATCCTTATCACTTCCTGCAACATCAGTCGCATCTGTATCAGTATCAGAAGCTGTCTTATTTTCATCTAAAATAAGATTTCCTTTGTCATCTAACACTAACTGATCCATCGTATCGTCACCAATATCAGAATATTCTTCTCCATCATTACTAGAAGCAAAGATATCCTCTCCAAGCGCATCGTTAGTAGAAGCTGCTATGTCTTTCGCTGAATCTTTCGTACTGTCTTTGGCGAAGTTTAAATATCCTGCCACCGCAATCATCAGTGCAAGTGCAGTAATAATAATCTGATTTTTCTTGAAAATATTTTTCATTTATGTAACCTCCATTTCTTACTATTCTATGGATTTCATTCACAACCGCTTTGACTAAGCATATCAATCACTCATCTGTAGTACTTTAATCTTATGCGCTGGGACGTCAAATAATACCCTAATTGCATTAACTATATCTTCTGCAATCCTGGCGTCACCCCCACCTTGTGCAAGTACTACTACACCTTCAAACTGAGCCTCTGTCTCCTTTGTAACATAAGGTACCGACTCACCTGACTCATTGGTTACTAGTACCGTTTCTTCATCACTTTGTGTACTGCTGCTGATTCGGGTTCCGCCTTCCTTATCCGTCTCATTTAAACTTTCCTGACTATATGGTGTATCTTTTAATACTATACGTTCTTTTGAGGTCTTTAGCGTAATCATAACTTTTACTTTCCCGATTCCTTCCACCTTCTCGAGCAGTTTCTCTAACTTATTCTCGTAATACTCAGTGTAAGTTTCTGCTTCTGTAGTCTTCTTTGTTTCACTAATCACAGGCGAAACTGTTTCGGTGCTTGCTTTCTGCTCGGTCTCCTTTTCCTTTGAAAAAATATCGGGGAACGATGTGATTGCTAATATCAATCCTGCCAGGAAAATTAAAATGAGCTGACTTTTTTTTATCTCTCCGAAATGAAACTTTTTTTCCGAGTTTTTCTTTCCTATCTGCTCCTTCTTTTTTGTGTCTTTGTTCTTACCAACACTCTGCTCCTCCCAGGCATCTGTTTCCATCTCCATACAGGTCTTCTCTGTATTTTTAATGTTCCTCTCCATCGTGGTCCTCCTGTATACTAATATTTATATTAGATGAATCAACATTATAGAAGTCCGCCAGCACATTTTTTATATTAATTTCCATAGGAGACAGGCTTGTTTGCTGGTTTTTCTTGCTTTCTTTCTCTTTTGAATCCACTTTAATTTGTCCAATAGTTACTGGTTCAACCAGTTCGATTCCGAATTCACCTTCCTCTTTTTCAACTTCGCTCATTCTAAGGTAAGATGCTTCAATATCCATTGCCAAAATTTCACCAAAGTTTATACTATCTTTGTCTTTATTAATCTCAATCGTCATACTTCTGAGTATCAACCCTTTCTCCGACAAAAGCTTAACGGTTTGTCCTCGTAATACTTCTTTATATTCACTAAACATAGAATCCTCACTCAGCTTTTCCATTCGGAATAAATCCTCGCTGATATCTTCTGCTTGTACTAAGGTTCCACGGGAATTAAGAGAGAAATTTAGAATATCCTCTTTCCCAAACAAGGTGATTATAGGGGTGACCACCAATAATACTAAAATCAACCCTGTAACTAATCCTACATACTTTTTATAATTGCTCTTACCAAGTAAGTTAAATATGACTGTCACTAATATAAGAAAGATAATAATGTTTTTCATCCAAGAATATAACGAATTTATTATACCCACTGTTGTCCTCCTTCCATTCACCTTTCTCTCTTATGTTACCCTCATCGTTGAAACAGCAACAATGGTGATAACAATTTCAAAAAGAATTGCTGCTACAAATACCGTTTGGAGTAACAAAGAGGAAGCTTCTGCAGAAGCGCTTACACAATTCACGATCCGTTTATCTGAGATTGGTTGTATCGCTGCCGCTACTAATTTATATATCAATACATAGATGATTAATTTCACAATTGGTATAGCACAGATTACAATAATTGCAACTAAACCTGCAACGCCAATACTATTTTTCAAAAGCGTTCCCGCTCCCAGTACTGTTTCTGCCACACCACTGAATATCCCACCAATTCCGGGTATCATACGTGTTGCTTTTATTATGGAAGAACGTTTCACCTGGTCTATCGCTGGCGTTATCAGACTTTGTACTGTACCAATACCGATAACAACTGCCAGTAAAGTCTTTAGCATCCATCGTATTAAGGTAGCCAATAATTCCGATAATTTACTAAGCATATCCTCCTGGGATAGATTATTGGCAAGTACCGCCATCATATAGATATTCGTCAATGGAAACACTATTTTTAACAAAGCATAGTCTACAACAGTAACTAAGATAAGAATTCCTTGATAATATGCTGCTGATGTGGACACTCCGGTGCAAAAAGCAACTGACATACAATAGGTGGGGACGAGCGCTTTCATAAAATTTAATACACTATGTAACGTATCCGTAGCCAATTTTGTAGCTCCAATAAATGTTGTAGCTAGGATAACAAACATTAAAAGATAGGTAACATAAAACCCAGTGTCTGCAATTTGACTGTTTTGAAACGTATGTGAGAAATTTGTAAATACTGCTGCTATTAACGCTATTGTTAGTAATTTCATTAAACCACTAAGATTACTCTTAAATTCTAAACCAACGGACTGAAGTAACTTTTCAATAACACCCTTAAGTGAGAATGATTCTGTACCATTGGATAAATTCTTTACATACTCTCCAAAATTCATGCTCTCTTCATTACCCAATGCTTTATTTAAGGATTTCTGTATCTGAGTATAATCATACTCCTCCTCTTTGGTGCTCATAGCATACACAATGCTTGTCTTTCCTAAGAGGACAAAGAGGATGCTTATTATGATTAACGTTAAAATCCATGTTCGTTTTCGTATCATCTTGTCCAATTCCTTTCCTTACGCAGTTAAAAAACGGTCAATCGTATCAAGAAGTGCTAATAGCACCGGCATACTGATCGCCATGATGCAAAGCTTTCCAGCTAATTCAATTTGATTTCCTATCGCTGAATATCCGGCATCCTTGCAAAGGTTGGATGCAAATTCAGAAATATAAGTAATACCAATGATTTTTAATAAAATCGTTATGTACTCTGAATTTATGGATAGATATCCTTTGATTCTCTCTATTGCTTTAAATATTGTAGACAGCTTTCCTATCCCAAAATAAAAGATTAAGACACATCCAGTTAAACTAATAAAAAAAGCATATTCTGACTTACCACTTTTAAATAGGTTCGCTGCTACAACTGCTATAATACCAATGAGTGCGATTTTTTCCATTGTTCCCGCCTTTCAAAAAAGATGTTCCTGTTAACGTAATTTCTGCGCTAATTCTCCTTCCGCTGCAGAGATTACGAATTCTTTCGCTTCCTTACATTTGAAACAACTTCTGTAAGTAATCAAATAAGTCCGCAATATATGGGATTACCCAATAAAGTACGATCAAAAGACCTGCGAGACTGGTTATAATCGTATAATCATTTTTATCCGATTGTTTTAGAATTTGGTTGATTACCGAAACCAAAATTCCAACGGCAGCAATTTTGAAGATTAAATAGACCGACATATGTTCCTCCCGATTATAGTACTAAGATTATAACGAAGATTCCTAATAATACCCCCAGACTACGATAGAGACGAATCTTCTCTTTTGCATCTAAATTAATCTCCTGCATATCTTCTTCTACTTGTGTAATATACCAGTCGATATGGTTCATCTGCATATCTTTATCAAGGTATCCCAGCTGTTTTCCAAATTCTAAAAAACATGTCCTATCTTTTTTACTCATCGAAGTATTTGCTAATTCTTCTTTCATTGCACTTTCCCAAATTTCTGCTAGGCTTATCCCAGAATATTGAGCCAGCTCTTTTGATACTTTCTTGAAAAAAGGAGTTAATCTCCCGTCATGACGCTTCGTAATATTCTCTAATGCCTCTGGCAATGCGGTCTGTGCATATCGTATATCTCCTCGTAAGAGAATAGCGATTGTCTTAGCAGCTCTTAAATCTTCCATTCTTTTCCTTATTTCATTCCCAAATAAAAATCCCATACCGGTACTAGCGCCTATAATTAAGGCGCATCCTGTTACTCTTAAGAATAATACAAACATCGATTCACCCTCCAACTAAACTTACGCATAATACAATCTGGAACCTCTTTCGTCATAGATTTCTGTTACCTTACCAATGGAGTCCCTGTTATTTAAAATAATATATCGCTCGAAAACATGTTTTTTAATAAGTTCTCCTAACAATGGCTTGTCTCTTACTTCGTCAATTGTCCCCCCATGTACCGTAGCTATCATCTTTATACCACAACCCATAGCGTAATGAATCGCCTCAATATCCTCTCCAAGACCAATTTCATCAACGGCAAGTACCGAAGGTGACATGGACCTAATTAGAAGCATCATTCCTCTCGCTTTGGGGCAACAATCTAAGACATCCGTTCGTATACCAAGATCATTTTGAGGAGTTCCCATATAGCAGGCAGCGATTTCTGATCTCTCATCTACTACCCCAACCTGCAAACCTTCTCTATTATATCCATCTTTTTCATCGATAGAATCTGATCCTCCGTCGGATAACTGTCTGATAATATCCCGCAGCAGTGTTGTTTTACCGCAACCTGGAGGAGAAATAATTAAAGTATGATAAATACTATTGTCTCTTAAGATATAAGGCAGCACCAAGTCTGCACATCCTTTTACTTGATGAGAAAGACGAATATTAATAAAAGAGATATACTTCATACTTTTTATCTTTCCTTCCTCTAAGATAACCTTCCCAGCAATCCCTATACGATGACCACCTGCAATTGTAATAAAGCCTTGTTTTAATTCTTCTTCAAACGCATAAAGAGAATAATTACTTATGTACTCCATCGTCTCTTTCACTTCGGCTTTCGTAATCATAAATGCGTCCTCCATTGATTTTGTAAGGCGTCCATTATTATCGATAACATACTCCTTATTGTTGTATCGTACTAGCAAAGGGCTGTCCACTCTTAACCGAATCTCTTGTAATCGATCAAAATCTAACACTGTTTTTGACAACAGAGTACGCAATTTCACTGAGAAAATTTTTAATAGATCCTCTTTCCTATTCACATGAATCACCACTGCCTTTCTTTCACTAGGTGTTGTCCTGTTTTTACAGTATATGAACACATAGTTAGATTATGAATAAAAAAACTTAGGAGAAATGAATGATATTTTTCATCAAAAGAATTGCTTTCTATCTTTAAATAGAATATGATTATTGGAAAAAGATTTTATCCATTCGAATTGAAGTATAAAAGAATGAGTGAACGATTAAAAATCTATCACGCAACAAGTTTGTGTCTGCGCTGCAACCACAAACTTGAAGAAGCAAAAAGCAGCGAAGAAATGAGGTTAAATATGGACTACGGACTAATTGGAGAAAAACTTGGACATAGCTATTCCAAAATCATTCATGAACAGCTTACAGACTATCAATATGAGATACACCCTCTAAGTAAAGAGGAGTTTCCTCTTTTTATGGAGAAAAAGAACTTTAAAGCAATTAATGTTACAATTCCTTATAAATGCGATGTGATTCCTTATCTTGATGTGATCGATGAAAAAGCAAAAAAAATCGGTGCAGTTAACACCATTGTAAATGACAACGGAAAACTCACCGGCTATAATACAGATTATGATGGTTTTTACTACACTTTGGTAAAAAGTCAGATCAATGTAAAAGGAAAAAAGGTGTTAGTTCTTGGTAATGGCGGTGCCGCCCTTGCAGTTCTTGCTGTACTAAAAACTTTAGGTGCGGGACAAATTATTATTGTAAAATACAAAGAAGAAGCGGGCTGTATTACTTATCAACAGGCAAAAGAACAGCATTTTGACGCTTCTATTATAGTTAATACAACCCCAGTTGGAATGTATCCAAATTGTGACATTAGTCCAATTGATTTAACACCATATCAAAACTTAGAAGCGGTTGTCGATGTTATCTACAACCCGCTCACAACCAAACTACTTGCCGAAGCAAGCGAACGCAATATAAAAGCTGTCAATGGTCTTTGGATGCTTGTTGCACAAGCAAAATATGCAGTGGAACACTTTAAAGATTGTAAACTTAGTGATAATCTCATTGATCCAATTTATCAAAAGGTAGAAGCTTTATTAAAAAAATAGTGATATGCTATTGTAAAATAATGTATATTCTTAAAAAGTATGGTGTCAAATGACGAGGTATAAGAAACTTGTCATTGAAACACCTTACTTTTCTTAATTTCATCTATAAGTTTCATATCATTAACATTACATTTAAGTTCTGTTTCAGTTACTTATTCCTTTAACTATTCCTTTAACCAACCAGTATTACCTATAATTATAACCTGATCATTTCTTATAATAATATTTCTTTACATATCCATAATTTGGTATTACAATATATCTATACGATATATTGAAGGAGGTAATATATGCTTGAATCAATTCTTTTAGGTATGGTGCTAGACGAAGATTTAACAGGGTATGACATAAAAAAACGCATCGAAACTGGCATCGGAGTTTTTTATAAAGCAAGCTTTGGTAGTTTATACCCTGCACTTAAGAAGATGACAAGAAAAGGTTATCTAATAGCCTATGAAAAGTCACAGGGTGGTAGAAAAAAGATTTTTTATCAAATAACAGATGAAGGTAAAAAAAGTTTTTATGAATGGCTTTCGGCTCCAATGAACATCTTCGATGGAACAAACACTCATCTGGCTAAAGTTTATTTTTTTGATCAATTGTCCCCAGAGCTTCGAGAACATCAATTACTTCAACATGAAATAAACAATATAAATTATCTGCAAAAACTTGAAACACTGGAAAAAGATTTTGACAAATTGGAGCATAAAGAATGTTTTTATTATAAGCTTTCTACACTCTATTATGGCATATGCATAACACGTGAGACAATACGATGGTGTCAATCTGTTAGGAAACAGCAGCCGTTGTCTGATTTAATAAATAAAGGGACTGAATTATGAGAGTGCTAGAATCAAAAACGCCTATCCTTATTTTATCTTATCAGAACTGTGAACTCTATTGTTGTCATTTAGATGGATATAAAGCAAATACAGCGGCCTTATATAAACGTTTGGATGAGATTGAATCCATACTTTCTACCAAGCCCTCCCATTCTAAATTTAGAATATGGTTTAACTTAGACGATAACATACTTACGAGATCAACAATGAAATTGATTGCTGAGAGTGTAAGACATTTTGAGATACATATCTATAAAATTGTTTTTATTGGATTACATGGATTTACTAGATGGAAATTTGATTATATTTTGAATCAGACAATTGGAAAGAAAACAATTACGAAAGCATATTTTTCTGATGCAGAATTAGCGAAAGGATGGCTTTTATAAAAGCTATAGGTGATAATATGCTAACAAAATCTCCAAGTGGGGCTTTAAGTCCATATTACTATAAAGGCGGATATTTTCATGGGATACATTATGGTAGTTATTTTAATGATATGGACGCCTTGTTTACTATAATTGAAAAAGAAGAGCAATTTATTTTAAATTCACCACAAATGAGGAGAATTTTAATAGATTTATATGAAACGAATTTATCAAAATTAGCATTACAAAAAATGATTCAACATATTGAACAGATAAGTCCTAGAATTATAAAACTAGCAATAACGTGCGATAAGAAAAGTTTAACTGGTATTCATAGAGCAATGAATAAAGCTAAAATATTAATTTCTGGTCAACTTTATTTATGTACTGATATGGAGGAAGCTAAGACATGGTTGGTGAGCGATAGTAGTCAATAAATTTGAACAATGTGGCTTCGCCACTCTAAGAAAAGAACAAAGTGGCTTCGCCACTCTAAGCTCCGCGAAACAACAAGTTCAGGGCGATGCCACTTTGTCGCGCCGAAGCGTCAGCGGAGTGCGCATCCCTCGGAGAGTTTTTTAATTATTAGGAGATTAC
>JAEWHR010000071.1 GCA_023387655.1 Bacillota bacterium
TTCTGTTTCAGAATACAATATCTACCTAAGATGATACTTCTTTCCTATATTATATCACAGCTAGTGATTTTTTGCCAAGAATGTTTGGGAGATTTCATAGAAAAATCTAACAATTATCAAGTCTTATACCTCTCTAACAATCTCTCAAAGGAGGCAAACGGATTAATATACGGAAAGTAGCTATTTTATCTAAAAAAAAGACCAAAAGAAGGAGTAGTTGATTATTAACTAGTACTCACTTAATTTGGTCAGTTTTAAAATATTCTATTTTGTCTATTTTTATAATTCGCTTTTTGGTCCCTTGGGGTTCCTTTTGGTTCCTTTTGGCTCCTTTTAATTCCTTTTGATTCCTTTTGATTCTTTTTGATTCTTTTTGATTCTTTTGATTCTTAGTTAAGAAAAGCTTCACACTGCTTCCTTAACATATCAAGCGTAACATCATTACCATTCTCAATAATTACTGTACTATTCTTTAGAAAAAACTCCTCCGATTTTTGTTTTCTCATTATGGAGTCTATCTTATCCTCGGTATATCCTCTAGATTCTTTTAGTCTTTTGATACGATCTACTCTTTTAGCATGTACATACCAGATTTCATCGCAAAAATCTTGATATCCTGCTTCAAATAGCAATGCTGTTTCCACAATAATGGAGGAGTACTTTTTCTCCTTACGTCTAACTTCTTCAATCTGACGTAATACTTCTTGATGAACATTTGGGTGTGTTAGCGAATTTAGTAACTTCACAAGTTCTTCCTGTTGAAAGATAATCTTAGCAAGTTTTTCACGATTGATTTCGCCATTTTCATCTAATATCTTAGTACCAAAATGTTTTACAACCTGTTCGTAGGAACATCCCCCTTTTTTCATCTGATCTCTTGCAATATCATCTGTGTAAATAACATATGCCAAAAATTCCTTTAGAAGTAAATTTGCAACTCTTGATTTTCCACTTCCAATGCCACCGGTAAGTCCTATAACTTTCATCATTACCCTCTATTCTAGCGCTTAACGCCTTTTAATAATAGGTTAAAAACTAGTTTTTTCAACCTATTATTAAAGCTTTATTATTTTGCATCGTACCAGTTACTACCCTTAGTAACCGTAGCCTCTAGCGGAATGGATAGACTTGCAGCTTGTTGCATCTCCTCTTTCATAATCTTAGCAACTTCTTCTACTTCAGATTCATGTGTTTCCACCAACAACTCATCATGGATTTGAAGTAACAATCTTGATTTTAATTTTCGTTCTTTTAACGCCTGATTCACATGAATCATAGCAAGTTTCATAATATCTGCTGCAGTGCCTTGGATTGGAGAGTTCATCGCTATCCTCTCTTCCGCAGAACGCTTCATAAAGTTTGAATTATTAAGGTTTGGTACCGGACGGATTCGTCCATATAAGGTTTTTACAACCCCAGTTTCCTTCCCTTCCTCAATTAATCCATCCAGATAAGTCTTAACACTTGGATAGGTTATAAAGTATTTATTTATATATTCTTCTGCTTCTTTTCTAGTAATATCTAGGTCTTGTCCTAGGCTAAAGGAACTAATTCCATATACAATACCAAAATTAACAGCCTTTGCATTACTTCGCTGCGCACTTGTTACCTCATCAAATGGAGTGTGAAATACTTGAGAAGCAGTTAAACGGTGAATATCCTGTGCTTGTCGATATGCCTCAATAAGACGTTCGTCATTTGACATATGTGCCAGCAAACGAAGCTCTATCTGAGAATAGTCTGCATCTAAAAATAAATAACCATCCTCTGGGATAAATACTTTTCTAATTTTTCTTCCTAGCTCCATACGGATTGGTATATTTTGAAGATTTGGTTCTGTACTGCTTAATCTACCAGTTGCTGCTATCGTTTGATTAAAGGTTCCATGAATTCTTCCGTCTCCTTGTACATAAGTAGAAAGCCCATCTGCATAAGTAGACTTTAATTTTGTTAATTGACGATATTGTAATATTAATTTAATGACAGGATGCTCATCGCTTAACTTTTCTAAAACTTCAGCGGAAGTAGAATAACCAGTCTTTGTCTTTTTTCCATATGGTAACCCTAATCGATCAAATAAGATTTCTCCTAACTGCTTTGGTGAGTTAATATTAAATTCAACACCCACTAACTCAAAGATTTGTTTCTCAAGCTCCTTAATACTAACACCAAGCTGTTCACCATAAACCGCCAGTCCTTCGGTATCAACACGAATTCCTCTTTGCTCCATATCATATAGTGTATAAACAAGAGGCATTTCAATTCCTTCATATAGCGGAAGTAGTCCTTGCTCTGTTAAAAGTCTAAGTAGAATAGGATAACCATGATGCGCTATGAAACTCTCATAGCATGCCGCTTTTTTATACTGTTCTTGATCTAATAAAGCCATCGAGGAATAGGTTTGTCCACCAAATACCTCTTTCTCGCTTAACAGTTCAAGTTCTAAATATTTCGAAGCAATGGTCTGATAATCATAAGTGCTTGCGTCTGGCTCTAATAGATATGCAGCGATACTCACATCAAAACAGAGGCTTTCCTCACTTGCCTGCAGATATGGTAAGCATTTTTTAACATCAAAAATTGATAGGGTTACCTTTTTCTCAAGAAGATTCGTAAGCTTAGACGTTATAAAGTCAGGCGTGATAAAGCCTTCGCAAGGAATGATAAAGGAGGCTTCTGCTCCATAATAAACAGCAACGCCAACAAGTGATTTATCTTCCATCAATAACTTAATTCCAACTGCATCACTTGATGTATACTCTGGCTTTTTCACCTCGGAGATAGTTATCTTGCTACTTTCCTGTTTCATATTTTTATTTTCCTTGGTTTTCTTTAACTTCTTCTGATTTTTCTCCCAAACTTTTAGTAGATTTAAAAATAATGCCTCTGCTTCTTGTAAATCAGACGTAATCTTTATCTTATCCGCCTCAAAGCGTAATATTTCACTTGATTCTACTTCTCCAACTGTATTATCAATTTTTAATGTCTTAAATTCCAATTCATTAAAACATTTCTGTGCTTTTTCTGTATTAATTTGAATTTTCAACTGTTCAAGGGTAAGATCTTTTAAATCTATGTCCTTCTTTATGGTAGCTAAGGTTTTACTAAGCATTGCGGCCTTTTCTCCCACAAGCTCAGTATCACTTGTCTTTAACAACGCATTGATTGGAGTTCTCTTAATTCCAAGGGTTTTCCAGTACTCATTGATTTCTTTCTTCCCGGCATCATCTAACTGATTCAGAACCTCATAGAGATGTTCTACCGTCTTATATTCTTTGATTAAAGCAACCGCAGTTGCTTCTCCTACTCCAGGTACTCCCTTTATGTTATCAGAGCTATCCCCTTGAATTCCTTTCAGTGAGGGAACTGAAGATGGCTGAATACCAAATTCTTTTTCAACTAATTCAGGAGTAAATAAAAACGTACGATCCGGAGCATTTACTTCCTTTTTGCTTAAACCATACTTTTCGTATAATTCATCTGTCTTTTTAGCAGTACTATGAATTAACCAGAGATTTGTCCGCTCGGTAATTAATTGTAGATAATCATTATCTTTAGTCATTACACGAATTGGAACTTCCTCTTCAAATTTTTGACATAAGGTACCACTAAAGTCATCCGCCTCATATCGTTCATCCATCAACTGAACAATACCCATTTCTTCTAACACATGTTGGCAAAGTTTAAACTGATCCTTTAGCGGCTCTAGTGTTTCCCCACGATTTCCTTTATACTCTGGATAAATTTCTCTACGGAATGTATTACGGCTAATATCCCAAGTCACTGCCAAATAGGTAGGTTTTTGCTCTTTTATTATCTTTAACAATACTCTAAGGAATCCATATACAGCATTTGTATAGACCCCCGTAGTTGTTTGCATAATCTTTGGAAAATATTTCTCTTTTTCCTCAGTTGTCTTAGCAAACATAATTTCCTTTGGTAGATTACCAAAAAACTGGGTTGATAGAAGGCTGGAACCATCGATGATTAATAAATAATCATCCTGCTTTCTATCTATATTATTATTTATATTATTACTCATATTAACTCCTATCTGCGTGTACTCCCACGCATAAAAATCAAATATTCCCTAATTAGGTGCTTAAGCACTTCCTTAGTGAGTATTCTCTATACTTTCTCTTTCTGTTAGTTCACGCTGCTGTACATAAATCGGACGTACTATCTCATATTTTTCACGAATATCTCGATAAAATTCAAGTCGACCAGCTTTTACTTTCCTTACATGTTCTCTTGCCAACGCATCATATTCTGTACGAATTCGAAACATCGGGTCATATCTTCTTGGAATTCCTGAATACCTCAATATATATGGCGGTTTTGCTGGAATTACCGGAATTTCTGATAATTTGCGAATCGATAAACTAGATATCACTGTTACTCCTACCACAACAAATGCAAACACGATTCTTCGCTTTACTTTATTTAGCTTATTTTTCCGGATATGTTCTTCACAACTACGAATTTTACGATCTAATTCCTCCGTAAAATTATTCGACATCTCCTTATCTTCATCTAATAATTTTATTGCAGTCAGTAAGGCATAGTATACTTCTAATTCTTCTCTACACTCCGGACATTCTTTTACATGGGCAAGGAATCCTTCTAATTCAGTCATGCTAAGCTCGTCTTTTATGAAAGGTGTAATTAATCTTTGTGCATTCAGGCAATCCATGACCCAATCTCCTCTCTATATTACTAGCTCTTTTAGAATGCCATCTGCCTCCTAAAAATATATTCCTATTCTACACTGATTTAATGTAAAATGCAAACTTTTACCTTCAGCGAATATCACGTAAATCTATACATTTTCAAAAAATAACAACATCATCTCTTACAGTTTTTCTCCAGGTTTTTTAATTTTTACAACAATTTATGCAATTTATACTTGCATTCTTTCCAGCAATGTGATAGAATAATCTTCGCTAAGTTGGTAACTTAAAGTGACAATCACTTGATGCTTACAACTTAATTGCATAATTTGCATTAGTGGCGGAACGGCAGACGCAACGGACTCAAAATCCGTCGGGGGCAACCTCGTGTGGGTTCAAATCCCACCTGATGCAGTATAAGAAAGAACTTTGCAATGCCTAATAGGATAGCGATGTTCTTTTTTCTTTTTCTCAACTTCTCCCCAAAAGATTCATAATTCTTAACAATTAAAATACCTTTGATTTTTTTCATATTAACTTGACTTCCGTATTTTATTATGTTATATTAAAACAGTATTTTAAATAAAGTCTTGATTTCACATATTTTTGTAAGTCATTATTATATTGATGATTTACAAAAGTATGTGATTTTTTATTTTTAGTATAATAAAAATTAGGGGGTATCTTTCATGAAAAAAGGTACAGTAAAATGGTTTAACGCACAAAAGGGATTTGGATTTATTTCTGACGAAGAAGGAAATGATGTATTTGTACATTATTCTGGTCTTGCAATGGATGGATTCAAAACTTTAGAAGATGGTCAGTCTGTGACTTTTGAAGTAACAAAAGGACAGCGTGGTCCTCAAGCAGTTAATGTATACCTTGCATAATTAAAAAAAGATCACTAAGAAACTGATCCCCAAAAGTTAGACTTAAAAATCTAATAATAGGAGGTCAGTTTTTTTATTCTTATTATGCAGAACAAAGTGGCTTCGCCACTCTAAGCTCCGCGAAACAACAAGTTCAGGGCGATGCCACTTTGTCGCGCCGAAGCGTCAGCGGAGTGCGCATCCCTCGGAGAGTTTTTTAATTATTAGGAGATTAC
>JAEWHR010000100.1 GCA_023387655.1 Bacillota bacterium
GTAGAGCACTTGACTTTTAATCAAGGTGTCCCGGGTTCGAATCCCGGATGTCTCAGGAATAATAAAAGCTGTAAAATAATTGGACAATCCATTATTTTGCAGCTTTTTTTGATTATAATTTATATAAATCAACTTTTCCATACAACTTTTAATATATTCATATTTGAGTAGAACAAGTTTAAATATGAGTTGAATTCCATCATATCTAACGGTAGAATAGGAAAATAGCTAATAACTGGCGAGTGTAAGAAAGGAGGTTATAAGGGGATATTGCGATGCTTCCTCCAAGATGTCCTTTAAAATTTGATCAAGTTAAAAATTGTTTTAATAAATAATATAAGTTAAAGCAGGTTATGATACATACTATGTAATGGATTTATTATATAGGATTTAGAATCTTTTTGAGTAGAAAAACCATTATAAACAGAATTAAACTTAATCATACGTTTTATGTGCTATAATAAAACTATTAAAGCAATGGAGATGATTCTATGACAAAAGAAACAGAACAACTTGTTAAGATTGTGAAGGAAAGTAATAACATCGTTTTTTTTGGCGGTGCAGGTGTATCAACTGAATCTGGTATTCCAGATTTCCGATCAGAGAATGGTTTATATACTACTGGGCAAGGTGAAAAATATTCCCCTGAACAATTATTATCCCACAGTTTTTTTATGAGACATACGTTTGATTTTTTTAGATATTATAAAAATCATATGATTTACAGAGATGCTAGGCCAAACAAAGCCCATTTTGCATTAGCTAAGTTAGAGAAACTAGGTAAGTTATCAGCAGTTATTACACAAAACATTGATAGTCTACATCAGATGGCAGGAAGTCAAACAGTGTATGAACTTCATGGTTCCTCATATAGAAATTATTGTATGAAATGTAGAAAAAGCTATGGTCTTGATGAAATAATGGATATGGATACAGTTCCAATTTGTTTGGATTGTGGTGGTGTTATTAAACCAGATGTTGTTTTATACGAAGAGCAATTAAACCAAGCAGTTTTACAAAAAGCTGTCGATGCAATTGCGAAGTCTGATACTATGATTGTTGGAGGTACTTCACTTGTTGTATGGCCAGCGGCAAGTTTAATCGAGTATTTTAATGAGGATAATTTGATACTAATTAATAAGAGTGAGACAAACTACGACACAAGGGCATCTTTCGTTATTCATGATTCTATTGGTGAGGTTTTAGATACTGTTATTCAAAACATTTAGGAATAAGAGTAAGCATAAATCTTTTTTTCATATAATCTTTCATATGTCTTAGGAAATTTAGTTTTTTAAAGTAAGTTTACCATTATTTGAGTATTGTGCTATATGTTATTAATAAAACATCAAATTTGTTAGAAATTAAGCAGATTTAGCATTGAGATATTTTCTGTTACATGATAATATGAGTAAGGAATAATTAGGAATAACATAGTGTTGTAAGTTGCAGTGATGATTGATATTTGGGAGGTATAAAAATGAAATTTTTTATAGACACAGCGAATGTAGAAGAAATCAAAAAAGCAAATGACATGGGTGTTATTTGTGGTGTTACAACAAACCCATCATTAATAGCTAAAGAAGGTAGAGATTTTAAAGAAGTAATCACTGAGATTACTAATATTGTGGATGGTCCTATTAGTGGTGAAGTAAAGGCTACTACAGTAGATGCTGAGACAATGATTGAAGAGGGACGCGAAATTGCTAAAATACATCCTAATATGGTAGTAAAAATTCCTATGACTGTAGAAGGATTAAAAGCTACAAAAGTATTATCTTCAGAAGGAATTAAAACAAATGTTACACTTGTATTTTCAGCAAATCAGGCGTTATTAGCTGCTAGAGCAGGAGCAACCTATGTTTCTCCTTTTTTAGGTAGACTTGATGATATTTCAACTCCTGGTATTGATTTAATACGTACAATTTCAGAGATTTTCG
The DNA here is from genome assembly GCA_023387655.1 of Bacillota bacterium. Classification (GTDB taxonomy): domain Bacteria; phylum Bacillota; class Clostridia; order Lachnospirales; family Lachnospiraceae; genus Lachnoclostridium. The sequence goes on from JAEWHR010000100.1 coordinate 1,941, forward strand.
AAATTTATAATTTACCAACTGAGATTATTGCTGCAAGTGTAAGAAACCCAGTTCATGTTACAGATTGTGCATTAGCAGGTGCACATATTGCGACTGTACCATATAGCGTTATTGTACAATGTACAAAGCATCCATTAACTGATGCTGGCATTGAGAAGTTTAAAGCAGACTATAAGGCTGTATTTGGCGAATAATGCTATTATGATCTAGGATTAGTACTATGTAATCATATCTCCCATGCAAGAGCAATATGCTGTTGCATGGGCATTACAACTATTAGATAAACAACATGTTTTAATGTTTATATTATCGTAAAGCAATTTATGCTTCGATATAAAAATTGACGGTGCCAAAGTGCACTATAAATCATAAATTTAAAATTAAACTTATGATAAGCTATACTATTAGAAATGTATTTAGGAGGATATCACATGAATAACATTGACACAATGTCCATTAATGCGATCCGTGTATTAGCTGCGGATGCCGTACAGAAAGCTAAATCAGGTCATCCGGGATTACCACTTGGATGTGCTGCCATCGCTTATGATATATGGGCAAATGAAATGAAGCATAATCCAGCAAACCCTGATTGGGCGAATCGAGATCGTTTCATATTATCTGGTGGACATGGATCTACGTTATTGTATTCCTTGTTACATTTATTTGGATACGGTTTAACAAAAGAAGATATGATGCAATTTCGTCAGTTAGACTCCCTTACTCCTGGTCATCCAGAGTATCGTCATACAAAGGGCGTAGAAGCTACAACAGGTCCTCTTGGTGCGGGTATGGCTATGGCAGTTGGTATGGCAATGGCGGAGGAGCATTTAGCTGCTAAATTTAATAAGGAAAATTATCCTGTAGTGGATCACTATACTTATGTTCTTGGTGGCGACGGCTGTATGATGGAAGGTATCTCTTACGAGGCATTTTCATTGGCTGGTACTTTAGGTCTTTCAAAGTTAATCGTTTTTTATGATTCTAACAAGATTTCAATTGAAGGCGATACTGATATTGCATTTACGGAAGATGTTTTAAAGCGCTTTGAAGCATTCCATTTCCAAACAATCGTTGTGGAAGATGGTAATAATATTGAAGAAATTTCTAATGCAGTTAAAGCTGCGAAGGCTGATACAACAAGACCAAGTTTAATCTTATGCAAGACTCAGATAGGTTATGGTTGTCCTGCTAAACAGGGTAAGGCAAGTGCACACGGTGAACCTCTTGGAGAAGACAATGTATTAGCTTTAAAAGAGAATATCGGTTGGCCATCCAACGAACCTTTCTTTGTACCTGAGGAAGTATATGCTCACTACAATGAAATTGCAAAGAAGAAGGCAGAGGATGAAGCTGCATGGAATAAAATGTTTGCAGAATACCTTGCCGCTTACCCAGAAATGAAAGAAGCTTGGGATAAGGAATTTGACCTTGATGTAGCAAAAGACTTACTAGATAATGAAGAATTCTGGTCTTATGAAGATAAACCAGAAGCAACTAGAAACTTATCTGGTGTTGTATTAAATAAATTAAAGAACTATGTACCTAGTTTAATTGGTGGTGCTGCAGATTTAGCTCCTTCTACAAAGACTTATTTAAAAGATGAGGGAGATTTTTCTAAAGAAAATAGACTTGGAAGAAACCTACACTTTGGTGTAAGAGAGCTTGCTATGGCTGCTATCGGCAATGGTATGGTTTTACATGGATTACGTGCTTATGTATCCACATTCTTTGTATTTAGTGATTATATGAAACCAATGGCTAGATTGTCAGCACTTATGAGAATACCAACAACTTATGTTTGGACTCATGATAGTATTGGTGTTGGTGAAGATGGTCCAACTCATGAGCCAATTGAACAGTTAGCGATGTACCGTGCTATGCCTAACTTCCATCTATTCCGTCCAGCGGATGCGACAGAAACAATTGCAGCATGGTATAGTGCTGTAACTTCAAAAGAAACTCCTACAGCTCTTGTATTAACAAGACAGAACCTTCCACAATTAGCTGGTTCTTCTAAAGAAGCACTAAAGGGTGCGTATGTATTAGAAGACTCTAAAAAGGAAACTCCAGACGCAATTATTATTGCAACTGGTTCCGAAGTTGAGCTTGCTGTTGCAGCAAAAGCTGAATTATTAAAAGAAGGTATCGATGTACGTGTAGTTAGTATGCCATGTATGGATATCTTTGAAGAGCAGAGCAAGGAATACAAAGAGAGTGTTCTTCCAAATGCAGTTCGTAAGAGAGTTGCAGTAGAAGCTTTAATCGGTTATGGTTGGGAGAAATACGTTGGTTTAGATGGTGCAATCGTTTCTATGAATGGATTTGGTGCATCTGCTCCAGCAGCTACATTATTTAAGAAATTTGGTTTTACAACTGAAAATGTAGTGGCTGTAGTTAAATCAGTATTATAGTATATAGTAATATACATTTTTAGTGTTTAGAAATCTATATGTGATTATTAATAACTGTAAAAGTGTTTTAATAATCCTTAAGGAGCATTCGTATCCTTGGAAGAAAGCATTTGTTTTCTCGTTATTGAAAATCTAATTTAGACTAAAGTAGAAAGAACTTGCAGTTTATATTGCAGGTTCTTTTTATTCGTTCGCCCAGCACGGGCGAACCCTTACATAAGATATAAACCATTTTTAAGCTGTCGTAGCCTAGTTAGATGGATTAATTCACGGATTATGGCTCATTTTAGTATATTCTAATCCAAATCTAATTAACTTATCTATTGAAATAACGGCAGAGAATAGCTAAAATTAGGATATATACTAAATTAAGATATGTGATCGAAATAAACATTGGTAAATTGGTAAATCGGTAGATCAAAGAGCACATTGGCAAAGTAAAGAGCTGATTAATAGAGGAAAGAGCATATGGGTAAGGCAAAGAGCAGATTAATATAAGATGTATTGAAATAGAGGAGGAGAAAAAGGTATGGCAAAGATATTAATTGTTGAGGATGAAGTAAAAATAGCGAGGTTTGTGGAACTGGAACTTAAGTATGAAGGGTATACGGTTGATATTGCAAATGATGGTAGATCAGGCCTTGAAAAAGCATTAAAGCCAGATATCGATTTAATATTGCTAGATATTATGCTTCCAGGATTAAGTGGAATTGAGGTATGTAGAAGAATACGAATGGAGTCTCAGGTACCAATTATCATGTTAACTGCTAAGGATGATGTGACGGATAAGGTAGCAGGCCTTGATATGGGAGCGGATGATTATATGACCAAACCCTTTGCTATTGAGGAGCTTCTAGCAAGGATTCGTGTTGCACTCAGTAGACATAGCAAGGTGAACACAGAAACAAAACAGGATGTATTAACACATGGAGAGTTAAGATTAAATCTAGCAAGTCATAGTGCGTATTATGGTGAAGATGAGCTATCATTTACAAAAAAAGAGTATGAATTATTAGAGTATTTAATGAGAAATAAAAACATAGCACTAACAAGAGAGCAGTTACTAAATAATGTATGGGATTACGAATATTTTGGGGATACCAATGTAGTGGATGTTTATATTCGTTACCTCAGACAAAAAATTGATGATAAGTACGGTATTCATTTAATCAGTACGGTCCGAGGGGTGGGATATATAATTCGAGATGAAAAATAAAGCTGTTGAAAAGTTACGTAGTGTATTAAAGAAAATTGTATTACCATATCGTGAAAAGAAAGAAGCTATCTTTGGAGGAATTCGACTTTCTATTACCAATCGAATAGCTATGAATTATTTAAAGCTGTTGATTATTAACGGATTTCTATTCTTTTTTGTATTTTCTATTCTATATCTAAATATAGAAAAAGGAAGATATGAAGATATGGCAGAGCAGATTGTTATGAACTTGGAGAATGGAGGGAGCGTTATTGGAACAGAGGTAAATCCCTATTCCAAGTTAGGTGTTAACATGATTTTATTTGAAATTGATACTGGGCGAGAGGTATACAATGATGTTACCTATGATACTAAAAATTACGGAAGTTTTTTAAAATCAATTCATTATACAAAATCAAGTGACACACACCGGCTTGTTCTAGATGACGAGATGGAATTTGTAAAAGGTGGAACATTATACCGAGCTCAATTTTTTTATAATATGACAAAAGACTATAATCGCTTATGGTCATTACTATGGAATATGTTAATCTTATATGTTTTAATTGTATTCTTTATTATAAAAGAAGGGAAGAAGGATAATGTTAAGCTTCTTGAACCAATCCAGTCAATGTCTGCAACGGTAAATCGTTTGACGGTGGGGAATCTTCATTGTGAACGTTTAAATGTGGCAGGAACAAAGAATGAGCTTAAAGATTTAGCTATTGTCTTTAATAATATGTTAGATCGTTTGGAGACTTCGTATGAAAGTCAGAAGCAATTTGTCTCTGACGCTTCACATGAGCTTCGCACTCCAATTGCGGTTATTCAAGGATATATTAATATGCTTAGCCGATGGGGTTCTAAAGATCAAGAAATATTAGAGGAGTCAATTGATGCAATAAAAAATGAAGCAAAAGCCATGCAAGATCTTGTGGAAAAATTATTATTCCTTTCCAGGCATGATAAAAAGACGCTAAAGCTAGAGAAAAAGATTTTTAATATGAAACCAATTGTAGAGGAAATGGTAAAAGAAACAAAGCTTGTTTCTACGAATCGAATAATAGAAGCACCATTTCTAGAGGATGTTAATGTATACGGTGATAGGCAGGCTCTAAAACAGGCAATAAGAGTATTTATTGACAATGCGGTTAAATATACGAAAGAAGGAGATACCATCCGTATTTACTGCCGTAACATACGTGGTGACTGTATGATTGGTGTAGAGGATACTGGTATTGGTATGACAAGAAAAGATATGGATAGTATATTCAACCGTTTCTATCGTTCTGATCATGTAAGAGACCGTAAGATAGAAGGACATGGATTAGGGTTATCCATAGCTAAGCTTATTATTATGGCGCATACTGGAAGAATTAAAGTTCGTTCTCAGTATACAAAAGGAACAAGTTTTATTGTAACAATTCCAAGAATACGATACGATGCCTAAAGAAAAGGACAGTAACAAGTTATTCACTTACTGTCCTTTTTTTGTTAATAAAAGTCTCTAAATTAGATTGAAATGTGGATAAGTATATTGTGCTATGGAAGTAAGGAAGTTATTACTGTGTATTGTAAAGTTACAGGTGTTATAACTTCCTTATGATATCTATGCTATATTTTTAAACTGAGCCATATATAAGTTGTAGTATGCTCCCCTCTTTTCAAGAAGCTCTGCGGCAGAACCTGATTCAATAATGCCACCATTATCGATTACAAAGATACGGTCTGCCTTTTGAATGGTAGAAAGACGATGGGCTATTACAAATGAGGTACGTCCTTTTAGTAGGACCTCAATACCTTTTTGTACAAGAAGTTCTGTATGAGTATCGATACTAGAAGTTGCTTCATCTAAGATTAAAATCTTAGGTTTTGATACCATGGTACGGGCAAAAGCAAGCAGCTGTTTTTGTCCGATTGATAACCCAGCACCTCGTTCTTTTAATTCCGTATCGTAACCTTTCTCCATTTTCATAATGAATTCATGAGCATTCACTGATTTGGCGGCAGCAATGATCTCTTCTTCGGTAGCGTCAAGTTTACCATAACAAATATTTTCTCTGACAGTACCAGTGAATAAGAAATTATCTTGAGTCATAACACCCATTTGTTCACGTAAGCTTTCGATGGATACCTTGGTTAGGTCATGACCATCAATTGTGATAGTACCTTCCTGAATGTCATAAAATCTGCTAATCAGGTTAATAATTGTTGTTTTACCGGCTCCAGTTGGTCCAACCAAAGCGATCGTTTCACCAGGATTAACATGGAAGCTGACATCACGAAGGACATTGGTATCCTCATCATAAGAAAAGGAGACATGCTGAAATTCGACCTCACCCCGAACATTAGGCAGGGTATGGACATCTTTCGCATCGCAAACATCTGGTTTCGTATCAAGAATTTCAAAGATGCGTTCTGCACCAGTAATATTCGTTATTAACTGATTATAAAAGTTACTTAAGTTTAAAAGGGGATGCCAAAACATTGAGATATAGGAACCAAAAGCTACGATGGTACCAACATTTACGCTCGGATCCTTACCAATTAGGTTAACACCAACCAGAAATAGAAATAGAGTGGCGAGTGCCCAGCATATATCAACAATTGGTCCGAAAGCATCTGCAAAAAGTACTGCTGACATAAAAGATCCACGATGCTCTTTTAATAATTCGTCGAATTCCTCTTCTGTTTCATTTTCTGCACCAAAACTTTGTATGATACGCATTCCGGATACATCTTCATGAATGAAGGCATTCACATTGGAGCTTTTTTTCTTATGAATCTGCCAACGTTTGTGTGCTCTTGTTTGAACAAACCATACACCAAATGCCATCAGTGGAAAACTACAAAGGGAAGCAAGGGCTAATTTATAGTTTTTCACAAACATTATTACCACAACAGAGCATATGGTTATAAAATCTGGTATTAAGGTGGTTACGCTATTACTTAAAACATCCTTCAGTGAGTTAACATCACCCATTATACGTGCAAGGATTTTACCAGTTGGCCTTGAGTCAAAGAACTTAAAGCTTAAGGTTTGTATATGAGTGTAAAGCTCTTGACGAATTGTAACAAGTACGCTATTGGATAATCTAGACATAATGAACATTCGAAGCTTAACTAACAGTACTAAAGTTACATTTAGCACAAGTGCAAAGATTCCAAGTTTGAGTAAACCATTGACATTACCACGCTTGATATAGTTATCAATTGCTGTTTCTATAATCAAAGGATTGATCAAAGAAATGCTAATGGTACCACACATAATCAGTAGCACTACAGCAATAGATTTCTTGTAAGCAAGCAGATAGCGATATAATCTTAGCAGGGTATTTTTTTTCGAGGCTACGTGAAGACTTTCATCTTCTTTTATAGCATTCACAGCCATAGTTTCACGTCCTTTCGCTATGAAGAACGATTGAACATTAATTTTACAATCATTCTTTTCATGATAAGAAAAAGTTCGCAAGCCGTACTTTTTCTTGTTTAAGCGATATCACATCTGACTAAAGATGTGATATGCTTGAAATTAAATTAATAGTTACTTGCGATTGCCTCTTTCGAGGTTTCTAAATAATCACCATATTGTGCCATATAGGTTTCATAATAAAGCCCTTTTTTCTGTAAAAGACTGTTATGAGTTCCTCGTTCTGCAATTGTACCATTTTCTAAGAAAATGATTTCATCTGCATTACGAACAGCACTAATTCTATGTGCGATGATTATCTTTGTAGTTCCATTTAAGGAATTTAAAGTTTCTTGTATCTGATGTTCGGTTTCCATATCAAGAGCAGAAGTAGAATCATCAAGAACTAAGACAGGTGACTTTTTTGCAATGGCTCTACCGATGCTGATACGCTGTTTTTGACCACCAGATAGACCAACACCACGTTCTCCAATGATGGTCTCATATTGTTCTTCCATCTGCTCAATAAAATCAGAGGCTTGCGCTCGTTTAAGTGCATGAATAATCTCATCTTCTTCAATGGAGTTCTTCTTACCAAGTTTAACATTCTCATTTATTGTATCAGAGAATAGGAATACATCCTGCATAACTAAAGAAACGCTTTTTCTTAGTTGAGTAAGATTTAATTCTTTAATGTTTACTCCATCTAAAAGAACTTCTCCTTGTTTTACATCATAAAATCTCTGGATCAGATTAATAATAGAGGTCTTTCCAGCGCCAGTTGCGCCCATAATACCTATAGTCTTACCTGAAGGTAAGTGAAAATTGATATTATGAAGAATTTCTTTTCCATCTATTTCAAAATCCACATTACGAAATTCGATATCCCCAGTTACATCTTCAAGAATAACTGGATTTTCTGGATTTTGAATAGTAGGAGTTTCTGCAAAAATCTTTTTAATCTTCTTATTCGAAGCTACAGCAGAAGCTGCAGCGTTGGTTAACCATCCAATCATCTCCATTGGCCAGGTAATATTATTGCTATACTCAACAAAAGCAGCAAGTACACCAAGGGTAATTTCGCCTTGAATGGTTAAATATCCACCATAGATAATAGTAATCAATGGAAGTGCTCTGGTAATCAGTTGAAATAATGGCTGATAACGAATGAGAACTTTGGATTGGCTCATATTTAGGTCATAATAACGTTTGTTATGAGATAAAAATTTCTGAATTTCAAATTTTTCGCGAGCAAATGCTTTTACTGTTCGAACACCAGCAAGATTTTCTTGTGCGATGGTATTTAGCGTGGCATTTTGTTCGCTAATTTCTTCGTATATTCCACCTAGTTTTCTTTCCAAAAGAATTGCTAAGAGTGCTACCAGCGGCATTGCGATAACTGGAATTAAAAACAACTTTTTATTAAGATGGAACATGCAATATAAGATGATACTGGTATGAACGATTACCTCTATTAATAACATACTAACGTAGTTAAAGGCATCCCAGATACGATCAACATCGTCTTTTACACGGGACATAAGTTCTCCCGTATTGTTTTTATCAAAAAAATCTACGGATAGTGTTTGTATATGACGAAATAGTTTGCTTCTTAAATCGGCAGATATTTTGGAGCTTACGGAATCAAAGTTATATTCTTTTAAATATCCAAAAATACAACGACCTGCACCGATCAGAAAAACAACAAGAAGCAGTGGCCCAAGTTGGTCTCGTTTCCCTTTTTCAATGACATCATCAACAATACGCATTGTAATCTGTGGATTTAGCATATCTAATCCTACAGTTATGAAGATGCAGGTAATAGCAAAGGCATAACGATACCAGTATTTTTTTAAATAGTGTGAGATTTTCATTAGGTGTCTCTCCTCCTTACACACCCTTATTAGGTTTTTAATTACAAATCGGGTAAAGAAAGGACTAGTTTATTTCTGTTAAGGTTGCTGATCCGGAACAGAAACACTGACTTGCGCACGACAAAGAATATGGTTTTTCACAGGTGAAACCAATAAAAGACAAAAAAAAGCCGTGGCAAGATACCACGGCATTCATTCTAAGATATAATAATACTATAGACGTATACCGGAGGTAGTCCCGCATGAATTAATTGTGTTATTTAGCATTCCAAAATTATTAGTAATGTTACTCATGTATTCTTACCTCACTTTCTTTTTTATTTCCATAGAATGAGTAGTTCTATGGTTGTAATTATGGTTACTCTAGAATTATATTCCAGTATTAGGGAGATGTCAACCCTAAAGTTTATAAATTTTTAATTTTTATGTAAAGACAATGATGAAACATTATTTGATTGATACTTTAAAACTTCTCTATTTTACTGACTTTTTAATCATTTCATCTAATTATTAAAAATATATGTGACATAATTATTTAAAAATACTTATGTCATTGTAACTAAGATTAACAAAATATTAAAGATACATTAAGACTTAAAAACTTCAAAAATTGTTCATAATTTCATGATATAATAAAAATAATGAAGGGGAAAATTACAGAGTATATTTGAAGATTAAGTATATAAATTTGAGAAAAAGCCATAGGGATACATAGTGTAATATTATGTAAAGGAAAAGGTGACAAAAATGGAATTACCGATGTTTTATGATCAAGCAGAGGAATGGAATCGAGCCCTTTTAATATATGATGCGGCTCTTAAGGAAGTAAATACAAAGTTAGAAATACTGAATAATGAATTTAAGCTAGCACATCAGTACAATCCAATCGAACATATTACTTCAAGAATAAAAACTCCACAAAGTATTGCTAAAAAAATACGACACAATAATAAGGAGCTGACAGTTGAAAATATAGTAAAATACATTAATGATGTTGCAGGCATACGAATTATTTGTTCTTTTACTTCCGATATCTATCGAATCGCTGATTTGATTCGGAAACAAAGTGATGTGAATGTATTAAAGATCAAGGATTACATTACAAATCCAAAGCCTAATGGTTATACTAGTTATCACATGATCGTGACAGTTCCAATCTTTTTATCACAAGAAATGATTGAAACAAAAGTTGAGATTCAGATTCGTACCATAGCGATGGATTTCTGGGCAAGCTTAGAACATAAGATGTATTACAAATTTGAAGGGAATGCACCGTCACATATAAGAAGAGAGTTAAAAGAGTGCGCTGACATTGTGTCTTTCTTGGACCAGAAGATGTTAGCAATTAATGAAGAAATAAGAACATATAGTGATGATTCAATGGATCATTATCGTGAAATTGTTTCTGATATGTTTCAGAGTAAAATCAAAGACTCTTATGGAAGCATCGTGGAAGATGATGTAAATGAGGAAGAAATAGAAAATAAGAATATTCCGGAAAAGGTAAAAGCAATTGAACAAAAAGATCTTATTATTGATCATGAGATCAATGTAGATAGTGAGATGGTAAGTGCGCTACAAGAAAAAGCACTTAAGGCAAAAGCAAGTGATAAGGTCCCTTTTTCCTTATTTGGAAGCAACAAAAGAAAAAAACAAGAGATGAAAGTAAATGCATTATAAATGACTTAGACAACGTGAAATATTATGAGCCAGTTTACTCTGTTTCACTAAAAGAGTTTTGTTGACAAGATATATAATAAGCTATAAAAATATGGGTACAAGCGAAGTTGTTCCAAGGCAAGCATGTTAGCTTACCATCGGATAATTTCGAGTGTACCCATTTTTAATAATAAGATTTGGTGGTTATCTAATTATATTAAGTCATAGTAAATAAGGAAAACATATCCTTAAAACTTAAAGTTTTTTAATAAGTCGCCTAATCCAGTGGTCACAGCTTCTCCAGAACTATATTCCACAGGAGCTTTGGCAGCATCATCCAGTACCTCTTCTTCCTCAGAGACTGCTTTGATGCTAAGACTAATCTTACCGTCTTTTACATCCATGATTTTAACATTCACTTCTTGGCCTTCTTTTAATACTTCTGCAGGTGATTTTATGTGCTTTCCGCATATTTGAGAAATATGAACAAGTCCAGATAACCCTTCCCCAATTGAAACAAAGGCACCAAAAGGCATAAGTTTTTCAACAATACCAGTTGTTACAATACCTTTTTGTACTTGGGATATTTTATGAGCTTTCACCTTTGCTTCTTCTTCTCTTAATACTTCTTTTGCAGATAAAATCAGTTTATTTGCTGATTTGTCAGCAGTTACTACAATAACTCTTAATTCTTTTCCTACAAAGGTAGCAACATCTTCTACATATGAAAGGCTAAGCATTGAGGCAGGAATAAATGCACGAATACCTTCTATATAGGTTACAACACCACCATTTACAGCATTTGCAACTTTTACTGTAGTAACTGTGCGTTCTGTCATCATGGTCTTTAACTTATCCCAGGATAAAAGATCATCTGCCTTCTTTTTTGATAAAAGTACATTACCTTCCTTATCCTCTGACAGAACCATAACAGTAATTTCTTCTCCAATTGTAACATCTGCTTTGATTGAGAAACGAGGATCATTACTTAATTCTTCTAGCTTAATGATACCTTCAGAACAATAAGATAAGTCTACGATAACTTCAGTATCAGAGATTCCGATTACAGTGCCTTTTACAAGATCACCTTCAGTTAAACGCTTTAAGGAATGCTCCAGTTCCGTTTTAAAATCATCCATAGTTAAATTAGTTTCGTCCATAGTATTCACCTCATTTAATTTGTGTAGTTTGTTCTTAGTTTGCTTCTATAATACAGCAAAAGTATGACAAACCCGATGCTTTTAGTATAGCATGGTTGTTCCAAAGAAACAATGATTTACTAGATTAT
>JAEWHR010000139.1 GCA_023387655.1 Bacillota bacterium
TTTTTGATGTTTTAACCATTCAGAACAATTGCTGACTTCTAAGTTGCCTTAGTTATCAATCTTTGTTTCCGTTTACTGATTTAGGGTTGTGTCTGATTTGCATCAAACACAGTTCTTTGCCAAACATCTCTGCTTGGACTTTATTCTCAACGAATTTCAAGGTTGTTTCACTGTTCAGTTATCAATGTTCTTATTTCGAAAATCTCCAGCAAACTTTCGTTTCTTTCAATTCTCATTGCTTGCTTTCGTTTCTCTCAAGCAGCTTAGTTAGTATATCATGTTGCTTTTTGTTTGTCAAGAACTTTTTTCAAAGTTTTTTGAATTATTTATTCTTTTCAAACATTTTAGCGATTTGTTTATATTAACACGCTTTTCTTTGCTTGTCAACCCTTATTTTAAAAGGTTTTTTTAAGTTGTGAATTGTTCATACAATTCAGTCATCTCTCAACGACAGCTTAGTTAGTGTACCACCTTCCAGGCCGAATGTCAACACTATAATTAAACTTTTTTAGTTTTCCTAATAAATATTATATACACTACTTATAAATAGCATTTTACTATATAATCATTCCCCACAGATCAAAAAAAGTGAGCTTAATGATGAATCATATTAATTCTTACCGTAGAAAAACCTTGAATACCGCCTCTTTACGAAATACTTGAATTACTACACGATAAGCTTATTTTGAACAACCTAGGAGCAGTCCTCATCCCGCTAGATGAAATTCGACTGCTCCTATACCTTTTAAAATAGATTAATAACACCGGCATCATATCTTCTTTTCACCACGATAGAACAAGATGGAATTTACTTTTACAATTCATCTATGGTTTTAAGATAATTATTAAACTCTTCTTCATTATAGGTATGTACTTTTTTAAAGCAATAATTTTCAAATATTTTAACTCCAAAATATACATACTCTTCTTCTGCAAGCGCACTAAGTCCCTTCGCAAAACTGTCATACGAAGAAGAGTACTGTACATACTTACTTTTCTCGTTAATTATTTCTGGGTTTTTTCCATTCGCTGTTTTATTATATACGAGAATATATTCTACACATTTGCGCATATAACTAATTCCAATCGAGAGTATATCAGTAAAAATCAATGTGCTATCATATATTTTTTTACGTACCGCAAACTGCTTGGTTTTATCCATATATCCATTTTTAAACTCAACAAATACAATGTTCCCATAACCATCATCAAAAAGTGCATCATTTGATTTAGGAACATCAGACACTTTCAAAGATTTAATATATTCATCCTTTACTGCATCAAAATTTATGACACTCTTTAATGACTCAGTCATGTATGAAGCAGTTCCGTTATCATGTTTATCCAGAGAAGTTTCTTTAAACGTGGCAAAATGATTAAGTTGTGAGTATTTTGACAAATCAATCATCTTGCCACCTCTCATCTTCCAGTTGTTGCAAAGGGTAAGATAACTTCTTGTATATTCTATCGATCTCAGATGTTACATCAGAAATAATAGCTTGATCATCGATTAATACGGATAGATAATATTTACATCTATCCGCAATCTCATATTTTGCCGAATAAACTTGTATTGCACGCAAAAAATATGGGCTATGAGTATTCAATAAGATATGCATACCAAATTCTTTTTGAATCAGCACTATAAGCTCAGCAAATAACAATTGCCACTCTGGATGCAAATGAATTTCAGGTTCATCAAGAATAATTGTTCCATTCGCTTCAATAGTACCGTTTACCAGTAATGTTTTTAAAATCACAAATGTCTTTAATCCAGCAGAGATATTTTTAATATCAAAAACTTTATCAGTATTCGCTTTTCTATAGCCCCAATTGCTGCGACCTTTTTTTACAATATCACCACTACAAATTACATTGATCTTTTGATAGATATTTTCAAATTTATTATTAGCAACAATTTCATCGATAACATTCATATCTTTTTGGGGTGTAAAGAGCTTACTTCTTAGATGTGTTTTATGATCTACATAATAAGGAGAGTATCGGAAGAATACAAATGTTCTCAGTTCATCTAAAACAAAGGGATCATCAAGGTACACCGCTTCTGTACGTAGATCCACTCTATTACTAATTTTAGTCACAGAATTAGCAGATACCTCTATAGACACGACTTGATCTTTAATCTGTAAATCAATATACCCATCTTTATCTGAGAATAAATTGTTTATTTGCCCATTGAATTCTACATCTAGCTTTTTATTTAAAACAGTTTTAAATATATCCTCATTAGATACCTGTAATACATCCAAAATGCGTTGAATAGATTCTTCGATACCATCATTATCAAAGCTTTTTTCAAAGTTTTTATCGTACTGATAAATAGCGTTGAAAATTTCTTCTTTAAGACTATCTGAATCATGCTGATATCTATCACCATGATCTACAATATCTTCGGCAATCTCTTCTGTGTTAACTCTGCTGGTCAATCTGTTTGTAGTGTCACGATACATCATATCCAATAAACTCTCGATACTTTGCACTCGTTCCAACCGTATTTGTTTTTCAATATTATAAAAACTATTAAAAACAGAATACAACGCTTTTCCAACAGTACTTTTACCTGTATTATTTTCTCCAGCAATTACTGTGATACCGTTTATTTCAACAGTAGCTTCTTGTATCTTACCGATGTTTTTTAACGATAATTTCACACACGTACCTCCCTTTATAATTATTCATATCTTTATCAATTCTTCAAATCGATTGTTTGTTAAACAAATCTATCTACTAATTATAATTTAGTCCAAATTCATCCTTTTTTATGCTTCATCAACTTTCAAGCATTAAAAGCAGGCTGCGAAATGATCGTCATTTTTATCTTGCTCTTGAAAAGTTATTCCACGCCGTTTCAATATATCACGAATCAGCTCTATTGGAGGTCGATTTAAGATATAATACTGCAAAATTCCATCGACTAAATTCGATATTGCTTTTATCATTCTACAATCAAGCTTTTTTCAGATTTTATTGGTATCGTCCAGAAAGTTCCTATTCTTTTGCTCATCATTCTACCGTTGTTACAATAGATGGTTACCATTCTTCCAGATATAGTCTATTATATTATATTTCATAATATAGAAAAATACAATCGGGGATCCTATGAGACTTATTAATTTTATGTTATGTGACTTGTTTATTTTATTTCAAAGAAGTCATTTATTACAAGAAAAGAGGCTATGCCAAGTAAATAGTGTCATAAGGACAATTTAAGAAAAGCAAACTGCAATCGAGTAGGAGGAAATTCATTAATTGAATTTCCGTCCTCTCACACCACCGTACGTACCGTTCGGTATACGGCGGTTCAATAAGATTACCTTACTTGCGAATATCTTTCACTAAGTGTTATAAAAC
>JAEWHR010000188.1 GCA_023387655.1 Bacillota bacterium
ATAATGAGAGCTGGCTGACAGGTTTACCGTCGGGCGTGGTGTCCCAGTCTAGAATTACGTCAGCCAATCAAACTCATCATAACAAAAAAATAAGAATAGAGACAAATTCTCTACTCTTATATAGTACAAACTAGAATAAATTATTGTAATAAAACCATGGTTTTCCATGGTAAGATAGTTTATGGGATTATTTGGAAACATAAATAAAATTAAAAGGAATGTGAAGAACATATGAAATTACTTAAGCCGTATTATTATGATAAATTTAAGTGTATTGGTAGTGCCTGTCCAAATACATGTTGTAAAGGTTGGGACATTTCAATTGATGAAGAAATGAATAAGTTATATCAAGATCTTGAAGGAGATTTTGGAGATCGACTCAGGCAAAATATTTATTCTAAAAACAATCAAAATTATTTTAAACTTAATCAATCGAAAGTCTGCCCATTTTTGAATGAAAATATGCTTTGCGAGATATATATAAATCTTGGAGAAGAATCAATGTGTGATACTTGTAAAAACTATCCAAGAATAACTAAATTACATGCGGATATAATTGAACAAACATTAACTCTTTCTTGTCCTGAAGTTGCTAGATTATTAATTGAATCAAAAACAAAGATTGATTTTGAATATGGTGAAATTAAAAGATTAAAGCTTAAGCCGGAAAAAGTGAATGCTTCCTTATTTAATTGTATGTTACATGCTAGAACTCTTTTTATCGATATTATGCAAAAAAAGCACATAAAATTACTTTATCGACAACTACTGCTAATAATTATTTCTGATAAAATACAAAAATATTTAAATAATAAAATGTACGATGAGGTAGAAAAACTGATAGAGAGATATTATGACGATAAATACATTAACCTATATATAGAGCAGTTACATCATATGCAGATAAATGACAGTAAAGAATTAAAATATAATTTTATATCAGAATATATTCAAAATGTATTTAAATATACTATAAACGAAGACACTTATATTATGAAGTTGTATAAAAAATTTTTCGTGGACGATTCACATATGACATTCGATAAAGTTCTACATAAATATGAGGAGTCTTTTGATAAATATTACGAACAAAATAGTCATGTATATGAAAATTTCTATGTTCATACAATCTTTAGATATTGTTTTGATGCCTTAGAAGATGGCCAGATTTTTAAACATATCATACTTACTAATTTGGGGTATTTGATTATTCATGTATTTGATGTGCTTTCATGGGTTGATAATAATGAAGTCTTAACAGATGCTAACCAAAGTCTAATCTTTGGTGCGTTCTCTTTTGCATTTGAACATAATATTAATAATTTTAATAATATGTATAAATTTTTAGAAACAAATAATTTGAATACGTTAGCGTTTCAAGCACTTTTATTAAATTGATAGGAAGGACTCGTTGAATGACTACGGTAATATAAAATAGTTAATCTAGTTAAACTAACTTCACCTAAAACATTTCCCACTATTTGCCGATAACCATTATAGAGATACTTTAAACAAAAACGTTTCACCACAGCATATCATTAGGAGCGTGTATTTTTAGGTGGTGGACAAAAAGGAGAGTTGATATGAATACTGATAATTATGAACAGAGGTCATGGAAAGGGGTTTTTTCAAGATTCAATTTCTTGATGTTTCTGGGAGGTTTCCTATTGTTATTTTCAATTTCTACTAATTTGATCGTCTTTGGTCAGAATAGTAGAAGCATTACATATAGTGATATTACAATTGATCATGGCAATGAGGAAATACGTATAGCTGTAAATGAGGACACAACGATCCTCTATTGTGATTCTAAGAAGCTTGACTGGATGGAAGCAATCACCATACTTGAAGAAGATAAATACGTTGCAGTTATCGACACTTCATGGATTAACCGTTCCAAAGAATTTGTTCTTGGTATTAAAGATGCCAAGGAGACTTCGGATAGTAAGATGATAAAGATTAGTCTTGCAGCGAGAGAAGAAGGACTTAAGGCAGGTTTTAGTGGAGAAGCAGCTATTATTGATAAAGTAGTGAATAAACCATTAGAGATTACTTATCCAAGCGAGTATGTCATTAATTCCGTAAGTGATGAATTTGGTTATGTTTATTTTTATACAGGTAGTGGGTATACAGCGCGCTATTATGAAGAATATAATACAATTGAATGGAAGAATGGGGCAGATGGTACTTGGAGAGAGTTTGAGGAGTTTAATCCAGGACTTTATGCCAATAAAGGTGCAACTATTTATTTCCGTGTAAAAGCTTCTGCAAACGAAAAGCTGTCAACGACCGTGAATAACCAAGGAATCTATGTAACGAAGGGCGCACCAGCTGGTAAAGAGGTCCGTTTAACTTATGCCAAATTAGCCAATGCGCCAAAGATTATGTTAGATACTAGTAAATTAACTGTCGCTCTAAGAGCTGGCTATGAGTATCGAATACTTCCTGATGGAGAGTGGATTAATGTTGTTGATGCTCATTTGAATACGCAAGGGAAGGTTCTACCGATATCTTTGTACAAGCTATATATGACATATGATGTTACTAATAATCTGAATAATAAAAGTTTTAATTTCCAATATCAAGATTTTAATATGGAAATCAGAATTGCGGCAACAGCAAAAAAAACAGCATCTAAGACATTTCATCTAAAAGTATCTGCTCCAAATGCTACAGAATCAACAGGTATTGGAGTATCTTATGTACTACCATATAATAAGGATAGTGGTATTTTATTTAGTAATACAAATCCAGATAGTTATCAAATAGCTCTTATTAGTGGCAAATATTGTGGTGGGGTAAATTCATTTGATGCGTCTAAAGTGAATTATGCAGAGGTTAAATGGTATACCGTGAAATCGGGAACGAAAGAGAAACCATCTTCCGTTAAGATTCCGGGTTCCGCATATACTGGAAGATATGAAGTAGAAGAACCAATTCTTATATACCGATTAGCACCAATCAAAGAGTCAAAAACACAAGAACAAGTAATTGCATCTAAGGCAATCGCAGTTGCTTTACCAATCGAGGTAGTTCAATCTGCGACGGACTCTGTACAATCTAAAGTTGAGCTTGTACAGGGAACAGTGACGGAAGGTAAAATTGAAGTATCAACTACGAATGTTTCAGTTGGAGCAACGCCTAAAATATCCACTCTTAAAAAGCCAACAGGTGTTACTATCACAGCAGATAAAGTAAAGGCAGATGGAAAATTTACTATTACAGTGAAAATATCAAGTTCTGCTCAGGTAGTGGATTCTTATAAATTTACGGTAACAATAGAAGGATTAAAGAAGGAGTATACCGTTGTTATAAAGGAGAAACCAGCTACACCGTCTCCAACCCCAACAGTAACGCCAACCGAAACTCCAACGCC
Source organism: Bacillota bacterium (assembly GCA_023387655.1). GTDB lineage: Bacteria > Bacillota > Clostridia > Lachnospirales > Lachnospiraceae > Lachnoclostridium. Next base: position 3,377 of record JAEWHR010000188.1, read on the forward strand.
AACTCCTTAGGACATATCCTGAAGTGAATAGTAATCATTTCATTATGCTTAGTTAAGGATAGATGATTCAGTAGCTATAATTGCTAATTCCATTAAATTATATAATAAATCGAAAACTAGGTAATCCGCCCATATTCTGATATAATGATTAGTATTGAGAACAATACTGATTAACTGGAGGAATAATATGGGCGGATTTTTTGGCGTAGCTTCTAAGACTGATTGCGTATTTGACTTATTCTTTGGAACAGATTACCATTCCCATCTTGGAACAAGAAGAGGTGGTATGGCAGTTTACGGGGAAGGTGGTTATGAGCGTTCCATACATAATATTGAGAATTCTCCATTTCGTACGAAGTTCGAGAAAGATGTAAATAACATGAAGGGTAACATTGGGATTGGTTGTATCTCGGATTTTGAGCCACAACCCCTGATCGTGAGATCCCATCATGGTACTTATGCAATAACAACTGTTGGTAAAATTAATAATAGTGAAGAAATAGTAAATAAGATTTTTCAATCAGGAAATCCTCATTTTTTAGAAATGAGTGGTGGTGATATCAATCCTACAGAGTTAGTGGCAGCAATCATCAATCAAAAAGAGCATCTTGTAGAAGGGATTCGTTATGCTCAGGAAATCATCGATGGTTCTATGACACTTCTTTTAATGACCCCGAAGGGTATCTATGCAGCAAGAGATAGAATGGGAAGAACCCCGGTATCCATCGGTCAAAAACAAGGTGCTTTTTGTGCATCCTTTGAAAGCTTTGCATACTTAAACCTTGGGTATACGGAGTATAAGGAACTAGGCTCGGGTGAAATCGTTGTAATTACTCCAGAGGGAGTGCAGACTTTAAACGAGCCTTCTTCTGATATGAAAATCTGTACCTTTTTATGGGTTTACTATGGTTATCCATCCTCTTCCTATGAGGGGGTAAGTGTAGAGAAGATGCGTTATCGTTGTGGAGATTTGCTTGCACAAAGAGATCAAGTAAGACCAGATATCGTAGCGGGTGTTCCAGACTCTGGAACAGCTCATGCAATCGGATATGCGAATCGTTCTGGTATTCCTTTTTCTCGTCCATTTATAAAATATACACCGACTTGGCCACGATCCTTTATGCCAACGATGCAAAGCCAGAGGGATTTGATTGCAAAGATGAAATTAATTCCGGTTCATGATTTGATTAAGGATAAGAGCTTATTACTGATTGACGATTCCATTGTACGTGGGACACAACTTCGTGAAACCACAGAGTTTCTATATCAAAGTGGCGCAAAAGAAGTTCATATTCGTCCAGCATGTCCACCACTACTATATGGATGTAAATATCTGAATTTTTCTAGATCAACTTCAGAAATGGATTTGATTACAAGACGTATTATTTCAAAAGCTGAAGGTGAAAATGCAAAGGAAGTTCTGCAAGAGTATGCAAATCCAGAAACAGATCGTTACCATTACATGCTCGATCAAATTAGGGCAAAACTCAACTTTACTTCGTTGCGTTACCATCGTTTGGATGATATGATAAAGTCAGTAGGAATTTCACCATGTAAGTTATGTACTTACTGTTGGAGCGGGAAGGAATAATGTATGGAAAATCCGTAGCAATGCATGGAGAGTTCGTAGCAATGCATGGTGAGTTGTAGTGATGCATAGAGAGTTGATAGTAATTGAATGGATAATTCGTAGTACTGAGATGGTTGATAATTGAATAATGATATTATCAGAGAATATTTCTTACATTACTATGGTGAAAAATCTGCAACTAATTTTATAGATAGGCGCTAGGGCGCCAGAATGGATGTTATTATGAAACATACATTTACTAAAACCCTTGAAGATTGTCCAGTAATTGCAGCTGTTAAGGATAGTGAGGGGTTAGAGCGCTGTTTTTCTTCTGAGAGTAGTATTGTGTTTATTTTGTTTGGGGATATCCTTACGATATCAGACATTGTAAATCGTGTAAAAGAACACGGAAAACTTGCTATGGTTCATGTCGATTTGATTTCAGGGCTAAGTGCGAAAGAAATTAGTGTTGACTTTATAAAAGAGCATACAAGAGCAGATGGTATTATTTCAACAAAACCAATGTTAATTAAGAGGGCGAAAGAGCTATCGTTATATACAATTTTGCGTTTTTTTGTGATAGATTCCATGGCTTATGAAAATATTAAAAAACAGTGCATGAATGTAAAACCTGATTGTATTGAAATTCTCCCTGGCATTATGCCAAAGGTAATTCGTAAAATTTGCAATGTTCAAGAAATTCCTGTAATCGCAGGAGGATTAATTTCAGATAAAGAAGATATAATGCAAGCCTTGGATGCTGGTGCTGTCTCTATATCAACGACAAACCCTAAAGTTTGGTTCATGTAAAGAAGCAGTTATAACAATTACATTGTTTGCATATGGTAATTTTTATGATATAATGAATATAGTAATAGTAGATTATGTATTTAGAAAAACCGAATATGTACTATTCAAGATAAGAGTGAATGTATTTATAGTTTTTCTGAATACATTAAGTAAAGATAAAGAGGCTTAGAGCTAAGGAATCTAAAAAAAGCTAGAGAACTAAGAACTAAGAACTAAGATCTCAGAACTCAGTCACTAATCAAACGAAATTACAACAGAATAATTGTATTATTAAAACTTAAAGAAGATTTTATAATAATTAAATATAATTGCATGAGAATTGGAGTCAAGCAAATAGTATACTGCCCAGGCAGTGTATTTTGCTTGGCTTTTTTTGATTTAATTAACGAGCAAAGGGAGAGGATATTATGTATGATGTTATAATCATTGGAGCTGGTGTAATTGGTTGTTCTGTGGCAAGAGAATTATCAAAGTATGATAGAAAAGTTCTAGTACTTGATAAAGCGAGTGATATCTGTGAAGGAACATCGAAAGCGAACAGTGGAATTATTCATGCTGGATTTGATGCAAAACCAGGAAGTTTAAAAGCTAAATTTAATGTTGTTGGAAATCAAATGATGGAGGAACTCTCAAAACAATTGAATTTTCCTTATCAGAGAAACGGTACTTTCGTACTTGCATTTACAGATAATGATTTAAAAGAACTAGAAAAGTTAAGAATGCAGGGCGTGAAAAATGGAGTGAAGGAGTTAGAAATAATAAATGGTGAGGAAGCGAGAAAATTAGAACCCAACCTATCAGATGATGTAATAGGGGCATTGTATGCTAAGTCTGGAGGGATTGTGTGTCCATTCCATTTGACAATTGCACTGGCTGAGAATGCGTTCATTAACGGAGCCCAATTTAAACTTAATACTGAGGTTCAATATATCAAACGTATCGTATCTACAGAAGAAATTCCATTTGATTCTTATCATATTATAACAAATCAAGGAATATTTAAAAGTAGGATAGTTGTAAATGCAGCCGGAGTATATGCAGATGTATTTCACAATATGGTTAGTGAGAAAAAAATAAATATAGTAGCACGAAAAGGAGAGTACTGTATTCTTGATAAAAGTGTTGGAGCTTATGTTCATAAGACGGTCTTCCAACTACCAACTAAAATGGGCAAAGGTGTATTAGTAACTCCAACCGTTCACGGAAATCTTCTAGTAGGGCCAACAGCTGAGGATGTACTCGATAAAGAGGATACCAGTACTTCAATGGAAGGCCTAAAAGAGGTATTAGCAAAGGCTAGTAAAAGTCTAAAAGACCTTCCTAAAAAGCAAGTGATCTCTTCTTTTGCCGGATTACGGGCACATGAAGAATCAGGAGACTTTATGATTGGAGAATGTGAGGATGCAAAAGGTTTTTATGATGTAGCAGGAATAGAATCTCCGGGACTTACTTGTGCACCTGCAATAGGGGAACATATTTCAGATTTAATAAACGTGTATTTACCAGCGATTAAGAATCCATCATTTAAAAATTATAGAAAAGGATTTATCTCCATTGCACTTGCTAGCTTTGAAGAACGAAAACAATACATCAATGAGAATCCCGCCTATGGGAATGTAATCTGTCGATGTGAGATGGTTACAGAAGGTGAAATTATAGATGCCATTCATAGACCGCTAGGAGCCACGACACTTGATGGAGTAAAACGCAGAACTAGAGCTGGGATGGGGCGATGTCAAACTGGTTTTTGTTCTCCAAAGATTGTAGAAATCTTAGCGAGGGAATTAAAGGTGGATTCTTCTCAGATTACAAAATCAGGAGATGGAGCTTATTTTCTTAAGGGTTTTAATAAGGAGGATATCTTATGAACTATGATGTCGTAGTAATCGGTGGTGGACCAGCAGGATTAGCAGCAGCACTTGGTGCAAAAGAAGCAGGGGCAACTTCTATTCTGATAATAGAAAGGGAGAGGGAGCTTGGAGGTATCTTAAATCAATGTATTCATACAGGCTTCGGGCTAACAACTTTTAAAGAGGAATTAACAGGGCCAGAATATGCGCATCGCTATATTGAAGAATTAGAGGGAAAAGAGATTGATGTGATGGTTCAAACCATGGTCATTGAAATTACAAAAGAGAAACAGATTACAGTAATGAACCACGATAGAGGTTGTTTTATCATAGATGCAAAAGCTATCATCCTTGCAATGGGATGTAGAGAACGGCCAAGAGGAGCCCTAAATATTCCTGGATACCGTCCTGCAGGAATCTATTCTGCTGGAACAGCACAACATTATGTCAATGTGGATGGGAGATTACCTGGGAAAGAAATTGTAATCCTTGGATCTGGGGATATCGGCTTAATCATGGCGAGAAGATTAACCTTAGAGGGAGCTAAAGTAAAGTTGGTAGCAGAGATTTTACCTTACTCTAGCGGACTGAAGCGAAATATAGTGCAGTGCCTTGAGGATTATCAGATACCATTAAGATTAAGTCATACAGTGACTGCAATTGATGGGAAGGATAGGGTAAAGGGAGT
>JAEWHR010000196.1 GCA_023387655.1 Bacillota bacterium
AAAAAGTATAAACACAAAAAAAGGTGAATAAACCCATATAACCTGGGCTTAGTCACCTTTTTTAATCTTTATATCAACTATATATTAGCTTTTATACAAATAAATTCACATTTGATTCTTCCGCATCTCCTAGATAAGTGGCAACCCCTGCATATTCAACACCATCTATGAGCTCTTCTTTCGTAATTCCCATGACATCCATTGACATCGTACAGGCAACAAGCTTAATACCGCTCTTCATTGCTTGCATCATCAATTCTTCCACAGAATTCACGTTCTTATCTTTCATTACCTTTTGCATCATTTTCGTTCCCATACCACCCATGTTAAGCTTTGAAAGTTTTAATTTCTTGCTACCTCTTGGCATCATAGCTCCAAACATTTTATCCAAAAATGGCTTCTTGACTTTCACTTTTTCTGGTTTTCTTAATGCATTTAGCCCCCAGAAGGTAAAGAACATAGTAACAGGTCTTCCAAGTGCTCTTGCGCCATTGGCAATAATAAAGGAGGCTAATACTTTATCTAAGTCCCCGCTGAATACAATAATTGTCTTCCCTTGCGGTAGTGTAGTTGGTACAACAGAATTTAAAATGGAACATGATTCATTTCCTTTTTTAATGAAAACTGTATTTTCTTTTTGACCAGGTTCTACCTTTACTAACGTATTTCCTGTTCGTCTACACCAAGCTTCTACATCCCGTGCAAACCCCATATCGGTGGCAGTTACCTTAATCATTTCCCCATCCTTACACTTAGAAAGTGTTTCACTTACCTTTAAGATAGGTCCTGGACACTGTAACCCACAGCAGTCTATGATATGAATCTCTTCTACTGGCAACCCTTCCTCTACTTCACTCACTTGATTTTTTTCTACCGATATCTCTGCTGCCATTACTTTATCATTGCTGTACATGAAACTATCTTCTAATTCCATATCTACCTCTTCCTCTTCATAACCTTTATCATATTCTTCATGGTGCATAGACTTATAAAATGAGGTTCCACCGGATAATACTCTCACTTTATCAAACCCATGTTGTTTTAATATTCGGGCTGCATTATAAGAACGTACTCCAATTGCGCAATAAGGTACAATGGTTTTATTTTTATCTAATTCCTTCAATCTTTCGCGTAGTTTTCCAAGAGGTATGTGATAAGATTTTGGTATTTGATATACGATTCGTTCTACTTCCTCAGTTACATCAAGTACAATATAGTCCTTAGACAATTCCTCGTCTGAAAGTATCTGATCAAGTTCCTCATATTCAATAAAGCTCACCAATCCTTTTATAATATTCTCAGCAGTGAAACCTAGCATGTTAACAGGGTCCTTGGCTGAGGAATACGGAGGTGCATAGGCAAGTTCAAGCTCCGTTAAATCATGCACATTGCCACCTAGCTTCATCACAGTTGCTATGGTATCAATCCTCTTATCAGCTCCTTCCATGCCAACAATTTGACTGCCATAGATTTTTCCGTTCGCATCAAAGATAAGTTTGAGTACCAAAGTAGTTGCTCCTGGATAGTAGCCCGCGTGTGATTTTTGATAAATAAGAGCAGTATGATAGTCGACCTCTTTTTTCTTACCAAGCTGTATCAACATCTTCTCATTTACCCCGACACTAGCACTTGTTAGATCAAATACTTTTGCAATCGAAGTTCCCATCGTTCCAGTATACTTTATTTGATCCCCAACAATATTATCTGCTGCTATTCTTGCTTGCTTATTCGCTGGCCCTGCTAAAGGTATCATCGTTTTACTTGAAAGTATCGGATTCACTACTTCAATTACATCACCAACTGCATAGATGGAAGGGACTGATGTTTGAAGATATTCATTCACTACAATGCCACCACGCTCGTTAACTAAAAGATTGGCATCTTTCGCAAGTTTACTATTTGGACGAATTCCAATTGATAAGATGACCATATCCACAGTACAAGTTTTTCCACTGTTTAGTAATATCCTTGTTTTATTTCTATGTTCTAATGATTTTACGTCTTGTTCTAAGGATTTTACACCGTCGGATAAGATTAACTCCACTCCTTGACTTCGAATCTGTTCATGAAGAATCTGCGCCATCTCATAATCTAGTGTCGGCATCACTTGGTCTTGCATCTCGATCATCGTTACCGATAAGCCTGCGGCATGAAGATTTTCTGCCATCTCAATTCCAATAAATCCACCACCTATTACTGCAACGCTCTTTGGGTTTTCTTTCTTTATATACTCCTTAATCGCGTCTGTATCAGGTACATTCCATAATACAAAGACATTTGGCGCATCAATTCCACTGATCGCTGGACGGATTGGAGAAGAACCCGTTGCAATAATAAGTGTATCATAGCTTTCTTCGTAAGTATCTATTTCACCAACTTTTCTTACTGTTACTTTTTTCTCCTCAGGATTAATTTTTACTACCTCACTATGGACTCTCACATCAATATTAAACTTTGCTTTCATTCCAGCGGGTGTTTGTAATAACAAAGCGTCTCTACTTTTAATTACATCACCAATATAATAAGGGAGACCACAATTCGCATAGGAAATTTCTCCTCCCTTTTCAAATACTACAATCTCCATATCCTCATCACGTCTTCGTAGACGTGCTGCCGCAGTTGCTCCACCTGCTACCCCACCAATAATCACTGTTTTTTTACTCATCGCTACCCCTCCAACTATAATTTATTTTTTAACAAAATAGAATCAATCCGTGGTTACCTAAAATCATCTTTCTTTAAGTATAGTATATTCCTGTAAAAATTCTCCGTCAGTGATTAAATCACATAGATGCAAAAAGAGCTATTACAAAATAGTCTTAACCTATTGTTGTAATAGCTCTTTTCATTTACTTAGGATGATTTATTGTTTCGTTCTAATGTTTTTCAAAGCATACCTTTTTGGGGATTATTTTAAGTATTCTTTGTATCCAACACTCTCAAGCTTCTCTTTTTTTGCAACAACAGAAGCTTTTAACTCTTCTTTATAAGCTTTTAATTTCTCAAGAATTTCTGGGTCAGAAGTAGCTAATATCTTTGCTGCTAAAATACCTGCATTTGCTGCTCCGTCAATTGCTACCGTTGCCACTGGAATTCCTGCTGGCATCTGAACGATGGAGTAGAGGGAGTCTACGCCGCTTAATGCTTTTGAATGAATTGGCACACCGATTACTGGCATAGTAAAAATAGCTGCTGCCATTCCTGGAAGATGTGCTGCACCACCTGCGCCTGCAATAATTACTTTGAAACCCTTTTCTTCTGCCTTGGTAGCATAATCGAAGAAAATGTCAGGCATTCTGTGTGCGCTGATTACAGTTATCTCATAATCAATTCCAAACTTCTCTAGCATCTCTGCTGCCTTACTCATTACAGGAAGGTCTGAATCACTTCCCATTACAATTCCTACTTTAGCCATGTTAAATACATCCTTTCCTCTTGCTTTCTATCTATAGCTAACTCCCCACTTGATGGAGAAGTAACTTTAAAAGGGTATTTACTTCTCTTCCTATTGTAGCTCTTTTAATGCATCATTTAAACGCTCAGTTCCAGGTAGAACAAAACGTCCATCTTCAATAATCATTATCTTTTGATTATCCTTGGTATAAACTGAAATCTCTTTGATTTCATCATAAGGAATCGTAATGTCAGTATGGCAATTCACATATGCCTTTGACATATCGGTATGACGAAGTGCTGATACCTCATTTTCTCTTGCAACAATTTCTTTTCCATCAGGATTATAAACCTTATGGTCCTCACTTCTACTGTAGCAAGTATCACCTACTGCAAAGTGTGGTCCTGTTTTTTCCGCAATAAGAATTGGTAACTTACGCTGGATATCAAACTTACGTCCCATTACATAAGCAGTGGTGTTCGTTCCAATCGCAAACTCTCCAAGAGGAAGAGTATCTCGGTTCATTAAAATATTTTCTTTTACATAGTTTGTATTTTGTTCACTATCTGTGAAATTAGAACAGCCATAGTCGGTAATCATACCATCTTCAAAACAGATCTTTAAATCCTTGTATTCCAAACCATTTAAGAAGACCTTACTTACATTTAACTCACCATTGGTACCAGTTAGCTTTGGTGAAGTAAATACTTCTCCTACCGGAATATTTACATCTGCGGTACAGTTTTCAAAAATCGTTTCTTTCTCTGGGTTCTTTAATTCATAAAGCATAACCTTAAGGTCTGTAGTATTTCCATTCGATCCTAAGATATGGCAGTATACGCCTTTATCAAGAGCATCGATAATGTGCTGTTGGATTGCTTTATATTCTTCATTATCAAGATTATTTACTTTAACTGTCTCAGCAAATATATCATGGAACTTCTCACCGATGGATGGAAGTGGATAAGCAATAATCGTAAAGGAGATTTCCTCTGATTTAACAAACTCCTGCATCATCTGGCTTATCTGTCCTTGTGCCTGAGTATTTAATTCCTGTTGTTTTTTATCTAAATAAATTGCTTCCGGTTTGTTAATTGGTTCAAAGTCTGGCTCACCAAATGTCTCTAATACCGCTGGGCCTGCATAAGATGCACACTCTACACGGTATTTTTCCATCGCTGTTTTGGTGGCAACAAAATGACGTTCTGTATAGTTTTTATCAAAGAACAGTCCCTTATCAAATCGATGGTCGTATTCATACTGTGGATTTGGGCTGGTTGCATAATAACCAACTTTTCTACCACCCTTGCGATTAATCATATCTGTGGCTACACGATATACCGTTACCTTCTTGCCTAATTTCTCGAAGTTTTGAAATGCATATCGCATCATACGTTCAAATCCAATGCAGGTACGAATCCCAACAATACTCTTCTTTGATAGATCAGCTCCCATCATAACAAAACCACGTACGTAACCTTCGGTATAGGTATCCGCCATCGCTTTTACTTCTTCTTCTGGTAGCTGATTTAAAAATTCCGCAATTTTCAACTCATTTTCTGTAATGTATTCGCCGTACTGATAAAGGTATCTAAGGTCTGATAGATCAGAATCCATAATAACATCATAAGCAAAGGTATAAGTCGGATCATACATCTCACGAACACGCATGTCCATTAAGTCTTCTGCATAATCACTTGCAAAATAATAAATCGCACGTTTTACGTCCTTATAAGTATACTCATCCTCTTCTTCAAAGTTATTATATACTTCAATAAAAAGTTCTACGGACATGGTAAAAGGTAATAACTTATACTCAAAGGCACATGGAATCAAAGAACGAACTTCTGTTGCCAAAAAGGTTATTATCTTGCCATAATCCTCGCCAAATACAGAAACCGCATAAGCAGGATTTGCATAACTTTTGTTATAATTATCATTTCGTATATCTTCATAGAGCTCTTCATTTTGTTTCTTTAACTGCTCAAGAGTTAATTTCGCTTGTTCCCCACTCTTTACTGCTAATGCAATATCATATAACTTTAGTAAGAAGGCTGCATTCTTCTTGAAAAAATCACGATACTTCTCACTCACAGTATCCTCGGTTAACATTACTTGTAAACGCTCAATGGATAATGACAACCTCTCTAATACTGCTTCATTTTCTTCTTGTAAACGTTGAATCGTTCTCATATTTCACCATTCCTTCTTTCTATGTTTTATTCTTCACTTTTGTATCCTAATAAAAATTTAATATTCTGGTTTGGAATCTATTTCATTCATTTAATCCATCTGATATTTTCTTTATGGACTTCTTAAGTTTTATATCACAATCCCTAGAATATATAAGCAGAACAAGCTGATCATCATGATACCATTGATACCAATTCCTAGAATAGGTGCTACCAAATAAATATCTTTTTCTTGAAAACTCTTATATCCCGCAATAAAACCATAAACCGAAGCTAAGAGAGTGGTTATACCAATTGCTCCAAGAACGATATCACCCTGTCCTTTATTCATACCTGAGATAATTGAAATTGTAAAGAAGGATACGATTACCGCGATTCCGAGTAAAAATGATAGGATACCATTCTTTGAATGCACTCTTCCTTTAAATTTATACTTCGCTTTTTTTAGTATCATGAATTCCTCCTATTATTTCACATGGGATTATTCCATTCGATATTTATGGTGACTATTCTTCTTTCCCCTATAAATCGTATAAATGGCATACATAATCTTGTAGCTTAAATATCCAAGCACTCCTCCGATGGTGTTTAAAAACAAATCATCTACATCAAAACTACCTATCTGATAAAGAAGTTGTATCGTCTCTATGGTTAAAGTTAGACCAAAACTCCAAAAAAGTACAGAGAAAAAACCTCTGCGTTTTAAACTAATCATCGGTAGACAAAATCCAAATGGCATAAATGCTACCACATTTCCTATCATATTAACCAAAAAACCTTCCAGTCCGACTTCTCTTCGATAGATGAAAAAACGCTTTATTTCACGAAATAACACCAAATTGTATCGGTAGCCATGACTTACTTCTGTTCTTCCATATCGCTCACTAAAAAAAAGAAAGTATGACAAACAGGCTAAATAGCCAAGAAAAAGTATCCATACCATCACTCGTTTTCCTGTACTTAAACTACACTTCAAAACACATACTCCTATCATGCCATACTAGAATAACTATCATTATACACTAGCATTTCCACATATTCAAGAATAACAAAATTGTCATACTTATTAAAATAACCAATTAATTCGATTTTAGCCTTGTGAAAATAAAGGACAAATGAAAGCATCTGAAAATTAAATTTGAAGTATCAGAAGAGTTAATTGTAGTATTAGAGTAGTAACTTGAAGTATCAAAAAAGAGTGTATAAAACATTTCTTTCTGTTTTATACACTCTAATTCAATTAATATTATCTTTGTACGGACAATGGTGAGTTAATAAGTGCTGTGTTATTGCTGTAGTCAACAAAATAATTATTAGTTAAAATTAAGTGTTGAGCTGTACTTAAGGACTGATTAAAGCTTAAGTAAATCATATTTCCACTAACAAAAGTACTAGTTGGTGATACATAGCTACTGCCATTGTAAACCTGGAATGTTCCTGTTCCTGTAATAGGTTTGGACATCTGGATTTCGATTCCATACGGAGATACTTGCTTACAGCTAACAACAGAAGCACTTGTGTTTTCGTCCAAAGTAAGTGTCACGTTATAAACTCTCATTTCACCGTAGGTACCGTTATAACCTTTCAATCCTCTGATGGTTAATGCATGGGTACCTGTATTCGCTATTGCAC
>JAEWHR010000236.1 GCA_023387655.1 Bacillota bacterium
GGATTTTCTGCTTTCTGTTTCGCCATGATTTCTTTCATTGGTCCTTGTATCACAAGTTTGCCACTTTCAATAATTCCGAGGTGTGTGCACATTTCCGAAAGATCCTTAAGTACATGAGAACTTAGTAAAATCGTTACTTTCTGAGTACATAGATTCTTTAAAATCCCTTGTAGTTCTACTCTTGCTCTTGGCTCTAGACCAGAAGCAGGTTCATCTAATAATAATAATTTCGGTTGGTGAAGTAATGTTCTTGCCAGACATAATCTCTGCTTCATTCCCCTAGAGAGTTCATCCACATAGTCATGCTTTTTATCTTTAAGATCCACAAGCTCGAGAAGCTCATCGATTCTTTTTTCTGCTGCATTGCCAACAATTCCGTAGACATTCGCATAAAAATTTAAATATTCTTGTGTATCCAAGTTATCGTACACACCAAAAAAATCCGGCATATATCCAATTCGCTCTTTCGTATGTCTTGGATAACGAAGTGCGTCAATACCATCTACCCAGACCTCGCCAGAATCCGCAGTCAAAAGAGAAGCTATGATTTTCATAGTCGTTGTTTTTCCAGCACCATTCGGACCAACAAATCCATATAGCTCACCCTTATGAATTTCCATATTCAGTCCATCTAGTGCATATATCTTTCCAAATTTCTTTACTAAATTTTTAATTATTAACATAGCTCCTCCTTTCTTCTTTGATTAAAATCCTCTTTTCTTTAAAAGAGTAAATTTAATTCACCTTTTTTATATAAGAGATAACCGGGATAGTAAATACACCACTCATATCCACATCTTCTCCCTCATACTTTATCTTTAATTCTTGATCCTCACTTAGATAATCCTTTAATTCTGATGCGTTTAATGCGACTTCGTCGTCACCGTCACCAGCATTCACCTTCTGATACCTTCCATCTAGTAATAAATCGGATCGAAATACTAAATCATACTGACTGGTGGTTCTATTATAGAAATATATCTTTTTCGCCATTAAAGTATAATTTGCTTTTTGTTCTAAACTAACCTGGAAAATATCAGCCAACAATAGTTTCGATATCTCATCCTCCTTTGGAAGTTGATATTCTAATTCTAAACTATTGGTATATACAAATCGATAAACGCTTTCGTAATAGTTGTTCCCATCTGCCTTTAGATAGCGGTCAAGATTTGGTACTAGAGCCTCATCCCCATCTGTTGTAACAACTTCTATAGGAATTAACATCATAGAAACTCCATAACTAATACGATTGTTTGCTAAGGACCAGAATGGGTGTTCCTCTGGTAAACTTTCTACAAATCCAATAAGGTATGCTCCTTCTTTGGCATAAAGTCCAGCTTCTACAACCATACTAAGTGCATTGTTTTTTCTTATTCGATCTGGTGAAATCTTATCCTCTTGATTCCCAATCTCTAAACTAATTGCAGAATTATATATAATATAGTCTATATTGCTATTATACTCTTGAATACACTCCTCAAGGGAAACGCTCTCACCACTTTCTAGCTCTCCTAATAGAGCAACTCTACCATTATAATAGACATATGCTTCTTCAAAACTTTCCGATGAATCGTTTGATACACTTCCACTCATAGTAGTATCTGTAACAAAAACCTGACCAGTTATTTCTTCATCAAAATCTCTGGAGTATTCCGCTGTAAAATACTGTGCAGTAAAGGCTGGTATATGATCAAACTCCAAGGAGTAGCTACTCTCCTCTTTTAACACCGATGTTGTAACTAAGTCACGAAAGGTTCGATTATCGAATGATTTCTCAATCGAAACTACATCATAATAGGTAGGATATTCATAGCCCCCATATATTATCTGGTCTGCATCACCAAGACTTAACTCTGTTTTTTGGTTAGAAGATAAGTAAACGTTTACATTCGAATCTCCCTCGAGAGTTTTTGTTTCTGGATCATAAGTTTCTATATTTACGTAAGAGATATATGGTTCTGTAATTCTTGTATTAGAACCCATAACATATACAATACACGAAAATACAATGGATAGGCTAGGAACTATAACCCAGATAAGGATATTCTTTTTTCTTTTACGAAGTATAATGTAAAGGAACGGTCCGATTATAACAATATAGAGAATAAGTATAATACTATACGGTAAAACTTTCGGAACATTGATACGATCAGAGGCCTCTAGTATTGGTTGAACTCTATAATTATTAAAGTTTGAATACTGCTCTTTTTCTACCTTATTCTTTACATCTGTTGGAATATCCTCAATAACTTGTGCAACAATAGAAAGATAGAAGGTGTCTAGTAGTTCTCCACTTACTCCTCCATTCACCAAAAGATCCTTCTCTTTTAATCCCTCCATACCAATAGGAAAGTGAAATACTAAAAGATTACCTTCCCCATAGGATACCTTCTCATATATAGTTAACTCCTTCGATTCTATCTTTTTAATAGAATTCGTGATAGAGAATACATGAACAGGTTTTTCTACCGTAGTAAACTTTAAGTCACTAATTACCTTAGTTCCTAAGATCGGTTTTCCTATATAGAAGTTGCACTCTTTCTTTGGATCTTGGTTCTGCACATCTTCCATATATTTAAGATTTGAAGCTCTAGAAGTTTCATATCCTTTTACTTTTAGCAAAAGATCTGAAAATTCGGAAGGATCATTCATGGCTATCTTTGTATTCTGTATAAGCTCATCTGAGTTATTGTCTGCTAAACTTAACGCCCCAAGGCTACTTAACCATTCAATCGCAGTTGTCTCCTCATTGTAATAAGCTTCACTTCCTACAACTAACGTCCCACCCCGTTTTACAAACTTTAGTATTGCCTCTTGCTGTTCCTTTGTTAGTGTTGATATGCTAAAATCTTCAATCACTAAAACGTCAATAATGTCAAGTCCTTGATAATCACTCGGAAAATTACTTTTATCAAGGGAAACGCATTTATTACCAAAATATTCAAAATATGACAATGACGCCGACATATCACTCAAAATACCCATGTAATAATAGGTTCCTAAGTTTACGACATTAAGAGGAATTGCCTCTTCTACAATTGTATCCTTATCAGAAGAAATAATCTCAAATATCATACTTCTACTGGCTTTATTCATAGGGACATTTAATGTAACAATATTTTTTTCTAATCCAAGTATCGTGGCTTTTGTTGAATAACGAACACTGTCTTGATCGTCATTGATTAAGGTTACGGCTATTTCTCCTGAAAAACTTTCACCCTTGTTATATATCTTCGCAGTTAACTGCATTGTTCGACCATATCTAGCTTGTTGTTCAAGACCATATTGTATCGTCACCACAACCCGGTCATTTACCAAAACAATCGAATTTCCACTTTGAGCGGTATTTTCCACATTCGTTTGCGGAGCTCTTGCTGCAACTGCATTACCTGCATTACTTAGCAATAACAATATCGCAAGCAATAAACAAAGCACACGTAAATGTTTCATGTAGCTCCTCCTTTCCTCTACTTACCGGTTGGTAATACCACTTCAAAAACTGTTCCATCTAACCCACTTCGTGCCTTTACATGACCACCGTGCATTTCAAAAATATTTCTTGCAATGGCGAGGCCAAGACCTGTCCCACCGTGCTCTTCATTCCTAGAATATTCGACGCGATAGAATTTTTCAAAAATATGTGCAATATCTTTCTTCGGTATAACCTCACCAAAATTTGTGATTGTTATGATTACTTCCGTATCTTTTACTTCTAGGCGCAGATTCACATTCTTACCATCCGCCCCGTATTTTATTGCATTTCCAATTAAATTGGCAAATGCTCGTGCTAAATAATCACCGTCCGCACTCACAATTGCAGAGGGAACCGTCGCATCAAAGCTATATTCAAGCCCATTTTCTTTAAAACTTGGATAAAACTCATCCAATAATTGATAAAGCATCTTTACTAAATCAACTTCTTCTTTATATAATTTCACTTCACCAAATTCAAACTTGGTATAGGAAAATAAGTCCTCGATTAGCTTTTCTAAACGAATTGACTTATTATATGCAATTGTTACATACTTCTCCTTTACATCCTGAGGAAGGTCTTTTTTTGATACCAACCCTAAATAACCAATAATCGAAGTCAACGGAGTACGTAGATCATGGGCCACATTTGTAATCAACTCATTTTTCTTATTTTCCGTCGTTCGCTCTTCTTCCATAATCGCTTTAATTTCAACTGCCATACGATTTAAATCTTGAGCAATTCTTGTAAATTCGTCGTCATTTCGAAGAGGTATTCTTATATCAAAATTACCTGTTGATAATTCATCAATACCATTTGATATTTCTTTTAGATAAAGACTCATCTTCTTTGTGAAAATCATAAAATAAGTGATAAAAGATAGAAATCCAATGAAGATTGCAATCAAATAGATTACTGGATTAAACCTAATATTACTCTGACTATTTTTAGCTGGTTTTACATCTACTTGAGTGTTTTTCGTATTTAAGGAATAAAGATCTTCTTCAGACGAATTATTAATACTGTTTGTGATTTGATTTTTATAACTCGAATTTGTTGTTTCAAGTACCTGAGTTACTTCCTGATTTGATAGCAATGCAAAAGATATAAAATTAACTACTCCTAGAAATATAAGAACAGTAATTAAGGCTAACATCGCACTTGCGATACTGTACCATAAGTTTCGGTATCGGAAACTATGAATAAATCTATCTTCCATCGTGGTCCTCCATACTTCTGATGAAAATAGCTTAATAATACAACGAAAAGCTTGGTCCCTATCGAAAAAACGTGCTTAGGGGGGATATAAGTAATTGTTTTACTTCTCAATCTTATATCCAACACCCCATACTGTTTTTATTATTTCTGCATTTCTTGAGTCCATTTCGATTTTCTCTCTAAGTCTTCGAATATGTACCATAACCGTATTATTTGCTTCGTACATCTTTTCGTTCCAGACGCGCTCAAATATTTCATCTGTGCTAAATACTCTACCTGCGTTAGAGGCTAATAAATATAATATATCGAACTCAATTGGTGTCAGTCTTACTTCTTTTCCATAAGCCATGACAACATGATTTTCCTTGTTTATTACCAAATGAGTAACGCTAATCTCTTTTTCATTCTTTTCCTCATGAGTACTTGGATTAAATTTCGTAAATCGTCTTAATTGTGATTTGACACGAGCTGTTAATTCAAGAGGATTAAATGGTTTAATCACATAATCATCTGCACCCGTACTAAGACCTATAATTTTATCAATATCTGCTGACTTTGCACTTAGCATAATAATTGGAACTGTACTAGTTTCCCTTATCTTTTTGCACATGCTAAGCCCATCAATTCCTGGCATCATGATATCCAAAATGACAAGTTTGATGTTTTCTTTTTGGAGGATGTCGAGTCCTTCCATGGCATTGTATGCTTTGAACACCTGATATCCATCACTTACTAAATGAATTTCAACCAATTCTGCTATCTCTTTATCATCATCAACTACTAAAATATTTATCTCCTCTGCCATTTCTGAATAACCTCCTTACTAGACATATCTTATCATACCATAGTCCCAAAATCTTTACTTTTTTCTTACAAAACCCTAGTTTTTTTATACTGTTTTATTAAGTAAAGCTTTGATTTT
>JAEWHR010000001.1 GCA_023387655.1 Bacillota bacterium
ACACCTTCCTTCAGATTCCACCTCACGATGGACACCCTTGGTGTTCGGCTATGTCTTTCCCACTACTAGGGCAGACTAGGGACTTTAACCCATTAGATTGCGCCCATGCTGGGCGCACATAAAAAAAGCTACAAAAAAATTTTCTTTTTTTGTAGCTTTTTTAGGTGAAGTTTAAAGTGCTTTTTTTATCAACGCAAAAATGAACGTGTTAATAAAAGATGCATTCCTCTTTTTAATTGAAATATTAATGTACAACTACAGATTTATTCTTCCATTTACCAGTCGCATATCGTATCGTACCAATTGCTCCTGTAATGAACCAGTTAAGGCCTGTTGCCCACCAGATTCCCATATAATCAATTGCAGGAATTTGGGTTAGTAAACTCGCAAATATAACACGACATAGGACTTCAGAAATTCCCATAATCATTGGTATTTTCATGTCACCAGCACCACTAAGGACATTACGGGAAACATAAATCATGCCCACTGGAATATAGAACATACAGGTAACTCGTACTGCTTTTTGTCCAATCTCTGCAACTTCTTTTACATCAGTAAAAAGTTTCATTACAGAACCTGCAAAGAAATACATACAAGGCATCATGATTAAACTAAATACCACAATAATTTTTGTAGCAGACCAAAAACCTTTTTTCACTCGGTCAATCCGCATCGCTCCGATGTTTTGTCCGGTATAAGACGCAACCGATAAGCCTAGAGACATACCAGGCATTAGAACAAGCTGTTCAATACGTTGTGCAGCTGTGGCTGCAGCTACTACAGTTTTTCCATATTGATTTGTCACACGCTGTAGCACAATGGTTGAGATAGCAACAAAGGAATTCTGAAGTGCAGCTGGTATCCCAAGATAGATACATTTCTTCATAATATCTCTATCAATCTTAAACTCTTTGATTGGCATACGAATCAATGGAATTTTACGAAAGCCCGTTAAGATACATCCTATCGCTGATACTGCCTGCGCAATAATCGTAGCAATTGCTGCCCCAGCAACTCCCCAATCAAAACCAATTACAAATAAAAGATCTAGAACAATATTAACAACACACGCCACCACAAGGTAATGGAGCGGAGTTTTCGAATCACCTAATGCTCTCATGACCGACGCCATACCGTTATATCCAGCATTACCAAGGATTCCAATACAGGTAATCTTAAGGTAAATATTCGCTTCGTCTAGAATTTCTAATGGTGTATCTAACATAAGAAGCATCTGCCTGCTAAAAAAGAATCCTAGTAATCCCATAATAGCAGAGACAATAAGAATCAGGTAGGTTGCAGTTGCAAAAGAACGTTTTACATTTTCCTCGTCTTTTGCACCGAAATACTGGGATATGATGATTCCAATACCTGCTGCCAATCCCATTGTTAGGGATATTATTAAAAAGTTTAAAGCCCAAGTTGCTCCTACCGCAGCAAGTGCGCTATCACCATTTACATTACCAACAACAATGGAATCTACCATACTATAGAGCTGTTGAAATAGATTACCAATTAGCATCGGTACTGCAAAGTGTACCAATAGCCTCGTAGGGCTACCTTCGGTCATATCATTGATATATGTTTTCTTACTCATCGTTTCGCCTATACTCTATCTATTCTTTATGAGATAACGCCTGGTTTATATCTTCTCTCATATCAATAACAGCTTGTCTAGAAGCATCTGCAAAATTCACATCACCATACTTCTCATATGCAGGCTGCTTATATGCTGCGATAATACCACGAGAGGAATTTATAATCGCACCTAAGCCATCCTTATTAAAATAAGGAGCCAAATCAGAAGCTTTTCCACCTTGTGCTCCATAACCTGGTACTAAGATATATGTTTTTGGCATTAATTTACGAAGAACTTTTCCCATCTCTGGATAGGTTGCTCCAACAACAGCACCGATATAACTGTACTGATCACCCATGCACATCTCGCCCCACTGTGCAACTTTTTCACCAACTAGTTCATAAAGTGGTTTGCCATTAATAAGCTGATCCTGAAATTCGCCGCTAGATGGATTTGAGGTTTTTACTAAGATAAATAAGCCCTTCTTTTCTTCCTTGCATACGTCAAGAAATGGTGTAATTCCATCTGAACCAAGATAAGGGTTCACTGTTACAAAATCCTCATCAAAGCCATAATAAGACTTACTACCTACGGTAACTTTACCAAGGTGTCCAGTCGCATAAGCTGCGGAAGTAGAACCAATATCTCCACGTTTGATATCTCCTATTACTACAAGGTCTTTTTCCTTACAGTAATCAACGGTCTTCTTAAATGCAATCATCCCCGGAATACCAAATTGTTCGTACATAGCAATCTGCGGTTTCACAGCTGGAATTAAATCGTAAGTTGCATCCACGATAGCTTTGTTAAACTGCCAAATTGCTTCTGCTGCACCCTCAAGTGTCTCGCCAAACTCAGCATATGCTTTCTCTAAAACATGCTTTGGAATATAGCTTAACATTGGGTCTAATCCTACGACAATAGGTGCATTGTTTTGTTCTATTTTGGTTATAAGTTTTTGTATCATATCTTATCCTCCAGGGTATATTTTTTCAAATGATGAAAGTATAGCATAAAAAATACTTGACTGCAATAGTAAGCTATTCTTCTGCTTGATACACTACTTCTCCGGCAGCCAATGTAAGCATTACCTTACCATAAACCTTTCTTCCATGAAACGGTGTATTTTTTCCTTTCGAATAGAATTTAGTTGCATCAATCTCATATTCCTTATCAAAATCAGCTATAACAATATCAGCCATCTTACCAGGCTCTAAGCTTCCTTTGTCTATTCCAAGAATTTGTGCAGGATTATAGCTCATCTTCTCCACCATCTGCATCGGTGTTAAATATCCCTTCTTTACTAATTCTGTATAGGTTAAACTAAATGCAGTTTCAGAACCGACAATTCCAAATGGAGCTTTTGACATAGAATTTTTCTTCTCCTCTTCACCATGAGGTGCATGATCGGTTGAGATAACATCCATTATGTTTTGTTTTAACCCTTCTTTTAAAGCCTCTACGTCTTCTTTGCTACGAAGAGGAGGATTCATCTTATAATTTGCATCATCACAAGGGATGTCCTCATCACTTAAGATAAAATGGTGAGGGCAAACTTCTCCAGTTACGGAGATGCCAAGTTCTTTTGCCATCTTAACTAAAGCAACGGAAGCTTTAGTAGAACAATGACATAGGTGAAGTTTTGCACCAGTTTCTCCTGCTAAAAAGATATCTCTCGCAGTAATTACATCTTCTACTGCATTTGTAATTCCACGTAGATTTAATTCCTCTGCCTTTTTACCAGCATTCATAGCACCATTTCGTACTAACTGTTTATCCTCACAGTGGGCAAACATAACAAGACCAGCTTCTTTCGCCGCCTTTAATCCTTCCACATATAGTAACACATCCATTACGGACTTTCCGTCTTCACTAAGTGCAAGGGCTCCGGCTTTTGCCATACCATCAATATCAGCTAATTCTTTTCCCATCTGTCCCACGGTAACTGCACCAACTGGTATAATATGAATCTTTGCATCGGACTTTGCTTTTTGATTTAAATATTCAACCATCTCAGGAGAGTCAATGGTTGGATTGGTATTTGGCATAGGACATATTGTTGTATATCCTCCAGCAGCTGCTGCCATTGCACCTGTTGCTATCGTTTCTTTATATTCAAAACCAGGCTCTCTTAGATGCACATGGAGATCGATAAATCCAGGCATTACGTATTTTCCAGTAGCATCAATTACTGTTGCATCTGGCTCTTCTATATTCTCTGATACTTTCTTAATTGTGTCGTCTTCAATTAAGAGATCATATCTACCTTCTTTTTTTGATGCAGGATCAAGTAAAAATCCATTTTTTATTAATACTTTCATGTTTTCCTCACTTCTTTACTGTTTCTTGTGTTTTTAAAGTCTGTGGTTGTAATACAAACACAGACTTGTCGGTGGAAAGTTCATTTATCACATTTATTGTTATCTAAACTTTCCTGTATTTAAAATTCCATTACCATTCTTAAATCATGTAGGATATCCTGGTTATCAATATGCTCTTCAAATTTAGAAGGCTCAACCCACATCATCTGTTGTAACTCTTCTGAAAGTATGGTTTCTGTTTGTAGCGCAAAGCATTCGTAGCAAATTCCTATATGAAAGGTATCACCTACCATATACGTCCAAGTATATAAGACACGATCCATCACCGAGTCAATACCTAATTGTTCTCGTATCAGTCGTACCACAGCTTTATCTGGTGCTTCACCAAATTCAATCTGACCATCGACAAATCCCCAACGATATGGATCTAAGATTCTGTCATCGTACCAACGTTGTACTATGGCATATTTTCCTTCATTTTTAACTAGTCCTTTAACTACGATTTTATACTTTTCCATATTGCGCCTCCTAATGTAATAACAACACCACTTCGGTGTCAATACAGCAAAACCCTCTTAAAAACTTAACCCTAGGGTAACATGCTGACATGTTCTTTTATTATTATTTATAATGCACTTCTGTTAAAAATAGACCTTTGGCATCAATAGTTTCACCAGCTTTATCCCTGTCTTTACTAGACAAAATATTCTTTACTTCGACTGGTTCTATTTTCGATAAACCTACCTCAAGTAAGGTACCTACCATAATACGCACCATATGCGGCCAAAAGTCATCTCCATGAACTGAGATTATGATTTCTTTCTCGTCTCCATAAATATCCAAAGAAAAGATTTCTCTTTCCGTAGATTTCTTCATTCTTTTATTGTCCGAGAATGCTTTGAAATCATGTTTTCCAATCAAATACTTAGCTGCTTCCTTCATCTTAACAATATCTGGACGTTTAAAGCAGTAATAGTTATATTTACGTTCAAATACCGAAGGTACTTCTCCTATGGATATCTTATACTCATATTCAAAGGACACTGCATTAAAGCTTGCATGAAATCGCTCTGGTACCTCTAACGCTTCTAAAACGGCGATATCCCTTGGCAAAAATCGATTCAGATATTGCTTGATTTCATATACTTTCATGTTTGAATTTGTCTTAAAATTAGCAACCTGGCGATAGGCATGTACCCCCGCCTCTGTTCTAGCTGCACCGATTACTTCTACTGCTTCATTGTCCATCTTATTTAAGACGTCTTCTATCTTTTCCTGAATCGTTACGCTCTTCTGATTTCCAGCCTGCTTTTGCCATCCATCATATCGTGAGCCATCGTATTCTATTATTAGCTGAATATTTCTCATTCTTTCCCCATTTCTTCGCTGCCTTATATATCACAAGTTTGTATAACAGCGCTATCACAAACTTGCTGAGTGAATGGTTTTTCTACCACTTTTTAGTTTACTAATCAATTCTTAATTCTGTCTCTAGGATTAACCAATTGATTAAGAAATATGAAATTAGAAAATCAATCTTTCCTATTTTCTAGTACTATTGTATCATATTTTATTACGCTTTCAAGGTAAATTTCCGTACCCAGGATAGATATTAAATCTAAAGTATTTATTATCCGTATTATTAATGCAATATTATCTGTATTTGTCAAACCGCTTTTAATCTGGCATGGTTAAAAACATTCAAACTGGACATTTTCACACATCCAGATTAGTGATACTATACGTCTAAGCTGATCAGAAGTAATCATTGGTGTTAAATGACATCAAGAAAATAAAGAAAAATATCTAGGTTTTACAATCTTTATTTATTATGAATTAAAAGGAGGGATACATATGGACTCTATAAGGACCATAAATCAAAACAAAGGGGATTTAAACCAACACAAATCTATTGCATTAATCAGTGGGGCTATTATAACCCTAGCATCCATAGCAGCAATTATCTACGGTTATCGTACGAAAGAAAGCATTGAAGTTAGCTCAACGGATAAACTGCTTATTTTCGGGTTGATTACCTTAATTTTTGGAATAGTAATTCTCGTAAATGGTGCTATACAATTAAAACGTCCGGCTGTTTCCACTACTAAATCATCAACAAATGTCATTGTACTTGCACAAGCTGCTCTTTTTGCCGCATTGGCTTATATCGGATTTAGTTATTTTCGTATTGATATTCCAGTAGGCCCAGGAAGTACTGCTTTTCATTTTGGTAATACATTTGTTGTTGTTGCAGCTCTTTTGCTAGGCGGTTCTTGGGGCGGTCTTGCTGGTGCAGTCGGACTTTCTCTTGCCGACCTCATGAGTGGTAAATATTTTACCGTAGCACCACAAACCTTTTTCTTAAAACTATGTATTGGTTTGATTGCTGGCCTTGTCGCTCATAAAATTTTTCATATTAGTACTCTGAACAAAAAATCAAAAGTTTTAACAGCTTCTATCGTAGCCTCTGTCGCTGGTTTAGGATTTAACGTAATTGCTGATCCTATCATAGGATACTTTTATAAGAAAATTATCCTAGGTTTACAAGGTGACTTAGCAATTAACTGGGCTAAAATGACCGCAGTAACCACTTTTGTAAATGCTGTTACATCTGCTATAATGGCTGTACTTCTTTACAACGCCCTACGCCCTGCTTTAATCAGTGCACATATGTTTCTTAGAAAAGAAGCGAATGATGTAAACAAAAAGTAAGAGAATGCTTAACTATTCATAATAATTTCATTGAATAAGTAATCACTGCTCTAGCATAAAAAACAGGTATCATTAAGGAACTATGAGTTGACCCCCAAGCGTTATTTTTTTTAAGTCCAACGATTGGGGGTCAGTTCACTAAGTCTTTTCGATGCCTGTTTTATATTTCCTATAAATACAAAGTTACAGTTTACACGAGTTGTAATTTTGCATAGATTTCTTCAAATAAATCATATTTTTCTTTATAATCATCCTCTGGAAGTAGTGCTCTTTGTCCAGAATACTCCACTAATAAGCTAGTATAAGCCACGAATGTAAGATGTTGACGTAATAAATCAACACGATCCATATCATTATATTTCTTAACTACGTTCCAATTTGTAGTTGCAAGTTCGTAAACGTCCTCATCCTCCATAGAATTAAGGATTTCTATGATCGCTTCATATTTTTGTGCTACAAATAATTCACGTAGATCCATATCTCTGTTTTGTAATTCTTCGTTCATACCTTACCTCTTTCCCTTAATCCGGCAATAATTTTGAATTATCACTTGTACCGTACGGTTCCCCATATACTCATTGAGCGTAGGATAATACGTAAATGCTAAATCCACTTCATTATATTGCCCAAGATACATCTTTCTTACTTCTTCTTTTCCAAATTCCATTTCTACAAACTCATTAAATTCCGGTATATCCCCAAAGTATAAAGCATCCATCGCAAATCCATCTGTGTTAATTATATTTAGTTTTAATACATTCTGGTTCTTACCTAGGATTCTTGCTTGACGTATCTTAAAGTGTTGCTCTGCAAAGACTGGTTTACTATTTCCTTTTCCAAATGGCTCTAGTTTCTCAAGCTCTTCTAAAAAAGCTTCATTTAAATAACCAATCGGCAGTGGAACGTCGATTCTTACAATTGGAATAAAGTCCTCCTCTGAAAGGGTAGTGTTTTGATTTAACCTCTCTCTTAATAGCTCTAGGTTTTCTTCTTTTAAAGAAAGTCCTGCTGCCATCGGATGACCACCAAACTTTGTTAATAAGTCTTTACACTTTAAAAGTTCTTCAAACATATTGTAACTTTCAATGGAACGACCAGAACCTTTTACACCTTGTTCTACATCAACAAATACAAGTGCAGGTTTATTATAACGCTCTCTTAAACGTCCAGCAATAATTCCAACCAAACTTTCATGAGTATCTCTTAGCTTTACAACTAATACTTTATCCTTAATTAAATCAGAAGTTTCAATCAATTCAATTGCTTGATCTACTCCCTGTAATGTCATATCCTTACGGCTATCGTTTAATTTCTTTAGAGTGATTGCTAGTTGCTTCGCTTCCTCTTTCGTCTTTGCATTCAATAAATCAAGAGCAACAGAGACCGTATCAAGTCTTCCAGCAGCATTAAAACAAGGTCCAATTACAAAGCCAATATGATAAGCACTAATTCTTTTTTGCTCTAAACCACATTCTTCTATCAGCGCCCGTATTCCTAAATTCTTTGTATTACTTAGCAACTTTAGTCCATGTTTTACAATCAAGCGATTTTCTGAAACCAAATCCATCACGTCAGCTACTGTTGCTATTGCAATAAACTCCAACAAATCATAAAGTTCTTCTTTCGGTACTTTATAATGCTCATATAATAATTCAATTAACTTATATACTACACCAGCACCACACAATCCTTTAAAAGGGTAAGGACAATCCTCTTGCTTAGGATTTACTACAACATCGGCATTCGGAAGCAAAAACCTTCTACTTCCATCCTCTTCCTCTACAAAAGCTACTTCGTGATGATCAGTTACTACAACAGTCATACCAAGTTCTTTGGCATAATCTATCGCATCAAATGCTGCAATCCCATTATCACAAGTTATAATAAATCGACTACCTGCTTCGTACGCTTCCAAAACAATACGCCTATTTAAGCCATAACCTTCAGAAACTCGGTCAGGTGCATAAACAACAACTCTACCACCAAGCCTCTTTACAGCAGTTGATAAGCTATGTCCAGATAAAATTCCATCATTATCAAAATCCGTACCTATGGCTATTAATTGGTTTTGGTCAATCGCTGTAATAATCATATTACGAGCTTGTTCCATTCCTTTCATCAAGAGCCCCGAATGCATCTTAGTCAAATCACAAGACAAATAGCGTTCTATATCTTCCTCTTTTGTTAGCCCACGATTTACAATAATACGTGCTAAAACCGGACTGATAGCAAAACGATTTGCTAGTGTATCGAAATCAGCACGCTTCGCCTCTAACATCCATTTTTCTTTCATTTTACTCTCCATTCCTTCGCAGTGATCTCTTCATATATTAAGGAAACTAAACCCAAATTTTAAAACTTTACCTTCGAAACCTCTTTAAAGTTTTCGATAAGCTTAACTCATTAGATATACAGCGCTTGAAATACGCTTTTATTCGAAAACTTTACAGCTTCCGATAAGTTATCTTATCAAAACATGTATTAATTTGCAAATCTATTTTATAGAAGTAAATAATCTAGCATCGAAGATAAAGAACATAATATCGTTAAAGTAGAACATTCTATCTAGCATTAAGGATAAAGACATCATATTGATAAGTAGAACATACCATTAAGCATTGAGGATAAAGACATCATATTGATAAAGTAGAAGATTCCATCTAGCATTGAGGATAAAGACATCATATCGATAAGTAGAAGATTCCATCTAGCATTGAGGATAAAGACATCATATCGTAAAAGTAGAACATTCCATCAAGCATTGAAGGCAAAAAATATTAAAAAGAGGCATAAGCAAACAACGAACTGACCTCCCATAAGTTAGATTTTTTAGGTCTAACTTATGGGAGGTCAGTTCACTTGCGAATACCTCTTTTTATTATATTATCGTTTTTAATGTCCCTTATCGGTCCAATCCTTGATATTCAATATCTTTAAATTCACCGAACAATGCAGAGTTCTCACCAGCATGAGCATACATACCTACCATAGCACCAGTAAAACGCTTTCCTCGCCTAATACCTTCATCACATAGGTAATATACCCTGTCTAACTCACCAAGTAAATTCCAGTTTGTTTCCTCTTGATTCGTTAATCTCTGGTAATAAAATCCTCGCTTAAGTCCTTCTGTCACAATACGTAGACGGTATTCCCCTTTTGATACCTTCGTCGACAAGCTAATCTTTGTTTCCTCATCGATATGTTCCACTACTTGTAATAATAGTCCTTCTGTGGTTTCAAAGAGACCAAATTTAAGGTACGTATTTTCATCATAATAGCAGATTAATCCAAAATCTTGACCGATGCTAAGATTAACGTCGCCCGTCGTTGCTTCAAACGTAAAATGAAAATCTTGTTGTCTGCGTAATAAGATATTCCTTGAATCTGTCGTATCTAAATCCTTTTTACTTCCCTGTATCCTTAAATATCCATTAGCGAATGTATAAGCATTTTCCTCTGGAGCACGTGGTGATACCCATAGACTGCTTAAAACACCCTTCTCAAAATCATCCAATTCTGGCTCCGGTATAAATGGAGTAAGGTTTGGTCTTTTTTGTAGAACACTTGGTCCCTCTAAGTTATTTACAATAGGCCAACCATCAGCTGTCCATGTAATTGGATCTAGTGCTGTTTCACGTCCTAATAAACTATATTTACCCTCAATCTGTCTACCGCAAAGATAGACCATATACCATTCCCCATTTGGTGTTTGCACTGGTTTACCATGGCCGCAACGCTGGATTGCTCCCTTTTCGTCCTTTTGTCTCATAATTGGATTGTATGGACATGGAGTATATACACCAAATAATTCTTTTGATCTAGCTACAGAGATACGATGGCCTAGTCCGGTACCACCTTCTGCTTGGAATAGATAATACCAACCATCTTTTTTAAGTAAATGAGAACCTTCTGGTGCTCTCTTTTGGTGACCATAGTATAAAAGAGTTGCCTCAGAGAGTTGTTGTTTTCCATCTTTACTAATCTCAAATATTCTTGCACCACGGTTTAATAACATATAGCGTCTTCCATCATCGTCTGTAAATATCGATGGATCAATACCATCTTCATCAATAAATACAGGCTCACAATATGGTCCCTCTGGCTTATCAGAAGAAACTACGATTTGTTTACGATAGACTGTTCCAGTATCATTTAAACGATAGGTTGCTGTGATATAATATTTTCCTTCATAATAAGATATATCTGGCGCCCAATAACCACGTCCACCTTCTAATTCATCTAAGTACGCCCACTCTGGGTTGGTAATTGCATGTCCGATAACTTTCCAGTGAATTAAATCTTTGGAATGAGAAATTGGAATACAAGGAAAGAATATAAAGGAGGAGTTAACCATATAGAAATCATCCCCCACGCAGATTATGGATGGGTCTGGATGCATACCAGTACGAATTGGATTATGATACATCTCTTCATATGGTGCTCCACATACTTCTTCAAAGAAGGATAGAATCTCTTGATTTTTGTTTTTATATGCAATTTCATATGGTGTTACTAGATTAATATCCCCGGAAACAGGTGACATTCCTACCCTTTCCACTAGGTAACGCACAACAGAAATATTACCAGATTCAACACCATAATGAAGTATGTTTCGATTTAGTTCATCTGTAACATTAAAACTTGCTCTGGAATATTCTACAATATATCGTACTATCGCTAAATCTCCAAGAGAAGCTGCCAAGAATGGTAGCCATATGCCTCCAGTCTTATCCTCAATTGAGTTCGGGTCCTTTACTAACAGGTCTTTCACAACGTCTAAATCTTTGTTTAATATTGCCTCGCGTAATGTCATTCTTCTACTCCTTAGCAACGTATTTGCTTTGCTGTCGTTCATATTAGTTACCCCATCAGTGTATCATGAAAAACCTCATAATAATACAGAAATTTTGCTATCTAGCTTATATTTTCTAGAAATTTTGTCTCTTTCCAAATGTTGTTGATTTCTATCTCTTTTTGTTATAACCTATAGATAATCAAAATATAGAAACAAGTTCAACTACAATAAGGTTACGAACATAATCACGTAACTATATTGTGGGAAATTAAAAGGGAAGGAGTTAACCAAAGAAGTTAATGATTTGGTTTACGTTTGTATGCAAAGACATATCCTATGGTATCAGAATCCAGCAGGTGACTGGAATGAGGCCTTGCCTCTTGGCAATGGTAGACTTGGTGCGATGATTTATGGAAAACCTGATCATGAAATCATTCAAGTAAACGAAGATAGTATCTGGTCAGGTTTTGCAATGGACCGAAATAATCCAGATGCTAAAAAGAATCTACCAATAATTCGCCAACAGATTGCAGATGGTAATTTAGAAGAAGCACAAAATTCCACCTTACATGCACTCAGTGGGACTCCAGATAATATGCGATGTTACCAAACCGCAGGAGAAATACATATAACAACCGGTCATACCGAAATTACAAACTATCAAAGACAATTAAATCTATCCGACGCAACCGTAACAGTTTCCTATGATTATAAAGGTACACATTTTACACGGGAACATTTTATAAGTACTCCCGCAGATGTTATGGTAATGCGATTCCAAAGTAAGGGTCCTAAAAAGCAAAATCTAAGCATTCTCTTATCAAGACCTCATTTTATGGATCGTTTATATTGTGAGGATGGAGATTCGGTAGCCCTAGTATACCGTGGAGGAATCCCTTTCTGTAATCGTCTTACTGCAGCTTCCACTGACGGTAAAATTCAAACCATTGGCGCCCATCTTGTTGTATCGGAAGCCACTACAGTAACCTTATTTTTTGATATTCGAACTGCTTTCCGCTGCGAAAATTATACAAATGAAGTAAGAACTCATCTTATGGATGTGAAAACTTTACATTTTGATGAATTAAAACGTTCCCACAAAAAAGATTATCAAAGTTTCTTTAATCGAAATGACTTTATTTTAACTCCATCAACTGAGGAAGAAGCCGCTATCGCTACTTTGGATACAGCAGAACGTTTAATAAGAATGAGAAATGGTGACAGTGATCTTAAACTATTAGAAGACTACTTTCATTTTGGTAGATATCTACTCATTAGCTGTAGTAGACCAGGTACTCTTCCAGCGAATCTTCAAGGCATCTGGAATAACAGTATGACACCTTCTTGGGGAAGTAAATTTACTATTAATATAAATACCGAGATGAATTATTGGTTTGCTGAAAAGTTAAACTTACCAGAGCTTCATCTTCCACTCTTTGATTTATTAAAACGAATGCATCATAAAGGAAAAATTACTGCGGAAAAGATGTACGGCTGTCAAGGCTTTGTTGCACATCATAATACGGATCTATGGGGTGATTGTGCACCTCAAGATTACTGGTTACCTGGGACATACTGGGTACTAGGTGGTGCATGGCTTTGCCTTCATATCTGGGAGCATTATGAGTATACAAAGGACATTAAATTCTTAATTAAGATGTTTCCGGTTCTCTCCGATGCATGCCTATTCCTGACTGAATTTTTAATTGAGGATAGTAATGGTAACTTAATATTATCACCAACTGCTAGCCCTGAGAATAATTACCGTCATCCAAATGGACAAATTGGCTATCTTAGCGCTGGTTGTACGATGGATCATCAAATTATAAGGGAGTTATTCCATCATTATACCCATGCCTATCATACCTTACTTGAGACAAAGTCTTCACCAGAAAATGAAGCAGTTACAATAGCCCTTAATGAGGATCTTACTAAGACAGTAATGGAATGTCTAAACCGACTACCTGCAACAAAAATTCATAGTAATGGTACCATAATGGAATGGAATGAAGAATATGAGGAATTAGAATTAGGTCATCGCCATATTTCACATTTATTTGGATTATTCCCTGGTACAGAGATCACACCTGAAGAGACTCCTTTACTATCCGAGGCTGCTAAAAAGACATTAGAAAGAAGATTACAACATGGTGGTGGTCATACCGGCTGGAGCCGTGCTTGGATTATTAATTTCTGGGCAAGATTAGGTGAGGGTGAATTAGCTTATCAAAATGTCAAAGCACTTCTAACCGGAAGTACTCTGCCAAATCTTTTTGATAATCACCCACCATTTCAGATTGATGGTAACTTTGGTAGTGTCTCAGGTATTTGTGAGATGATATTCCAATATAGAAATAACACTTTATACCTATTACCTGCCTTTCCAGACGAGATAAGGAATCTAACTTTCCTTGGTTATAAAGCAACTCATGGCTTAACAGCTGACTTAATTTATGCGGATGGAAAACTTGAATCTGTTATTCTTACCTCAAAAGAGCATCGAAACATCACATTAGATTATAGAGGTAAAGCCGTAACTGTTAATCTAATAAAGGGCGAGAATAAAATTGATTGTAACCTATTTGACTAAATAATTAGAATTATCTCATAGGAACCATCTTGTTATGTTTCAATCAATTGAAAGGCTAGTAAACTCATCAATATTATGAAAAAAAGTGCATCGGATTTAGTCAAATCATGACCTCTTCCGATGCACTTATCTATGAAACTCATTTCTTAGAATATGAATCTCTAACCGCCAATATGATAGAAAAAATAGAGTATATTAAGCTAATTCTGCCTCAGCAGCTTTAATCATAATTGCACATTCTACACGTTTTCTTTGTAATTCACAGCCAATATCATAAGTATCATTAATATTACCATGGAATTTGAAAGCATTGGCAGAACATCCACCGCTACAGTAGAATTTTGCAAAACAATTCTTACATTTCTCTTTGGAATAAACATTGCAACACTTAAACTCTTCTCTAATATCTGTCGCTTTTACTCCTTCAAATACATTACCCATTAAATACTCTTCTTCGCCTACAAATTGATGACATGGATATAAATCACCCCATGGAGTTACTGCAAGGTATTCTGTTCCTGAACCACAACCAGACAAACGCTTTGCAACACAAGGTCCACCACTTAAGTCGATCATAAAGTGGAAGAAGTTAAACCAGTGACCTGCTTTTCTTCTTTCGATAATATATTTCGCTAACTTATCGTATTCTTCCATTAAAATAGGAAGATCCTCTACTGTAATTGCATAAGGTTCTCCATCCTGTGCTACTACAGGTTCCACAGAAATCTGCTCAAATCCAAGTTCAGCTAGATGTTTTACATCTTCTGCAAAATCTAAATTATTGTGAGTAAAGGTACCACGAACATAATAATTGGTTTGATTTCTGCTGTCTGCAAATTTTTTAAACTTAGGAATTATGAGGTCATAGCTACCTTTTCCATTTCTAAAAGGACGCATACTATCATTGACTTCTCTTCTTCCGTCAATACTAAGTACTACATTACTCATCTCTTTGTTAGCAAATTCCATAATGTCATCATTTAATAAAACACCGTTTGTTGTTAATGTAAAACGGAATTTTTTATTATGAATTTCTTCCTGACTTCTTCCGTAAGCTACTAAGTCTTTTACTACCTGGAAGTTCATTAAAGGCTCTCCACCAAAAAAGTCAACCTCTAAGTTCTTTCTGTTTCCAGAGTTAGCAATTAAGAAATCTAAGGCTTGTTTTCCCACTTCATAGCTCATTAAGGCACGTCTTCCATGATACTCGCCTTCTTCTGCAAAGCAGTAACGGCATGCTAAATTACAATCATGAGCGATATGAAGACATAATGCTTTTACAACTGTTTCTCTCTTTTTAAAGCTTCCGATATAATCTTCATAAATATCTTCAGTAAATAAATTACCATCGGCTTTCATCTGTGTTACTTCATCATAAATATTTCCAATTTCCTGTTTTAATGAATCTTTCGTAAGTTCAGGATAATCCTTCTTAAGATCAGCTAAGTTAATTTCTTTGCTGTATTTATCCCACATCTTTTCAATAATTTCTTCTTTGCTCTCAGTTTCATAAAGAGCTATGATATCATATGCAAGATCATCAACTACATGTACCATTCCACTATTTACGTCAAGTACGATGTTGAAACCATTATTTTTATACTGGTGAACCACTGTTGTTACTCCTTTCAATAAAAGTCCTAATTAGGACAAAACCTTCTTCTTCCATCATATGTGAAATAACATTTGATTTATGTCAAATGATTTATTATTTATGTCATTTCACATTTCATTTATGTCAAGAAAACAAATGACCTTAATATAATAAAAGTTTTTATAAACTCTTTATTATGATTATGCTAGGTCTGAAAACCACTTACTTTAATAGATAGCGATACGCAGACCTGATATAAGGCCAGGACTGATCCATTCATGCAATGAATCACTCCTAGTCTTATATGTCTCTAACATGGAATAAGCAGCGACATAATTCGCTGCTTACTAATCTCTCTTTTATGCAGTTCATCGAACTAGCTTCCACCGACTTCGATGGATACAGTCCTCATCAGACATGAATATCAAAACTGCAATTATTTATTCTCGCAACTCTGATTTCCTACTGTGCAAGATGTTTTACAAGCTGACTGGCAAGAAGTCTGGCACTCACCACATCCGCCCTTTTTCATTGTATCTTTTAAATTCTTTGTGTTTAAAGTCTTAATGTGCTTCATTATGTAGCCTCCTAAATATCATTAACTCACCATATTATATCATAGTTTAGAAAAATAGCAAAGTGTTTTTTTCTGGCATATGAAAATTTCTTTTGTGCAGGAGTTTATGTTTTAATTTCCATTGAATTTATATTTCAAAGAAACATTTTGAAATTTGCTATCATGATGGTCAAGTAATCGTAATGCATCTTTAATTGAGAGATTCCTGAAATATAATATAAAAAACACATCTTAAATACCTATTTAAAAACTAATTTTAAAATCAAAAAAGAGCAGAAATCTGCTCTTTTTTTGATTACCTTATTTCATTTTACGTATAGGGCTTAATTCATCAATGTATGGATCAACTAAACAAGATGTTTCCCATCGGTCTCTATACTCCTCAGGACCATCTGTAGTTATAATCATACGAACACATATGTCCTGTTCATACCATACCCCGGCTTCTAGTCCCATATTCTTTAGATAATCCTCGCTTGTCTCTGGATAGTAAATCGTACGTAATGTTACAAGCATATTCGTGGCTTCCTCATCATATAATAAAGACTTATGAGTAACTGCTTCTGATTGCATCACAATTTTATTGTTTTTAATCGTGGTTATCTCTTTCTTTATAATATCATCCGGATAGAGTCTATCTTTCCTTGGTGTCTCTTCGCTGTTTTGTTGTACGAAATTCCTACTAGATGCTGAATTATAGAAGAATAAAACCCTCTCTAGAAAATCACCGGTTCCAGTTATATTACCATATGTACTATAGTAGTCAGCCTTACAATTTAATGTTCGGTAATCAACCGTGTAGCGAGTATTTAAGAAGTTCTTAAATATTTGAGGATCACGGTATAAACTGTCTGAGTTCCTATTATATAATTGGATATTGGAAAGATTTCCCCATGGATTAGATGAGGACCATGGACTAGATATGGATTTTACATATTCATAAAGAGAACTCTTTACATAAGGATAAGTCTCGCCCCATAACCTTGCATTGGATGGATTCTTGACACTTGGTAAAGCTTTCTCTTTTACTGGACGTATCATCGTCAATAATTTTTCATTTGCTTTCCTTGGATTTAGAGAAGCAAATGATTTCACGGTTTGAATTAATTCACTGGCTTCTTCTTTCGTTAAAAAATCATAAGGTCTTAAGTTCTGGTTCTTATCAACATCAATAAAACCGGCTAAATACAAGGTGACCATTTCTTTTTGATATTCTTCGGTTATCTGATAAATATCAGCGATATTTCCTCTGTATTCTTCCCAACTATATATATTAAAAATTGGTGATGGAAATCCCACCCATTCTTCAAGCTTTTCTATTTTTTCATAATCAGGATACTCAAATGCTACATCTACTCCTTTTAAAAAGATGTCGTTATC
This sequence comes from Bacillota bacterium, assembly GCA_023387655.1. GTDB lineage: Bacteria > Bacillota > Clostridia > Lachnospirales > Lachnospiraceae > Lachnoclostridium. The sequence goes on from JAEWHR010000001.1 coordinate 17,552, forward strand.
TCCTCTTGTAAAAAAGTACTTAATATCCGTAACATCATCCATCAATCTTGCTACAGTAAGAGCAGCTTCACGTCTCAAAATCGGCTTTTGATAAGAAGGATACTCAGCTTCGGAACGTACATATCCATAATTATAGGCTGAATTCATAGAAGATGATTTTCCAACAGCTTTTAATAGTTGAGTTGTGAAATCTTCGACACTAATGGTATTAGAAAAATCCACAGGTGTTGATGTTATGGGAAAAATACGATAAATCGAATTGGTCAATCGTAATAAAGCCGAAGCAATCTCGGCACGAGTGGCTTTCTGACTAAATCCCATATTATCATTATCCAGTAATCTTACAATCCCCGACCCATAAACTGTATACGCGATATCCTTTGCGTTTTTATTCATTTTTGAGTAATCCTTTATTTGCGTTACGACTTTACTTTTTTCACTTGGGAACGTTACCGAAACTATTTTTGCTTTAATTACTCGATTTAACAAACGTGACATTTCACCACGGGTAAGCGCTTTATTATAATTATTGAACTCTCCTTTTTGCAAGATTCCAATCTGAAGGGCTTTGGTAATATGTTTAGGGGTTGTTTTGGTTGAACTTGCCTTGGAATAATCAATATTCAAGGAATTCAACAAAAGTTGTACATAGGATGAAATACTCATAGCTTGGTTAGGTTTAAATGTATTGTCATCATAACCTTTCATAATACGAAGTTGTCCGGCGTACATTACATCCTTATAGAACCAATCAGATGCTTTGACATCTTTATAATCGGCTAAGACTATCGCAGCCGACACCTTAATTGTGCTACCAGATAACACCACACTTATTAGCATTATTAAAGCTAATGCAAATGATATAATCTTCTTTCCTTTCATTTAAAAACCTCCATTTCAATTGATGTTAGAACATACTGCTGTCACATTGTTTTAAATAAAGCCACTTTTTAAATCAAGGATACGTAAAATTTTACATATAACTTTTATTATAGCACATCAAACTATTTTGAACATCCCATTATTAAAGTACTTGAAAATCATCTTTTTTATAAAATTTAATTTTTCTTGCAAGATAACAAGTTTTAAAGTGTATATAATAGTATTGAGTTATATTATATCTAAAAAGTACTGTAACCAATGATATTAATTCATATAAGGAGAATTTATCATGAAAGATTATATTATTTCAACTGATTCTACTGCAGATCTTCCATTGGAATATGTGAAGGAACATAATATTTTTATACATCCAATATACTATAATTTAGACGGGGATATTTATGGTGGCGATAAGGATCTTGATCCAAAAGATTTTTATAATAGAATGAGAAATGGTCTCATGCCAACAACTATGGCTTCCAATCCAGAATTTATTTTAGATTCTTTTACCAAACAGGTAGAATCTGGAGTTGATGTACTTCATATCAGCTTTTCTTCTGCTCTTAGCGGCAGTTGTAGCAATGCTACCGTAGCGGCTCGTGAAATCTGCGATGAAAACCCTGACGCTAACATTGTTGTAGTAGACTCTTGTTGTGCTTCCATGGGACAAGGACTTTTGGTATATAAAGCAGTTCAATTAAAAGAATCCGGAAAAACTCTGGACGAAGTGGTTGCTTATATTGAAGAAAATAAGAATCATATCTGCCATCAGTTTACGGTTGATAATCTCTTCCATTTACATCGTGGCGGACGTGTATCTAAAACATCTGCAATCATTGGTACTTTAATTAGCATAAAACCAGTACTTCATGTGGATAACGAGGGAAGATTAATTCCACTATCCAATGTAAGAGGTCGTAAAAAAGCATTAACTACATTAGTAGATAATATGGAACAAAGAATGAACGGATACGAAAATGATACTGTATTCATAGCCCATGGTGATTGCTTAGAAGATGCAAATTTCGTTGCAGATTTAGTTAAAGAACGTTTTGGAATAACTAATATTATGATAAATTACATCTGCCCGACGATTGGTGCTCATACGGGACCTGG
>JAEWHR010000002.1 GCA_023387655.1 Bacillota bacterium
ACACCTTCCTTCAGATTCCACCTCACGATGGACACCCTTGGTGTTCGGCTATGTCTTTCCCACTACTAGGGCAGACTAGGGACTTTAACCCATTAGATTGCGCCCATGCTGGGCGCACATAAAAAAAATGGGTAAACTTCCCGTTTACCCATTCTTTTATGATTCTATTTAAATTTTCGCTATATCAATTAAACTTAATTCGCCGTCTGCCATATTTTCTAAGCTAGTTAGTAATGCATTCGCTGTATCGAGAGATGTCAGGCAAGTTACACCTGTCTCAATCGACATACGACGGATTAAGAAACCATCTCTAGATTTGTCACGTCCCTGAGTTGGAGTATCCACGACTAAGTCAATCTCATGACCAAGAAGTAAATCTAGGATAGTTGGAGATTCTCCGTCTACCTTCTGAACCGGAATTGCTTCTACTCCATTTTCATTTAATACTCTCGCAGTGCTTCTTGTTGCATAAATCTCATATCCAAGAGCTTTAAATCTTCTTCCTACTGATACTGCCTCTAATTTATCTGCATCTTTTACAGTAAGAATCATCTTCTTATGCTTTGGAAGATTGATACCAGCGCCAAGGAATGCCTTATATAATGCTTCATTAAAGGTTTTTGCAATACCGAGACACTCACCTGTTGACTTCATTTCTGGTCCTAAACCGATATCTGCACCACGTAGTTTCTCGAAGGAGAATACTGGCATCTTAATCGCAATATAATCCGCTTTCTTTGCAAGTCCAGTACCATATCCTAAGTTTGCAATTTTTTCTCCTAGTACCGCTTTCGATGCAAGTTCTACAATTGGAATACCTGTTACCTTACTGATGTATGGTACTGTACGAGAAGATCTTGGATTTACCTCGATTACATAAACTTCTTCGTTATATACGATAAACTGGATGTTAATTAAACCGATTACATTTAAGGACTTCGCAAGTTTTCTTGTATAGTCAACGATTACATCCTGCACCTTTTCACTTACACTTAAAGCAGGGTATACAGAGATACTATCTCCAGAATGGATACCTGCTCTTTCAATGTGTTCCATGATACCAGGAATTAGAATATCCTCGCCATCACATACCGCATCTACTTCTACTTCCTTGCCCATTAAATACTTATCTACAAGGATAGGGTGTTCCTGTACATTACGGTTAATGATTTCCATAAATTCACGAACATCATCATCACAGATTGCAATCTGCATACCAGCACCACCAAGTACGTAGGATGGACGAACAAGTACTGGATATCCTAATTGATTTGCTGCTACAATTGCCTCCTCTGTAGTAAATACAGTCTTACCAGCAGGTCTTGGAATACAACATTTTTCAAGGATCTCATCGAATAATTCACGGTCTTCTGCAGCGTCAACATTTTCTGCACTAGTACCTAAGATTGGAACTCCCATCTTAAGAAGGGCTTCTGTTAACTTAATCGCTGTCTGACCACCAAACTGTACTACGGCACCGTCTGGTTGCTCAAGATCCACAATATTTTCAACATCTTCTGGAGTTAAAGGCTCAAAGTAAAGTTTATCTGCGATATCAAAATCTGTACTTACTGTTTCTGGATTGTTATTAACGATAATTGTCTCGAAACCGCTCTTACTCATGGACCAAGTTGCGTGTACAGAACAATAGTCAAACTCAATACCCTGTCCAATACGGATTGGACCAGATCCAAGAACTAATACCTTTTTCTTAGTCTTAGTAGCATCTACTTCATTCTCGCTTGCAAAGCAGGAATAGTAATAAGGAGTCTGTGCCTCAAATTCAGCGGCACAAGTATCAACTGTCTTAAATGCTGCTTTAATTCCAAACTCTTCTTTACGAAGCTTCTTAACTTCCTCTAAAGTTTTACCGCTAAATTGTGCGATGACACGATCAGGGAATTCCAGACGCTTTGCTTCTAACATTAACTCTTTGGTTAATGGCTCTTCACTTAAGCGTTTTTCCATCTCAGTAAGTATTGCTATTTTATCAATAAACCATAAATCAATCTTTGTAATATCATTAATTTCTTCTGGTGTAATCCCACGACGGATAGCTTCTGCAATAACAAAGATACGTCTGTCATCCACTAAATGAAGTTTCTCACGGATATCATCGATACTGTCCTTACTGTAATCACCATAGTTCATACTATAGATGTTTTGCTCTAAGGAACGTACTGCTTTCATGAGGGCACCTTCAAAGTTCGTACAGATACTCATAACCTCACCAGTTGCCTTCATCTGAGTAGTTAAAGTTCTCTTTGCCATAATAAACTTATCAAATGGCCACTTTGGAATCTTTACTACACAATAATCAAGTGCTGGCTCGAAACTTGCCACAGTCTTTCCTGTAATTGCGTTAGGAATCTCATCTAAGGTATAACCAAGTGCTATTTTTGCTGCTACCTTGGCAATAGGATATCCAGTAGCCTTAGAAGCAAGCGCGGAAGAACGGCTTACACGAGGGTTTACTTCGATTACGCAGTACTCAAAGCTGTCTGGCTTTAATGCGTACTGTACGTTACATCCACCAGTAATATTTAACTCTGTGATAATATTTAAGGCAGAAGTACGTAACATCTGATACTCTTTATCCGATAACGTCTGAGATGGAGCAACTACGATACTATCGCCAGTATGAACACCAACTGGATCTAAGTTTTCCATGTTACATACTGTAATGCAGTTACCTGCACCATCACGCATTACTTCATATTCAATTTCCTTCCATCCAGCGATACAACGCTCGATTAAGCACTGTCCAACACGGCTAAGACGTAATCCATTCGTACAGATATCGATTAACTCTTCCTTTGTCGCAGCAATACCACCACCTGAACCACCAAGGGTATAGGCCGGACGTATTACAACTGGATATCCGATAGTCTCTGCAAAATCAACTGCTGCACCTACTGTAGTAACAACGACGCTGGCTGCACAAGGTTCGCCGATTTTCTCCATCGTATTCTTAAACTCTAAACGATCTTCTGCCTTCTTAATGGTTAAAGAAGTCGTACCAATTAGCTTCGTACCTGTTTCAGCTAGGAATCCAGACTCTTCTAACTCCATGGCAATATTTAATGCAGCTTGACCACCAAGTGTTGGAAGTACACTATCTGGTTTCTCCTTTAAGATAATCTTCTTTACAACATCTGGAGTTAATGGCTCGATGTAAACCATATCTGCGATGTCTTTATCTGTCATGATGGTTGCTGGATTGGAGTTAACCAAAACAACAGTTACTCCTTCTTCCTTTAAAGAACGACATGCTTGGGTACCTGCATAATCAAACTCTGCTGCCTGACCAATAACTATCGGGCCAGAACCAATCACTAAAACCTTTTTAATGTCATTATTCTTTGGCATTACGCATTTACCTCCATCATCTTTATAAACTCATCAAATAAGAACTCAGAATCCTGTGGACCAGCACATGCCTCTGGATGAAACTGTACAGTAAAAATATTCTTATTCTTATACTTAAGTCCCTCGATTGTCTTGTCGTTTGCATTGATAAAACGGACTTCCGCCTTTTTCTCATCAATTGAATCTTCTACAACTACATAGCCATGGTTCTGAGAAGATAGATAGACACGACCAGTTTCTAAATCTTTGACTGGATGGTTAGCACCACGATGTCCGTATTTCATTTTCGTGGTCGCAAATCCATTTGCGAGAGCCATTAACTGATGTCCTAGACATATGGCAAAGATTGGAACATTAGATTCTTGTAATTTCTTTATCTCTTCAATGATTTCTACACATTCTGCTGGGTCTCCAGGGCCATTACTTAACATAATTCCATCTGGGTTTCCTGCTAATACTTCCTCTGCTTTTGTGTCAGCAGGGTAAACAGTAACTTCACAGCCCCTCTTTAACAGACAATGTTCAATATTTTTCTTAGTACCAAAATCCATTAATGCAACTCTATAATGTGTTTTTATTAAGTTTTCATCTTCTGCTAACTTATTTAAATAAGCGATTCCTGCAGTTCCCTGCATGCTTGCCATTGCGATTTCACCAAGACAAACACCGCCTCTTGTCGCCTTCTCAATTGCTTCTTTCATCTCAGGAGATGCCATGTAGCTCATTTTAGCCATCTCAAAATCAGTTGGTGTAAAGTTCTCATGGGTTGTAACCTTCTTCTCTTTACAACTTACCTTGTTAACAACACCAGTTACCTTATATTCCTTTAACTCTTTTACAACATCTTCGATTACAAAATTCTCATTTGTTGTAATCATACCATTCATTGTACCGCTTTCACGAAGAACCTTCGTTAAGCATCTTGTATCCACACCAGAGATTCCAGGTATGTCATTTTTAATCAGAAACTCCTCTAAACTTAATTCAGATCTAAAATTACTTGGTACACGTGATGTCTCTCTTACAATAAATCCATCTGGCCATGCCTTTAATGACTCCATGTCGGATGGACAAATACCATAATTGCCAATCAGCGGATATGTCATTACCACCGCCTGGCCAGCATAGGATGGATCCGTTAATATCTCCAGATAACCTGTCATTGAGGTATTAAATACGATTTCACTCATAACCTCTCTTTTCGAACCAATATGTTTACCTTCGAAAATGTGCCCGTCTTCCAGTATAAGAAAAGCCTTCATACAAATCCTCCTATTTATGTTATGTTTACTTTGGGTGACCCTGATTCCCAAATTTTGAGTGTATATTTTTTCCAATCCCCGCCTAAAAAAATAAGATATATCGCCTCCTTACACTCAATTCATGCATCGCATGAATATAAAGGGTGATACATCTTAAGTCCTGAGGCTTAAATTTTTCAAATAAATACTCAAATTGTTAAAATGATACCACACCGTCTGAAAAATTACAAGAACTATTTATTCACAAATATGATAAAAAATACAGTTAATTTCTCTTGCCTAATTGTGCACATTTACCAGTCTAATCTAAGATAATCACGATTTCTGAATATTCACAATTATTCTTTCCATATAACACTTACTAGAAAATTCATGTACTTGCACCAAAATTGCCCTCTTCGCATACCTTATTTTGAACCAGTATATTGAGGTAATAATCATGATATACAACCCATACTCCTTTCATTCCACCGCCTATCGTCAAAGTCTAGGATTGGATAAAGATGTATTTTCACCCACTATGGATAAACAAATTATTCGTACTAATATGATGCCTCGTTTCGACAACAGAGTATATCCAGCTCAAGTAGAAACGCAGTCTCTTGGTGGTCTTTCCGTAGATGTGGTTTCTGCTAGAGACAATCGTCCTGTCAGCAATGCTACAGTCGATATCAAATTTACCGGCGACCCTTCTCCCCAACCCTTAGAAGAAGTACAAACAGATAATAGTGGAAGAACAGGAATCATAGAATTACCTGCACCTCCTCTAGATTACAGTTTAGAACCGAGTGCCCCAATGCCATATTCTGAGTATACATTGACTATTAAAGCACCTGGCTTTGAACCAGTTATCATAACAGGAGCTCAAATTCTTCCAACTGTAAATGCCAGACAAAATATCGTTCTAGATCCAGCTCCTTCCGCAGGAGTCGGTGATACTGCAGAATCTTTTGTAATCCCACAACATACCCTCTACGGAGATTATCCACCTAAGATTCTGGAATCTGAAATAAAACCCTTAGAAGAATCCTCTGAAATTGTACTTCCTAATGTTGTCATCCCTGAATATATTATCGTTCATGATGGGCCACCTTCCGACAGCTCAGCTAAAGATTACTGGGTTCTATATCGAGATTACATTAAAAATGTAGCATCCAGTGAAATCTATGCTACCTGGCCTGAAGCTACTATCTATGCTAATGTATTAGCGATTCAATCCTTTACCTTAAATCGTGTCTTTACTGAATGGTATCGAAATAAAGGTTACAATTTTACTATTACATCGTCCACTGCTTATGATCATAAGTTTATGCCAGGGCGAAATTTCTTTGATCCAATCAGTAGGGTTGTTGATACGATTTTTAATAATTTTTTATCTAGGCCAAATGTGAAGCAGCCAATCTTAACACAGTATTGTGATGGTAAACGTGTATCTTGTCCTGAGGTAATGTCACAATGGGGTTCCAAATCACTTGGGGATCAAGGATATACTGCTATCGAAATTCTACGATATTACTATGGAGAAAGTATCTATATTAATACAACGTATGAAGTTTCTGGAGTTCCAGTATCCTTCCCAGGCTATAATTTAACAATAGGCTCCTCTGGTTCTAGCGTTATGCAGTTACAAGAACAATTGAATGAAATCGCTGATGTATACTATCCTATCCCTAATATCGCAGTCGATGGAATCTTTGGATCAGCAACCGCAGAAGCAGTAAGAGCATTTCAAAAACAATTTGGACTTCCTGAAACAGGAATCGTTGACCTTCCAACTTGGTATAAGATCTCGGGTATTTATGTTGCTATCTCTCGAATTGCAGAATATCAATAATTTGTATTCCTCACATTATTCCATTCTAACAAACAAGTGTAGATCTCACTTGTGCTAAAAAAGGCTTTGCATGATTACTTGTTAAAATCAAGTAAAACTATCATGCAAAGCCTTTTTTTCTTGCTATCACCATCGAAACTGACACGGTTCCCGATGATTTAAGGTGTCAAATTCATAACCTTTTGATTCAATATAATCTATAATTCCACCTAATACCTTGGCTGTTAATGGATTTGTTTGACCATCATGTAATAAAATAACCGGACACTGATACCGATTTAAATCTCTACTAATATTCTTTTTAATGGAATAGGCTGTAGGAGAACCTACCGAATCCTCTCCACTAACATTCCAGTCATAATAAATAAACCCTCTTCTCTCCATTTCAGCAACGAGTTCTTTTCTGATTCTCTTAAGGTAATAATTATAGCTTCCTCCTGGAAAACGATAAATATACGGACGTATTCCTGTTACTTCCTCAATTCTTTGAAATGCTTTATCATAATCCTTTAAGAAAGAATCGACCGATTTATAGATTTTATCATAATCATGTACATAGGTATGTATACCAATATGGTGCCCTCGATTGACTACTTCTTTTAATATACTAGCATTCGCCTCATTTATCTCTTCACCGATAACAAAGAAGGTAGCTTTTATATTCTTTTCATCTAGCACATCCAAAACCTTTAACGTATTTGCACTAGGTCCATCATCGAACGTTAGAAAACATACTTTTTTTCCATCATCAGGCGATTTATATTCTGCTTCCGAATGCGCATATAAATTCGGATAGTGTTGTACATAATCTGGCTCCCTACTTAAATCACCATCGGTTACATAATCATTTCCTACCGTAATACTAGCAGTAATGTCAAAATCCCAAATATTCCTTCCTTCCTTCCATACCATTCCTCGTTTATTTAGCTCTACCTCATTTTCTAAGGTAACAAAAAGAGCTAACTCATCCAGTGAATCGTATTCTATTTTACCAATGATACTTCCTGCAATTTCCTCCTCTGCTTTATCATAGAACAACCTTCCAATTAAAGATAGGAAGATTATCAACAATACTAACATGATAATCTTGTCTTTCATAGTTTGCTCCAAATCGTTTGTTACCTTATAATCTATGCCATATGCCATGGATTACATTCCATAAAAAAAGGCAATTGGTCAATGAAGTGCACCCCCAATGTTAGACAAACTATAACTAACATAGAAAGGTACACTGAATTAACCAATGCCTTTTTATAAAACTTTTACTAAACCTCTACGGTCCAGCCAAGAGTATCTTCAATTTTTCCTAATTGGATACCTGTTATTGTATCATATATTTTTTTACTTAACTCCCCAATACCACCATCAGAAACCATTAATACATGGTCATTAAAACGAAGGTGTCCTACAGGAGAAATTACTGCAGCTGTTCCAGTACCAAATACTTCTTCTAAAGAACCATCTTTGCTTGCCTCATATAGTTCTTCCACAGATATTTTTCTTTCCTCAACCGGTACGTTCCAGTGTTTACATAAAGAAATTACAGAATCTCTGGTTACACCAGGTAAAATACTACCATTTAATTCTGGAGTTAGCACTTTACCATTAATCTTAAAGAAGATATTCATTGCACCAACTTCTTCAATATATTTTCTTTCCTTACCGTCTAACCATAACACCTGAGAATATCCTTCTTCATGTGCTTTCACCTGAGCAGGCATGGATGCCACATAGTTACCACCTGTTTTTGCCTCTCCGATACCACCTTTAATTGCTCTGACAAATTCATCTTCAATCCATATCTTCACAGGATTTAATCCTTCTGGATAATAGGCACCAACTGGAGATAGAATTACTGCAAACAGATAACGATGGGATGGGCGTACCCCAAGGAATGGGTCTGTTGCAATTACAAAAGGTCGAATGTATAAGGAGGTACCTGGCTTTGTAGGAATCCATCTTTCATCTACCTTAACCACTGCCTTTATGGCCTCAACAAAATCCTCTTCTGGCATCGTTGGGATACAAAGTCTCTTATTACTGTTATTGGCACGTTCTGCATTCTTATATGGTCGGAATAATAATGTTCTTCCATCCTCTGTCTTATAGGCTTTTAAACCTTCAAACATCTCTTGTCCATAGTGAAATACCATGGCGGATGGCTCTAATGAAATTGGTCCATATGGAACAATTCGAGGGTCATGCCACCCCTTTCCCTCTTCATAATCCATTAGAAACATATGATCGGTAAAAATAGTACCGAATTTTAGTGGATCATCAGCTGCAGGAAGTTTCTTAAGTGCAGTTGTTTTTTCATATCTGATATTCAGCATCTGTACATCCTTCTTTCTATATATTTTCCCTCATGTTACGCTGCTCTCTTACATGTCCTGGGGTAGACTAGCAAACAGTAACATGCCATAGGTTGCGTTCATGTTATGTAATATATTAGACTTTTATCCAAAATTTTTCAAGTATTTTTTCATAAACCAACCAATTTGTTTTTAGATTTGCCTTAAATCTTTTAAAAACTTAGGGTTTTTCAGAATTATATTACCTATCAGATGGCATAACAACTCTAAATTATTAATATCAACTGCAGACATCTTAGATTTTTTAACTGTTCTTTCCAAGGATATTAAGCCAATAATATCGTCTTCTTTTTTTATCATAATCTGCATAACAAACGTTAATTTTTGTCTCATAAATATTTGATAAGCTTGCAACGATTTACTGATGTTCATATTATCTAGCACAATAACACCATTTGCAGAAAAGTTGTCCAGATATCCTTGTTCTAACAAATATTTAGCATTCTTATCTTCAGAATAGGTTGTCCCCCAATGCATCATTAAAGGTAAATCTTTTCCGTAGTAGACATTAATCTTTTCAAACTGATAATTTTCACCTAACTTATGAAAAACCTCTTCGATCCCTTCCTCTTGCTTTTCAAACAAAGAATGTATCATTTCAGAAAATATTTTTGTATTATTACACCCCGCGTATGATGTATCCATCGAAAGAGGAGTACCATTCGAAAACTTACAACTTATATCTCCATGTTTAAGAGGATTATAGATGATATATCGATTTTTTCCCTTTTCCTTAGCAAGATATAAGCTATAGTCCGCTTTCTGAAAAAGTTCCTTATATGTAACACCATCGGTAGGATATTCTACACAACCCATGGAACATGTAACATGAATATTATTTTGAGAACCAATGTAGGCATAAGCAACATTCTCTCGTATTGCCTTTAATACATTTCTTAAACTTTTATCGTCGTCCACATTTTCTAATATAGCAAATAACTCATCTCCGCCTATTCTTCCAACAACGCCATGATCACCAACCATCTTTTTCACAATGTTAGTAACTTTTACAATAGCTTCGTCACCAAACATATGACCATAAGTATCATTGATTGTTTTAAAGTTATCAACATCCAAGATTAAAAATCGGAATTTTTCCTTACCAGCATATTGGATTTTTTGTTCTGCAAGCTGAGTTATCGCTCTTTTATTTAATAATCCTGTAAGCGCATCTCGATTCATTAAGTCAGAAAAGAAATCTTCTTTTCCATCCTCGGTTAATTTTTCAAACTCAATGACACCTACAATCCTTGCTAGTTTCATCTTTTCATGAGCTGCGCTACCTCGAATAATCCAACGAACTTCTTCTTTTCCCTTTGTTATTATACTATTGATAAGCTGGTAGTAAAAATTAGATTTTCCCTCCATTAGGTCTTCACACATACTACCAAGAATACCTTTGTCCTTTTCTTTGACATAACCATTGTCTAATACTTCTTTTTTCCACAGAAGAAGAGGTTGTTGTGCTACAATTACCTCTTGATTTCCACTCATCCAATAATATGTAAGGATCGTTGTATTCACATCATAAGAAAAATAAAGATTATGAGATAAGCTTAAAATAGTACGATAATCCATAATCTCATACTTTTGCTTTGATATTACTTGTTGAAATGCCTTAATATTATAAAAACGTATTTGATATAGCACTCCATCTATGTAAGGAATCCCTAGATTCTCTACAGTATAATAGGTGATATAAAACTCTCCGTCTTCTAGTCGTATTTGTAATGTTCCATTCTGAACTTCATTTTCATTTAAATTCCGAACAATACGACAAAAATCTTCCTGGTCCTCTGTATGTATTAGCATGAGAAGAGAATAAGGATAGCATTTTCCTTCATCAATAATGCGATAGATACCTTCGTCCCCTACCCTGATACGAAAATCACTATCAAAGGTAGCACATCCCACATATGCTCTTGTCAGTATCATATTATCTTCCATTCATTCACCTCTTAGAGATATCTATATCAATAAGTTTGATTTAAAATCACCAAGCCAACTTTTCAGTATCGCATCTGTAAGCAAAAGCACGGAGATTTTTTTCTATATACTTCCTTATTATAGCATACTAAAAATAAAAATCAAATTTTTCTGTGACTTTTGACCTAGAAATAGAACATTTTTGTCAACTTTTTCTTTATTGGTTAGAAAAGAAAAAAGATACAATCATTTTTTAAATGATTGTATCTTTTTCTATCTCATCGTTATTTCATAAGTCACATTATTTCACATGTGATATCTAGTGCATAACACATGTACTTTCTGTATCCACAAACTGCTTTATGTTGGAAGCATTCACATATTTCGTTACCATTCCTTCTTTTACAACTAATAAGGTAGGAGCTTGCATAATATGATAATGCTTCGCTAACTCAATATTCTCCTCTGCATCTACTACTTGATAATCAAAACCATCCAAATATCCTTTTACTAGTTTACAATTCGGACATGTTTTTGTCGTAAATAAATAACAGCCATCTTTTGATAGCTCCACTTCGCTATCATCTAGATTAATTGTAACAGCAGCTTCCTCAAAACCATGATCTACAATATGCAAATCATCGGTATTCAATGCCTTCGATAGATTGTACTCTACTCTATTTTTATATTCTTGTGACTTTCCTTCATTCCAGTTTAGTACTGGTCGATAATATCCGGTAATTCTACTATATACCTCCGCCTGCTCACCACACTCTGGACAAACAAAGCTCTCTCCTTTAATATAGCCATGATTTTTACAGATCGAATAGGTTGGTGACATCGTATAGTAAGGTAATTTATAATTTTCTGATATCGTTCGAACTAATTTAGCGGCAGCTTCCCAGTCTGGTAATTTTTCACCTAAGAAAGCGTGGAATACGGTACCAGAAGTATATAAAGTCTGTAACTGGTCCTGAACATCAAGTGCAGAGAAGATATCATCCGTGTACTCTACAGGAAGATGAGAACTATTGGTATAATAAGGTGTATCTCCTTCTTTTCCAGCGGTCTTAATATCTGCCCAACGTTTTCTATCATGCTTTGCAAGACGATAGCTTGTAGATTCGGCTGGTGTTGCTTCTAAATTATAAAGATCTCCATATTCCACCTGATAATCACTGAGACGTTCTCTCATATGATTTAATACTTCCACAGTAAATTGCTGAGTTTTCTTATCAGTCATATCTTTACCAAGCCATCTTGCATTCAACCCAACTTCATTCATACCAATCAATCCGATGGTAGAGAAATGATTATCAAACGTACCGAGATAACGTTTTGTATACGGATATAATCCTTCTTCTAATAATCTCGTAATAATCTTTCTCTTTACCTTCAAGGATCTCGCTGAGATATCCATCATACGATCAAGTCTTTGGTAGAATTCCTTTTCATTTGCTGATACATATGCAATTCGTGGCATATTAATGGTAACAACACCAACCGAACCGGTACTTTCACCGCTACCAAAGAAACCACCCGTCTTTTTACGTAATTCACGAAGATCAAGTCTTAAACGACAGCACATGGAACGAACATCACTTGGCTCCATATCAGAGTTAATGTAATTAGAAAAGTAAGGCGTACCATACTTAGCTGTCATTTCAAATAACAATCGATTGTTCTCTGTATCTGACCAATCAAAATCTTTTGTAATGGAATAAGTAGGAATTGGATATTGGAATCCACGTCCGTTCGCATCACCTTCGATCATAATTTCAATGAAGGCTTTGTTCACTAAATCCATCTCTTTCTTACAATCCTTATATTTAAAATCCATCTCTTTTCCGCCGACAATACATGGCAATTCCGCTAAATCATTTGGTACTGTCCAGTCTAACGTAATATTGGAGAAAGGTGCTTGTGTTCCCCATCGACTCGGTGTATTTACACCGTATATAAAGCATTGAATACACTGCTTTACTTCTTCATAGCTTAAATTGTCAACTTTTACAAATGGAGCTAGGTAAGTATCAAAAGAGGAGAACGCTTGTGCTCCAGCCCATTCATTCTGCATGATACCTAAGAAGTTAACCATCTGGTTACATAGTGTGGAAAGGTGCTTTGCTGGAGATGAGGTGATTTTCCCTGGGATTCCACCAAGACCTTCTTTAATAAGTTGTTTTAAAGACCAACCGGCACAATATCCTGTTAACATGGATAAATCATGAATATGAATGTCAGCGTTACGATGTGCATTTGCAATTTCTTCATCATAAATCTCTGATAACCAATAGTTCGCAGTTATTGCTCCAGAATTATGTAGAATTAAACCTCCGACAGAATAAGTAACTGTTGAATTTTCTTTTACTCTCCAGTCCTCTTCCTTAACATACGTATCTACAATTTCTTTATAATCCAAAATAGTAGATTTCATATTACGTATTTTTTCCCTATTCTTACGATAAAGAATATAGGCTTTTGCTACATCGGTATATCCAGATTGCTCAAGTACATGCTCAACACTGTCTTGAATATCTTCCACTGTAACCGTACTATCTTTTAATTTGGTTTGAAAATCTGATGTAACACGCAAGGACAACAAATTAGTAATATCCTCGTTATAAAGTTTTTGCGTAGCATTGAATGCTTTCGCTATGGCACTACTGATTTTTGAAAGCGCAAATTCGGCTATTTCACCATCCCGTTTCACAACTTTAATCATGTGTACTTCTCCCTTCTTACCTACATTGTTCATTAATAAATTTTAGCAGAAAGAAATCGTAACGTCAAGGATAACTACAATATATATTCTGTGATTTTAGTCCTACCACTATATATTGTGTTTATAGCAAAAGTCCAGAAAACAGCATAAACACACGGTTTTCGTTATGTTTCGCTTCTTCTGGACTTCTTAATATATATAAAATAATTTTTTTATTAGATAAATTTTCACTTGTAAGGCTCTAATAAAAGCCAATTTAAAAAACTTAATGTACTTTTATTTACTTCGAATCAACTGGCTTGCAATATCCTTTGGAACATAAGCTTTCACAAAAATACCATCTTCTTGATATTCTTCTTCTAATAGCTGCCCATACTTACGGATAAGTTGTATGCTTCCGGCTTCTTGATATGAAAATGTATGCTCTAATAAAACTTTTGCCTCTCTTAATACTTCTTCTATAAGATTTAAAAGTTCTACTATACCTTCTCCTTGCTTAGCAGAAATTTTTACGGTTTTATCTGCCTTTAAATCCTTCATCGGCTCTTCTTCATTCACAAGATCTTGTTTATTAAAAACAGTAATCACAGTTTTATCCGTTACTTGTAACCTTTTTAATGTTTCATAGACAATATGCATCTGTTTATAAGCCTGAGGATTCGAAGCATCAACCACATGTAAGATAATATCGGCATACCTTGCTTCTTCTAAGGTTGAACGAAAAGCTTCAATCAAATGGTGTGGTAGCTTTCTAATAAAACCAACCGTATCCGTGAGCAGTACCTGCTGTCCACTTTCTAAGACAAGATTTCTAGTCGTAGGATCAAGGGTTGCAAATAGCATGTTAGCCTCTAACACATCCGCCTCTGTAAGGCGATTTAATAATGTGGATTTTCCAGCGTTGGTATAACCAACGATTGCTACTACCGGAACTGGATTCTTCATACGAAGAGAACGCGCAACTTCTCTGTTTTTCTTGATATCCTCTAGTTCTCTATTTAATTGAGCTATTCTGTCCTTAATTAAACGACGATCAATCTCTAATTTCTTTTCACCAGGTCCTCTCGTACCTATACCACCACCAAGTCTTGATAAAGAATTTCTCATACCAATTAACCTGGTAGAACGGTATTTTAATTGAGCTAATTCTACCTGAATCTTACCTTCTCTTGTGCTAGCATGTTGTGCAAAGATATCTAATATAATCATTGTACGATCCATAACCTTTGCTTGTAATGCATCTTCCAGATTTTTTAATTGAGCAGGTGATAATTCATCATCACAGATAATACCAGTTGCACCTAACTGTTCAATTAAAAGTCGGATTTCCTCAATCTTACCCTTGCCTACATAAGTACCTGGATGAATACTTTCACGATTTTGTATGACTCTTCCAAGCGTTATGGCTCCAGCTGTCTCTACAAGTTCCATAAGCTCATCAACTGACTCTTCTGTATCATCATTATCGTTATCGCTGACGGCTACTAGAATTACTTTCTCTTTCTCATCCTTAATCTCATATAATTCTGCCATAACTACTAGTTGTCCTCCTTATGGTTTGTCTACTGTATCAGATGCTCCATTCTGCTCTGACTGACTTGTATCTGTTTCATTACTAGCCCCCTCAACTCTGGTCTTTAGGAAAGTGGCGTCCTTTTGAGCCTCAACATCATCCGGATAACGTTTGAGATATTTCTTCATTTTCTCATATGCTTCGTTAAAGTCTCCGGTCTTTTCTAATAGTATAATCTCGTTTCTTAAAAGTTGTTGTTCTATCGATACATCTGTGTATTTTTTTGCTTTCTTTAAACAAGTTTTAGCCTTTTCATACTCTTCTTCATTAAGATAACAAGTCAACAGTTGGTTATAAAACATTGCAGAAACCGTACCATTGGATTCTTCAAATGTCTCAAAATACTCAATTGCCTGTTTATAATCCCCTTTTGCAATACTAATTTCTCCAAGGAAATAGTTCGCTTCAATATAACCATTTTTTAATGACTGCTCTAACTGTATCATTGCATGATCATAATTTTTTTGATAAAAATAAACCTTAGCTAACTCATAACTATCTTTCTCTGAGTGAACAGGAAGTTCGGCTGCAATTTTTAACACCTCTTCTGCTTCGGCTGTACGAGAAAGTTCTTTTAATGCAGCATACTTTCCAAAATAAAGGTCAAAATCTCCTTTGGATAATTCTATAGCCTTATCATAATCTTTGATACTCTCTTCATAATTACCAAGAATTCTGTTAATATTCGCTCTCGCATTATAAATCGCAGCATCATCTTTTTGAGTTTCTAAAATTTTAGTATAGATTTTAGAAGCCTCTTCTAAATTCCCACTTCTTTCGAGGGCATTTCCTTTATAATAAAGAATATCAGTATCTAATTCCTTCATTTCTGTGATTCCCAGTGCTAAGTCAAAATTTTTTATCGCCTCTTCATAAGACTGCGCATATAAATTAGCTATACCTATTCCACGATAAGCCTTCTTATTATTTTGTTTTACGATAGCAATCTCTTTCTCCATCAGAATTCTTTGGAATTCCTTAATAGCGTCCTCATATCTTCCCAATTTAATTAGTGTAAAACCATAATCTAAGTAATATTCTGCCTTATCTGGATTTGCTTTAATTGCATCTATAAAACTATCCTCAGCCTTTTCATATTCACCAGCTTCATAATAGGACAACGCTTTGCTATAACTTCTATTTGCCTTACTTAATCCACATCCGCTGACAACAAGCGATAAACATAGTACCGCTAGGAATGCTTTTTTCTTCTTCAATGTTTCCATCCTCCCTTTTTACCATAGGTTAACGATTATTGTCATTATATAATTTTTTCTTCCTATACACAAGGGTCGTAGGTTGAAAAAAGAAAATCGCTGTTTCAACATCTTAGTTTAATCTTATGAAAACATGTAGCAACAAGGTAATATGAAAAAGGACAAAAGAAGTATTCCTATCAGAAGCTTATCCTTCTTTTGGAATGTTTCTTTTGTCCTAATATCCATAAAGACTTAATGTATTATCAAATTTTAATTATATGCCGTGATATAAATTAACAAGTTGTGTCACTATAAGACTTAATGTATAATCAAGTTTAAATCCATTATAAAAGGAAAGAAGAGAGTTCTCTCGAAATAGTATTGCCCCAAAAAATTCCTTTTGTTGTTAGCTGATATGTCGTACCCTGTTTTTCTACCATCTTATGTTCCATCAACTGATCTAAAAACATTTGATACTTCTCCTTACTACTATAAAGCTCCTCATTCCTTGGTAATATAGTTGTTTGAATATCCCCTTTAAAGCAGACAATATCTTTGTACGTATCCTTAAACAACATAGCCTTTCTATCTTGGAAAGAATTAATACTTTCCTCATATTCCACTAAATTAATAGGATTCATCATAGCAAGTCCATGAATGGAACCACCTGCACCTGCTCCAAGCGGTAAGGTGTCCGCACCATGATGACGATTCATAATATACTTATACTTATCTTTCTTTACCATCTTCGTTAGTTCTAAGAATTTGAAACCTGCTTTTTCCATGTGTTCTACAATGGCAAAAAACATCATCTCATCGTTCTTTTCCCCTTGGGCATTATCAATAGTAGTCTCCTTCATATTAATTAAGGAATACATGGAAAACCCATCCAAGTCAAGAGAGATTATTTTATCAAGATCAGCATATAGACTTTCCATGGTCTGATTTGGATAATTATAGATGAGATCCATACTAACCGTAACACCCTGGAAGCTTTTTAATTTTCTTAAACACTCATACGCTTTCTCACCACTTCCAATACGTCCCATTAACGTTCTTCCATGATCATCGAAAGTCTGTACTCCTACAGAGAATCGGTTTACTCCTTCCTCTACCAGTACGTTCATCTTCTCTTCTGTTAATTGTGTCACTGTTGTTTCTATTGTGAACTCTGCATCGTCAGTAAAGTGAAAATACTGTTTTAAAGCTCTGAGAATTTTTCTTAACTCTTCAGAAGATAAGGTAGTCGGAGTTCCTCCCCCAAAATATACTGCGTCAAATACTGTTCCTTTTATATAGGAAAGCTTTGCATAGTTCTCAATCTCACGTACAATATTATCTGCATAGTCTTTGTTAGGCTTTTGTAGGCTTCGTCTCATGTTACAGAAACTACAAATCTTTGTACAAAAAGGTACATGAATATATATTGTTGATAATTTGTCATCTTTCCTTCTATCTTCTGTTAATACCTCTACCATTGGCTTTGGACCTATCACATATTTCATTCCATCTGCCATAGCACTGTGATGTGTTTTAATTCTATTCTGAAACATAGATAGATAACCTTTCTTCAAATAACTCTGCTGCAGACTCAATGTCAGCTTTACTTGGGTGTTTTTTTGCGATTTCATAGCGAAGTCTTTTTTCTGGAGTTACACCATGTGGATTGTCTGCTGGTAATTTTTCAAACATCGCAATAATTTTCTCATCTAATTTTCCTTGACAAATATACTTAGCAATTACCGTATTGTTCTCTTTTACTATGTTTTCTCCATTCACTAATGATTGCCATGCATGTTCAGTATCTGGCCAATAAGCTAGCGTAGCAAAAAG
Source organism: Bacillota bacterium (assembly GCA_023387655.1). GTDB lineage: Bacteria > Bacillota > Clostridia > Lachnospirales > Lachnospiraceae > Lachnoclostridium. The sequence goes on from JAEWHR010000002.1 coordinate 18,094, forward strand.
TCCAACTTTCTTCCCTTTAATCGTAGAAAGGAATTTCTTTGATTCCTCATTTGGACCAGACTTATCTACCCAATAACCCACAAGAATGATGTCATACTCCTCTATGTTTTCTACCTCTTTCATGGGTAAAATTGTCTTATTCTCTATAGAAAGCCCTTGATAGATACCTTCTGCTAATTTTTTTGTATTTCCTGTTTTACTAGAATAAGTAATTAATGTCTTCATATAGAATCCTCCCTGGTAATCTTTTAACTTTTAGAGTTTTTCGATTTTCTAACTACTTTAACTTTAAGAATTTTTCTAATTTCTATCTACTTTAACATTAAGATTTTTTAATTTCTAACTACTTTAACATTAAGATTTTTTCTATTTTCTTTCTGTTTAACTTTTTATTTCTTCTGCTATCTATTATCATCTTACTTCTCTGGTATCAATGGTTTCCACATATCTATAACTTTGACTCACTAAAAAAACAGTATATAAGTCTTATTACTAAGTTTCAATCATCCTAAGCAGATACAATTGGAACAATATAATGACACTGATTATGTTCACACCAACGTATCTGGGCTCTAATTCCATATACCTCTTGTAATCTTTCTTCTGTTATCGCATCACTAGATAAGCCTTGAAACAAGATTTTCCCTTGCTTCATGATAATTAAATTGTCACTAAATTGCATTGCTTGATTAATGTCATGTAACACCATCACAATCGTCATCTTATATTCTTGATTCAGTTTTTTTACTAAGTTTAAGATTTCAAGTTGATAGTAAATGTCAAGATATGTCGTTGGCTCGTCTAAAAACAAAATATCGGTTTTTTGAGCTAATGCCAATGCAATCCATGCTCTCTGGCGCTCACCACCTGATAACTCTCCCACATATCTTTTTGCCATATGCTCTAAATTGGTAACTTTTAATGCCCAAGCAATAATTTCTTCTTCCTCCTCATCTTTAGAGGAAAAGAAGCCCTGATAAGGTGTTCTTCCGAAACTTACCAGCCGCTCCACCGTAAGGTCACTTGGAGCTGAGTTCTGCTGGTAAACAATTGACATTCTTTTTGCGATTTCTTTTACAGATAAATGCTTTAACGCAATCCCATCAATTGTTATACTTCCTGATTGTGGTTTTATTTGATTTACCAATAAGTTCAGTAATGTCGATTTTCCAGAACCATTTGGACCTAAGATGGTTGTAATTTTCCCTTTTTCAATTGTAGTATTTAACTCGTTTATAAATGGTTTCTCTCCATAGGAAAAGCGTAATGACTTAATGTCCATAATTTTTATTGTCCTTTCTTAATAAATATAAGAAAAACGGTCCACCAATCACTGTCATGATAATACCAACTGGAATTTCGTAAGGAGCAGTCACAACTCTTCCCACCGTATCTGCAAAAAGCAACACAAATGCTCCAAGAATAGCGGAAAAAGGCAATAATACTTTGTGATCAGATCCAATTAGCATTCTTGCTATATGAGGAACTACCAAACCGATGAATCCAATTACACCAACATAAGCAGTAGAAATTCCTGCTAAAAAAACCGCAACCGCTGAGATAAGAATGCGAAGTAGATTCGGATTAAACCCTAAGCTTTTTGTATTCTTATCTCCAAGTGCCAAGAGATTACAACTCTTATATAGTAGCATTCCAGCTGTTAAACCGAGGAAGGTATAAATCGCTATCATCTGAACCTGTGACCAGCTTTTTTTCCCAAGATCACCATTAAGCCACGTTAATACGCCTGATAAACTCTCACTGTTAAGAATTGATATCATGCTCGTCACACCACCAAGCATCGCATTCACTGCAACACCTGCCAGTATAATTCGTACCGCAGAAATTCCTTTTCTCCAAGCCAAGGCATAGATCATCATACATGCTGCCATACCACCAAGAAAACCAAACAATGGTATGCTCTTTGTAGCAGAAGGGATGTACAACATGAGAATCATAACTACAACACTTGCCCCAGAGGAGATTCCTGTAATGCCCGGATCAGCCAATGGATTTCTCATAACTCCTTGTAGCAAAACACCTGCAACAGAAAGGTTTGCACCTACTAAGGTTGCCATAATGATTCGGGGAATTCGTATATCACGAATAATCCCAGCACTTCCACCACCACCATGCAAAATAGCACGGATAATATCTTCTATCGATACCGAAACACTTCCAACTAAAGTGGAACATACTATCGTAGACAAAAGACACAAAATTACTATACCGAATGCAACTTTATTCTTTTTCATCTAAATTTACTCCGCATATATGATATCAACTAACTTCTCCATCGCATCCACAGCCAATAGATTTGCACTCATACCAAAATAACTAGTTTCAAGTGCAATAACCTTATCATTTTTTACAGCATCGAAATTTTGCCATGCCGCATTGGTTTCAAACTCTTTTTTAAATGCTTCTAAAGATTCTTCTGGATTTGCATGTGCCATAAATAAAATGTAGTCCGGATTTTTATCAGCGAGATATTCCATATCGACTGGTGTAAAGCTTGCATTTGCACCTTCAATCACATTCTTTGCTCCAACACGATTCGCTAAATCCCCAACATAGGAGGACTCTGAAGCTACCATAAAGCTAGTTCCTGCTCCAAAGACGATTAATACAGATGGTCCCTCTTTTCCTTCCATCATGCCAGCTATCTTTTCTTCTCTTTCTTCAAAAGAAGCAACTAATTCATTTGCTTTTGTCTGTACATTAAATCTTTCACCAAGAAAATGTATTGCCTCTTTTAATCCATCATAGCTAGTTAGATTTACAAATGCGGACTCAATCCCAAGCGTATCAAATTGTGTTTTTAAATCTTCTGATAGAGAATCTACCGATACAATAACATTTGGCTCAAGAGATGCTATTACCTCTAAATCAGGGCTCATTGCACTACCAATTCTAGTCGCATCTGCTACACTTTCTGGAAGCTCATAGCTACTAGTTGGAACGCCTACCATCGGTATACCAAGAGCATCTAAAATCTGAACTACTGCAACAGAAGATGCAACTACTCGCTCTGTAACTACTTCCTCACCACTGTTACTAACTTCCTTTCCACCCTCTGTAGCACTGCTATCTCCAGTATTACTTACATCCGTATTACTTTCACCAGCATTACTATTTCCCGGGTCAATACTACTCTCTACACCTTCTTTTTTACTTGCACTACTATTTGCATCTGTTTCCACTGAATCCTTTTTTCCACAGCCAACAACCATCAAACCAACAGCTAAGGTTAGTGCTATTACAATATTTCTCTTTAATCTCATACTTTCTTCCTCCTAAAAAGCTTCTTATTCTTAAAAAGTTGCTAATATTTAGCATTTTTTTATACCAAACTTCTTGAATATACGAAGTTATTGATAAAATTTATTAATAGTTAGTTTTAACTAACTGCTTTGTAGTATATCATGCTATAATGATCACATGTTTTGATTTTTTTAGTTTATTTTTCATTTTTTTTAGAAAGGGTGAAGTCATGACAGAACTTTATTGGAACCATCTCGAGATCTGCTTCCAGCTCTATTCTGGAAATACAAAGAAGGCAATTGAGGAATTTATAGAAAAAACACGCTCTTTATGTTTTACCTCGCCACAAGAGCGTACCTGTTACTTAACTTCTCTAAATCAGGGGATTTATAATTATATTTTAATTCAAGAAAGTGTATCCTTGCACTCCTGTTGTCTCAGTAATGAAAAGAAAATTGTAAAATGCACAGGTGATACCCTTTTAGCAATTGGAGAGAATATTATTCGCTCTTACGGCTACTGTTACGAATATATAATACAAAGACATAAAAATGAGCATATAAGAAAAGTACTAGACTACATTCATAAAAATTTAAATGAAAACTTAACACTAGATGTAGTGAGCAAAGAAGCTAATATTAATAAATGTTATTTATGCGATTTATTTAAAAAAGAGGTATGCCAAAGTTTCAGTGAATACGTTTTATCACAAAGAATTCAACTAGCAAAAAAACTACTTCTAACAACACCGCATTCCATACAAGTAATCGCCGAAAAGTGTGGGTTTCAAAACCAGTCCTATTTTTGTACTTGCTTTAAGAAAACCATGGGAGTAACACCAACAAAGTTAAGAAAGAGCCACAAGTAAAATAACTTCATGGGCTTTTACATTCATAAATAAAAAATCTCTTCTTTCTCATAGATCCAATAGAATTAGATCATTTATAAAAAGAAGAGATTTCTTAAATACTTGGTAATTTCATCATACTATATCTCAGTCCCGGTGACTTTAATCTACTGTGACTGAACTTTGCACACATTATTTTATTAATATAGTAGGTTATAAGATTTACTATACCGGTAAACTATCCCTAACACAAAGAGCACCCCACCCAATAATTTGATTTGGGTAATCTCGAAAAGCTGGAAGATGCCTTGCTCCACTAATTAAATAAGCTTTCATCTTCTCCCCATAAAGATAGATATCGTTACCATGAACAATACCCCATTCCATTAAAAGCGCAGCTGCCCCTGCTACAAATGGAGTTGCCATAGATGTCCCTGAGCGAGCGGTATATCCGCCCCCTGGAGAGGCTGATATTATATCAACACCAGGAGCAACCAAATCCGGCTTTACAATCTGATCCCCTCTGGTAAAGCCACGTCCAGAAAAATAGGCAAGACTGTCTGTATTCGAGTCATATGCCCCTACCGTAATCACTCCAGAGGCAGTTGACGGAATGGTTAATGTAGTCTCAGGAACTGGTCTTGAAAATCCTGTTTGCTCGCTTAATGCACCGGTAGAAGGAAGCCACAAATTATAATTTCCAGCAATAATCCTCCTTGGTGTTAGCTCAATTTTCCATATCCCTGGTACCAAAACTTGCTCTACGGGGATTAATTCAAAGTAGATTTCTTGCGCTTTATTGGAAGGGATAGGTTCCCCATAATAAAGAAGTACCTTCGTCTGTCTTAATTGAAACTGTTGTGATCCGAGTATTGATGGGATTGGACCAACTACATTTCCACTTGGATGAATCAGAGAAATATCAAATTCATCAAAGTAATTTTTCCAAAGTTGAACATTAATTGAGGATTCTCCTTCGCCAATCACTAGTTCAATCACGGTATTTACATTTTGCTTTAATATTCCAGAAGTATGAGTTCTACTTCCACCCTCATTCCCGGTACCTACAATAATATTGGTTTTCCAGTAGTTTGCTGCAGTATTTAAGTAGGTTTCTACAATCGCATTACCATCATGGGAGCCATAGTTGTTACCAAAACTAATATTAATTGCTATTGGCTGATTTCTAGCAAGCGCCGTCTTTACAGCAAAATCTACCCCAGTCATAAGTTGTGATGTCTTTGGAAATGACCTACTAACTGGATTTCCTAATTTCACAACTAAGATATCACTTTTGGGTGCTACTCCTTGATATCTACCGTCAGACAGAGTTCCTGTTCCAGCTGCTATTCCTGCCACATGGGTACCATGCCCTGACAAATCCGTACTTGGTACTAGCCTCATACGTTCCGACATATTGTTAAGAGATAAAGCTGCATTAATGTCTTCCTCCGTATATAAGGTTCCTTGCACATAACCCGTAGGAGGATTGCGATCTCCTGTAGCAGAGATTGTTTGATCCCAAAGAGCTATAATTCTTGTGGTCCCATCTGGATTTCGAAAGTCTGGGTGGGAATAATCAATGCCAGAGTCAATAATAGCAACAATAACACCTTCTCCCTCTAGATTGTAAGGTGGGGCCTGTACTGGTGTAACACAAGAAGCTGCCTTCCCCTCCGTTACTTCAAATGTTAATTGCTTTGGTTTCTCAATAAATTCAATCTCACTAAATTGTACTAAGCGGTCAATTTTATCCTGGTCAATGGTAATAATTGCGTAGTTTCCTAATAGTTCAACAAACATAAATCCTAATTCATCTGCAACCCTTTGCAAACTACTGTTATATTTCACTATTAATTCCCACTGTCTTGTTTCAGGATCGTATCCAACATCTAAATCCTGCGTCTGCTCCCGTTCACGCTCTGATGTATCAAGTGCTAAATTTAGCTGACTATCTGCTTTTCCGCTATTCATATTTTCCTCCATTCTGTTCAAATTCTGCGAATTTTGGCAACAGCACAAATTCGTGTGTGAGAAATCTTTATTTTTCACACACTCCTCTGGTTTTAACTCTTATCACTAATATATTCTCATTTATCCACCCTTACTACTTAAAACTTAACCCTCATATCCTCTAACTACCTTAGCGCGTCATGCGCACCCTTAGCGGAGCGTTTTTTAATTTATAGGGCGCAATTTCATATAAATTAAAAAAGCCGAAGCCATTAAACTAAAATTGGCTTCGACATACTGGCATCTATTGCTATCCTCTTATCAATTCTTCTATAATGCATTCTTTTTTATATAATTTACTAATTCATCCACTTGGGTAAACGCTAATCCAACCACGGTATCTGCTGCACCATAATATATCGCAATACGTCCTGTCGCAGCATCATATAAGGATGCACAAGGAAATGTAACGTTTGGAACATCACCAACACACTCATAAAGTTCCGTTGGATGAAAAATATATGGCTTACAACGGTAGGTTACCTTCCATGGCTCCTCTTTATCAAGAATAGCCGCTCCCATACTATAAATCATACCATTGCAAGTGGTACCAACTCCATGAAAGATTAATAACCAACCATCGGTAAGTTCAATTGGAGTTGGACCTGCTCCAATTTTAGTCCATGCCCATCCCTCCGCCTTCATGACATAGCGATGGTATCCCCAATGCTCCATATCCGGGCTCTGACTAAGATATATATCACCAAACGGAGTGTGACCATTATCCGAAGGTCTAGAAAGCATTAAATATTTATTATGTATCTTTTTAGGAAATAAAACTCCATTTCGATTAAAAGGTAAAAAAGCATTTTCAAGCTGAAAAAACTTCTTAAAATCATATGTATATGCCACACCTATTGTAGGTCCATGATACTGATTGCACCAAGTCACGTAATACCGATCTTCGATATAACACACTCTTGGATCATAGCCGCAAGCTACTCCAACTTGATTTCCAGATGTATCGTATAAAGAGAATGGTTCATGTTCAATATCCCAATCAATTCCGTTCTCACTTTTCCCAAGGTATAGTTGTTGCTCCATTGCAGTATTGTCACAGCGGAATATTCCTAAAAACTTACCTTCCTTTGCTATGACGGCACTATTAAATATGCTATTAGCGCCTGGTATTTGATTTCTCTTAATTATTGGATTGTTGCTATAGCGCCATACAATATCAGTACATCCAACCGGCCTATCCTGCCACGGTATATTTGGGAGATTTTCTCCAATCATCATAGTAGTGATTCTCCTATCTATAAATTGTAATGGTACTATAACACAATCCAGAATGTATGCAATGTAGTATTTTATAATCTTTTTGTACTAGTTGATGTTAATTTGATTCAATCCTTTATCTAGGTATTTATCCATCTAGTAACATACTGCTACAACCTAGAAAAAACCGAGTTCAAAAATACTTTGAACCGAAAGAAAGACTCTCCTAAAATATCAAGCTTATTTTTCATCACACTTCCAGTGCTCTAACACTTTCTTAAGTTCTTCTCTTGGTAAAGCTAGATTAACCCGTACGAATCCCTTACCCTGTTCTCCAAAGTAAGAACCGTCGGTAAGAAAAATTCCATGTTCCAACTTCTTTTGATACCATAGATCAAAATTAGGTTTTATGTTCCTACAATCTAGCCAAGCCAGATAAGTTCCTTCTGTTTTTATCATAGAAATATCAGGCTCATTTTCCAAAAGCCATTTTCGAAAATAATCAAAATTCTCTCTAAGATAAGAAAGTAACTCCAATAGCCATGCTCCTCCGTTCTCATAAGCAGCGATGGTTGCCTCATAGCCAAAGACTGAAATTGCTTCTAAGTGCCCTGCTTCCTTTAATTTTTCTTTAAATATCTTACGTAATTTATCATCAAAAATTATAGTATATGCGATCAATGAACCAGCTAGATTAAAAGTCTTCGTAGGTGCTGAACACAGTATTATCCGCTCGGGATACACTTCCTTAAATGCACCAATTGAAACATGTTCTCCTTCTAAAATAAGATCCCAATGTATTTCATCGGATAAAAGGTATATATCATATTTCTTACAGATCTCAATAATCTGTTTTAACTCCTGATATGTCCAGACTCTTCCCACTGGATTATGGGGACTACATAAAATAAGAAGACGATTTTGTTCTTCTTTTGCAAGCTCTTCTAATAAATCAAAATTGATTTCATATCTATCTTTGTTTCGTTCTAGAGGGCAATCTACTAGTTTTCTTTTTGTTTTTTCAATACTTGAGTAGAATGCAGTATAAACAGGCGAAAGTAAAATTACACCTTCCCCTTCTTTCGTACAGGATTTGATACCTGCCATAATTGCTGGTACAACGCTTGTACTATAGATAAGCGATTGTTCTTCTACCCTAAATCCATGCCGTTCTAAAATATAAGATGATACTGCATGATATAATCTTTCATCTGGTTTTGTATAGCCAAAAATACCATGCTCTATTCTGTTTTGTAGTGCTCTTAAAATAGCAGGGCATGTCTTAAACTCCATATCTGCTGTTGTTAACGGCGGGTATCTTTTTTCTTTTGCATTCCCATCGCTTACCTCATTCCATTTTCCCGAACCGGTATTTTCACGATTTATTACCTCATCAAAATTATACATGCATACCATCCTTAAACATTAATTTTTCTTCTGCTATATTTCTCAACCCTTATCAATATCCAGTTTACTACAATGTTCAATAGTGCTGCTAACACAACACCCCATAATATTTTTACAGTGTTTCGTGTTCTCATACCATCAAATAATAACACCCCAAGTCCCCCACCATTTATACTAGCACCAATGGTGGCGATGCTAATCGTTGAGATAGCAGCTACTCGTAAACCAGCAATCATAGCTGGTAGTGCCAGTGGAAGTTTCACCATAAATAATACTTGGTTACTTGACATACCACATCCAATGGCAGCCTCACAGACAAAGGAATCTACATTCTTAAGCCCCGCCAAAAAACTGCGTAGTAAATAAAACTGATTATAAAGAACCAAAACAAAAATTACTGTCTTTTGCCCTAGACCTAAAAAAGGAATACATAAAGCAAAAACTGCTAAACTTGGAATACAATAAAACCCGCTAAAAAAACCTATAGTTAACGTTGATAAGATGTTACTGTACATAACAAGTAAAGTTATAATGATTGCAATAATCAAAGAATATAACAAGGCTTGGAAAGTGATGGATAGATGATCAAGTAATGGTTCTATTATTTTTTCGGGATATTTCATAAAGTAATCAATCATTATGCTTCTCCATCTCATCCCATTCTTTCACCTGTTCTCGGTGAGAAGTAATCAAATCTTTTACAAAACCATCTCTAGGGTGTTCTCTTATTACTTGCTTTGTATCATATTGCATGACCATTCCATTATCCATAATAATTACTTTGTTTCCCAAACGAAACGCCTCATTAATGTCATGTGTAACAAACATCATCGTCTTATTACTACTCGTTTGTATACGTAGTAACTCATCTTGTAAATTACGTCTTGTAATTGCATCCAAAGCTCCGAACGGTTCATCTAATAAGAGAAGTGGTGGGTCTGCTGCTAATGCTCTAGCAAGACCAACCCTTTGCTGTTGACCTCCGGATAGCTGGTGCGGATAGCGCTTACGAAATTTATTAGGATCTAAACCGACTATCTCTAAAAGTTCGTCACACCGATCTTTGATTGTATCCTTTTTAAATCCTAACATTTTTGGTACTACACTAATGTTCTCTTCTAACGTCATATGTGGAAATAATCCAACTTGTTGTATTACATAACCAATCTGTCTTCTCAATTCAGTTAGTTTTAAATCCTTACTATCTTTACCAAAAAACAAGATACTACCTTCACTCGGTTCGTAGAGACGGTTTACCATCTTTAAAAGAGTTGTTTTACCACAACCACTGGTACCAAGTATCGTAACGATATCCCCTTCATCAATCGATAAAGTGACATCCTTCACTGCTGGTTCCTTGGAATTTTTATAATATTTACTTACATGAATAAATTCAACTGCCTTTTTCATAGAATACCTCAGCTACAGTTACTCTACTGTTACTTCCTGTTTTATTGTTTCAAAGAAGGCAGCTGCAACTTCCTCCATCTCCTCCTTATCGAGGTCAACCTTAGCATTTAATTCCGTGATTTGTTCCGTTGTAATAAAAGAAGACAACTTATTTAATATTTCCTCAATCTTTGTGTTCTTCTCTAATACAGCGGTACGAATGACAGGCGCAGCATTATAAGGCGGCCATACATTAGAATCGTCCTCTAGCAAGGTAAATGCCTTATCTCTTAGCGCACCCTCTGTCGTATATGCAACAGCAAGATCCGCTTCATTATTTCGAAGAACATCGTACTTTAAACTATCTTCATAAACAACAGAAGATAAAAAATTAAAAGGGCCATAAACTTTTTCGAGCGCTGGAATTCCATCATCACGCTCATCAAAATCTCCTTGGGATGCAAATCGTATTTTATCTGCATTTTTTTGTAAATCAGATATTGTCTTTATTTGATATTTTTCTGCTGTTTCCGTTCGAAGAACTAAGCCCTGTCCATCATTCATTGGGGCATAATTGAGCCAAGTAAGGTTAAACTGATCTTTATATTCTTTTGCTACCAAATCATAAACTTCTTTCTCCCCTGTCATAACCGGTTTCTTTAAAATAGAAAGCAATGCTGTTCCAGTATATTCTGGATATACATCAACCTCATCATTTAAGATGGCTTGATGAATAATAGCACCTGCAATATTAAATTTTCGTTCTACCCTAAACCCATTGTGTTCTAGAGCTAATGCATACAATTCAGCTAATATATTATTTTCTGTAAATGACTTAGATCCTACCACAATTGTCTGGGTATTTTCCGCCTCATTATTCTTATTTTTATTCCCTGAACATGCAGTCAAACCGATCACTGCGCTTAAAACTAATAGTATACTTAATATTTTTCTTTTCATTTAAACTCCTTTACTATATTGCTATTTTCTTTGATAAGATGTCACTAGCCTTTCTACAAAGTGTAAACATACATCAACACTAATTGCTAGTATCGCCACCGTAATACCACCTAATAACAGTAAATCCATACGAAATAAGTTCATTCCTGTTAAAATAATCGAGCCAATTCCTCCAGCTCCAATATAACTTGCAATTGTAGCACTGGCTATTACTTCAATCGCAGCTATGCGTAGCCCTAATAATATTGTAGGAAGTGCCAGTGGAATTTCTATTTGAAAAAAGATTCTCCTTTTGGTAAGCCCCATGCCTTTTCCAACTTCTATATAATGAGACGGCACTTGTTCAAATGCCAGTACTGTATTGATATAGATAGGAGGAACCGCTAATAATGTTAAAGCTATTGTAGCAGGTTTCATGCCTACTCCAATATACGGAATACAAAGGATTAGGATTGCTAAACTAGGAATAATTCGAAATACAGATAATAAAGACGAAATTATTTGACCTAACTTTTTAAACCGATATCCTATCATACTAAGCACAAAGCCAATGAAAAGAGCACAACCAATGGATATAAGACTGATTGCTATATGTTCCTTAATCAAAGTCAAGAACTTATCATGATTCTTGGTCAAGTACTCTAACATTTGTTGAATCATTTATTTTCTCCAATCTAAAATATAAACAATATTCCTTGTCTATGAAACCAACGTATTCTGGTAGTTTCTTACGTTATATATCATAACCAATATTCTTTTTGCTATTTCACAACATTACTATTCATTTGTTGTCTCTTTAAAAATATCAGAATCATTACTATAATTCATACGATACGATGTTTCTAAATTATGTTTTATTGATTATAACTAGTAACAATAAAATAGAAATTGTAAAAATAAAATAGATAAGGGGTCAAATTGGCCATACTATGATTTGCATCATCTTGACCCATTTAACCCCATTCAAATCCTATAATTTAATTCTTACGTTTTAAATCTTAATAATTTTCAGCCTTTACTTGGAAATAAGCCTGTGGGTGAGCACAAACTGGACATAGCTGTGGAGCTTCTTTACCAATTACGATATGACCGCAATTTCTACACTGCCAGATAGCATCTCCATCTTTTGAGAATACTAAGCCCTTCTCTACATTTTCAAGAAGCTTAAGGTATCTTTCTTCATGTTCCTTCTCAACCTTTGCAACTCCTTCAAATAAATCTGCAATATGATCAAAGCCTTCTTCTCTTGCTTCTTTTGCAAAGCTTGAATACATATCGGTCCACTCATAGTTTTCACCTGCTGCAGCATCTTTTAAATTCTCAGCAGTATCGCCAATACCGTTATGTAATAATTTAAACCATAACTTAGCATGCTCTTTCTCATTCTCTGCTGTTTCTAAGAATAATGCTGCAATCTGCTCATATCCCTCTTTTTTAGCCTTGCTTGCATAATAAGTGTATTTGTTTCTTGCTTCGGATTCTCCAGCAAATGCTGCCTTTAAGTTTGCCTCTGTTTTAGTACCTTTTAAATTTGCCATATTACCATCCTTTCAAGTCATTAATATTATAATGATAATCATTATTAAATCCATGTTCTATTCTAACTTATCAAATTTAGTATGTCAATGGTAGAAAATTTACTATGTTTATACTTATGAAAATTTACTATGTTTATACTCTTTAAATTCTACATGAAATAGGAGATTACTCGCGGAGTAATTTCCCATTGATTAAAAAAGAAACTCCTTTGCTTTTGGTAATTTAATTAACACTAAAGCCAATCAATCACCAAAATCAAAGGGGTTCCTCTTTAATACTTACGAAATCTTTGGTAGCGAGTTTCTACAAGTGTCTCGCCTTTATCAGAGTATCGCTTAATAAATTCCAAGATTCCTTGTTTTAAGGACCACGCAACATGTTCCATATTGCCGGTGTTTAAGGTCACTTTCGTTTCGCTATCCTCATCCTTTTCCTCAATATCAGTAATAAATTCAGAAATTGGTTCAGGTTCAGCGTTTATTAGTTCCCTCTCCTCATTTATTGTATCTTCCTTCGATAGTTCAGGGATTACCTGATCTATAATCTTTAATTCTAACAAATCCTCTGCTGTTATTTTCATAATGTCTGCAGCTTCGTCTGCTCTCTTACTATCCTTCCATAATATTGATGCAAAGCCTTCTGGCGAAAGAATAGAGTAGGTAGCATTTTCTAACATCCACACCTCATCAGCAACAGCGAGTGCTAGAGCTCCACCACTTCCCCCTTCGCCTATTACTACGGATAGAATTGGTGTCTTTAACGAAGACATCTCATATAGATTTTTGGCAATGGCTTCTCCTTGCCCTCTCATCTCCGCCTCAATACCACAAAATGCTCCAGGAGTATCAACAAAGCATATGACAGGACGGTGAAATTTTTCAGCTTGTTTCATTAAACGAAGTGCCTTACGATATCCTTCTGGATTTGGCATACCAAAATTACGTTTCATGTTTTGCTTAATATTACGTCCTTTTTGCTGTCCAATCACAGTAACTGGTATTCCATCAATCGTTGCTATTCCGCCCACAATTGCACCATCATCCTTGCAATAGCGGTCACCATGTAATTCTAAAAAACGATCAAATATATGACTGATATAATCTATACTTGTTGGACGCTCTGTTCCCCTTGCAATCTTTACACGTTCCCAAGCAGATATTTTATTCTCCATGATTCACCTCGTTTCACAAGTAATAGAATAAGTAATACAAAATGAAAAACTAATGATCTTCATTTTGGAGTTCTTTTCGTATGATTTCACACTTATCTTTTATAAGAACTCATCTAGTTCCGACGTCTCTACTTGTTCCTCCTCTTCATAGAGAGATTCATAAGTAGGATTCATGCTTGTTTTAATTAAGAAAGATAATACTTGTTTTAAACGACTTCGTTTCACAATTTTATCCACAAACCCATGCTCTAATAAAAACTCAGCACGTTGAAATCCTTCTGGTAATTTCTGACCTATCGTCTGTTCAATCACACGTGGCCCTGCAAACCCAATTAAGGCTCCAGGCTCTGCAAGAATTACATCACCAAGCATTGCAAAACTTGCAACTACGCCACCAGTGGTTGGATCTGTAAGAATCGGAATATAAATTAAACCAGCATCGGAATGACGCTTTAGGGCTGCACTTGTCTTTGCCATTTGCATAAGAGAAACAATTCCCTCCTGCATTCTAGCTCCACCAGAACAACAAAACAAAATCAGTGGTTGTCGTTTCTCTGTTGCATATTCAATGAGTCTCGTGATTTTTTCACCGACTACGCCACCCATACTTCCCATTAAAAAGGTAGAAGCCATAACACCAATTGAAACACTTGCACCACAGATTTTGCCTTCTCCGGTTATTACAGCCTCATCGAGATTATTAACAGACTTCATATGTGACAGCTTTGCTTCATACCCAGGGAAATCGAGGGGATTACTAATTGGTAAATCCACATCAAACTCAACAAAGCTTCCCTTATCTAATACCATACTAAGTCTTGTTTTCGGAGCGATTCGAAAGTAATTATTGCAGTTTGGACAGATATAATAATTTGCTATAATATCTTCTGTATAGATAATTTCAGCACATTTATCACATTTTTGAAACAACCCATCTGGAACCTGTGGCTCATTCATTATATTTTTTACTTTCTCATTCCTTCTGGCCTCTTTCTCCGATGTGGTTCCTGTTTTCTTAAACATTCCCATAGTAACCTCTATTCTAGCGCTTTAGCGCCTTCTTATAACGATTGCAGTTTTGTAACGGGACAAAAAACTGGCAAAAAACTTAACAACCTCCATTAAGAAATTCTTCAACAAAATCGGTTGTTATATTTCCAGATTTAAATTTCTTATTCTGTATTAATTGATAAAGAAAATCTGAATTGGTTTCAATCCCATCAATAATTAATTCGCCAAGGACTCCTTGCATCTTAGCAATTGCTCCTTCTCTGGTTTTATCATGCACCATTACTTTTGCTATTAAAGAGTCATAATACCTAGGAATGGTATATCCTTCATACAACATTGTATCAATACGAACTCCAAAACCTCCAGGCATATGAAATTCAGTAACGGTACCTGGAGATGGTAGAAATCCTCGCTCAGGACACTCTGCATTAATTCTGCACTCGATTGCATGCCCCGAAATCTTAACATCCTCCTGAGTAAAACTAAGGGGCTCTCCTGCTGCTATTTTAATTTGTTCCTTTATCAAATCAATTCCGGTAACAAGCTCAGTAATACCGTGCTCCACCTGAATTCTTGTATTCATTTCTATAAAATAATATCGTCCTTTATCATCTAAGAGAAACTCGATTGTTCCAGCATTGGTATAATTCGCTGCTTTTGCCGCTCTAACTGCTACCTCACCCATTTCTTTACGTAACGTTTCATTAAGAGCAATGGATGGTGCTTCTTCTATCATCTTTTGATGTCTTCTTTGGATCGAACAATCTCGTTCACCAAGATGTACTACGTTGCCAAACGAATCAGCAAGAATCTGAAATTCTATATGTCTCGCACCAGAAATGTATCGTTCCAGATACATGGTATCGTCACCAAAAGCGTTTTTAGCCTCTTGTTTTGCTGTTTCAAATAGATTCTCAAATTCCTCTTCTGTATGAGCAATACGCATACCACGACCTCCACCGCCAGCACTTGCTTTGATCATGATAGGATATCCAATTTCTCTTGCGAAAGCTTTGGCTTTCTTAAGTTCATGAAGCGGTTCTTTGGTTCCTGGTACTACTGGAACATTCGCCTCCATCATGGTGTTTCTAGCACATGCTTTATCACCCATACAATCAATTACATCTTTGTTTGGTCCAATGAATGCAATATTACATTTTTCGCATAACTGTGCAAACTTACTATTTTCTGATAAAAAACCAAAGCCTGGATGGATTGCCTCCGCCCCAGATGCTAATGTTGCACTTAAGATTCTCTCCATCTTTAAATAACTATCTTTGGCATATGCTGGACCGATACATACTGCTTCATCTGCTAATTGAGCATGTAGCGCTTGTTCATCTGCTGTAGAATATATCGCAACCGTCTGAATTCCCATCTCTCTACAGGCACGGATAATTCGAACTGCTATTTCACCACGATTGGCTACTAAAATCTTTTTAAACATAAGAACCCCCATTCCTTGGTTAACCAGCAAATTTGGAAATATCACAAACTTGCTAGTGAATTGTTAACAATTCATTTAATTGCATTACAATTCACTAACGTATTACGAACGTTAATTCTGCCTCAGCAAAAACCTTTTCTTCATCGTATGCTTTGGCGGTAGCTACACCGACCGGTCCCTTTTGTTTTAACAGCTCAACCTCTAGCGTTAAAACATCACCAGGCGTTACCATGTTACGAAATTTAGCTTTATTAATTCCTCCAAAGAATGGACTTTTTCCCTTATTCTCTTCTAGGGATAACATAACCACAGAACCTACCTGTGCTAAAGCTTCAATAATCAAAACTCCTGGCATTACCGGATTTCCTGGATAATGTCCAGTGAAAAAAGGTTCATTAAAAGTCACACACTTTCTTCCAATCGCACGAATTCCTGGAACTAACTCTAAGATTTTATCTACTAATAAAAATGGAGCACGATGTGGGATTATTTCCATAATGTCTTTACAATTCAATACCATTTCAACCTCAATTCTGGCACTTTAGCGCCATTTCATATCGATACTTTCTTCTTCTTTTGCAAACTTTATGATAACGGACGAATACGAACTAGTTTCTGTTCAAATCCAACCATCTCTTGATTTTTCACCAAAATTTCTTCTACAATACCATCGTATGGAGACTCAATTTCATTCATTAACTTCATAGCCTCAACAATTCCAACAACCTGGCCTTTCACAATTCTGTCTCCAACCTGAATGTATGGTTCTTGACCTTCCCCCTTAGCACTATAAAATATACCAACCATTGGGGAAGTAATTATATTACAAGGTGTGGTTTCCTTCGATTCACAATCTTGCTCACTAATCACCGATGCTGCCACATTGATGGACCCTTTCGTTAGCAGTGGTTCATGATTTAATTCAAAGGAAAGCTTTGTCTCTCCCTCTTCATAAGTAAAAGAAGTTAGCTTTGAAGAGGAAACTGCCTCAATCAATGCAATAATATCTTTAATTTCCATAAAAATCCCCATTCTGCCATCAACCGCAAATTTGGGCGATAGCTCAATATTTAAACTTAAGTTAAATCTTTGATTTTTCGCACTACCCTCTGCTTAGGTGCCATGCGCCATACTTACTCTACATATTTTTTAACTAAAAGAGATCCATTGTGCCCACCAAAACCTAGAGAATTACTAATTGCCACATTCACCTTTTTATCTGTTCTTGCCTCTTTGGTATAATCCAAATCAAGTTCCTCATCTGGTACGCTATATCCTACCGTTGCATGAATAAAATCTTCCTGCACTGATTTCACACATACAATAAACTCTACCGCACCAGCAGCACCTAGTAGATGCCCTGTCATTGACTTCGTAGAATTTACATTCAAATGATAAGCGTGCTCACCAAAAGCACTTTTAATCGATTTTGTCTCGAATAAGTCATTGTGATGTGTACTAGTTCCATGTGCATTAATGTAATCAACATCTTCTGGCTTTAAACCTGCTTCTTTCACCGCAAGAAGCATTGCTCTCATCGCACCTTCTCCATCTTCAGAAGGAGAAGTGATATGAAATGCATCTGCTGTCGCCCCATATCCAGCTACTTCTGCTAAAATCTTCGCTCCTCTTGCCTTTGCATGCTCTAAGGACTCAATTACAACAACACCAGCTCCCTCTCCCATAATAAAGCCGCTACGTTCTTTATCAAAAGGAATGGATGCTCTCTTTGGGTCTTCTGATGGACTTAATGCAGTTAAGGCTCCAAAACCTGCAATACCAAGCTTTGATATCGCTGCTTCCGTTCCACCGCAAACCATAACATCTGCATCACCACATTGGATTGCACGATATGCTTCACCAATCGAATGAGTACCAGTAGCACAAGCAGTTACGACATTGATACATTTTCCTTTTAAACCAAAATTAATGGATACATTACCTGCTGCCATATTACTTATCATAAGAGGAACGAATAATGGATTTGTTCTCTTAGGTCCATTATTATTTAAGACTTTCTCATATTCCTTTTCGATAATCATTAGGTCCCCAATACCTGAACCAACAGACACACCAATTCTTGTTCTATCTTCTTTTTCCAAGTCAAGCCCACTAGATTCAATTGCTTCCTTTGTGGCAGCAACTGCATATTGACAAAACTTTTCCATTCGTCTCGCTGACTTACCATCCATATAATCGGTTGCTTTAAAGTCTTTCACCTCTGCTGCTAACTTTGCTCGATAATCAGTAGTATCAAAGTAGGTAATTGGTCCAAAACCTGTTGTTCCTTTTTTGATATTACTCCAAAAATCATCTACGTTATTTCCAATAGGAGTGATTACTCCCATACCTGTAACTACTACTCGTTTCATGTTAACCTCAATTCTGCACTTTAGTGCCTACTTAAAATCTATAGAAATTTTGAATACCAGCATAACGTTTCTTAACACTACATACCCATTCCGCCATCTACTTGTATTACTTGACCTGTAATATATGCTGCTTTGTCTGATGCCAAAAATGCTACTGTCTCTGCAATATGAGAAACATCACCAAACTTCTTTAGTGGTATCTGAGTAAGTGCCATCTCTTTTGCCTTTTCAGGTAAAACATCTGTCATTTCAGTTTGTATAAAACCCGGGGCTACTGCATTCACGGTAATTCCACGAGATCCTAGTTCTCTAGCTGCTGATTTTGTCATTCCTATCACACCAGCTTTGGATGCACAATAATTCAATTGTCCGATATTACCAATGACACCTACGACAGAAGAAATATTAATGATTCTTCCGCTTCTTTGCTTTAACATCGGGCGAGTTACTTGCTTAATACAGTGAAAACATCCTTTTAAATTCGTATCAATAACAGCATTAAAGTCTTCCTCAGACATCTTCATAATAAGGTTATCCCTTGTGATACCGGCGTTATTCACTAGGATATCTACCTGATTGAACTCCTTTAAAATATCGACAAACATGTTTTCTGTTTCTTTTGCATCTGTAACATCTGCTTGATAAGCAACCGCTTTTCCACCATCACTTATGATTTTTTGTACTACTTCCTCTGCACGTTCCTTAGAACCACAATAATTAACAACTACGGTTGCTCCATAACTAGCAAGTGTCAACGCGATCTGGCGTCCTATTCCACGGCTCGCCCCAGTCACCACTGCAACTTTATTCTCTAACATACCATTCCTCCATCTATGCGTATAAAAATGACCAATATCTTATTTTATCTCATATTACGTAATAAAAACTTATTAGTACAGCGGCGAAGCCACTTTATTCAAATAGCTATAAAACGTTTAGCTTATCTAAATCTTCCACTTTTTCTATATTAATTACCTGCATTGTACGATCAATCTTTTTTACAAAGGAGGATAATGTCTTTCCTGGACCTATCTCAACAAAAGTTGTGATACCATTTGCAATCATTGTCTCCACACTCTGCTGCCAACGCACCGAAGAGGAAACCTGATTTGCTAAAATGTCTACAATAGGTTCTTTCTTTGTTATATATTGTGCAGTAGTGTTTGCAACATAAGGAATGAGTGGATCATTGATAGTCACTTTTTCTAATTCTACTCGAAGTTTTTCTCCAGCTTTACAAAGCATTGGGGAATGGAATGGTCCGCTTACATTAAGTGGTAGTACCCTTTTCGCTCCTGCTTTCTCAAGGCTAATCTTCGCGGCTTCAACCGATGATTTTTCACCTGAGATTACGACCTGACCTGGACAATTATAGTTTGCAACAGTTACAATTCCTTCGGTATTGGAACAGATTTCTTCTACCTGCTCATTCCCAAGCCCTAAAACTGCAGCCATAGTACCGACAGATACAGGTACTGCTTCTTGCATATAAATTCCTCTTTTTCTTACAAGGTAAATCACATCTTTTAAACTAATTGCTCCACTTTGATAAAGAGCTACATACTCTCCTAAACTAAGTCCAGCACATACAGCTGGTGTTAGGTTCTTCTCCTTTATAGCCATTAACATGGCTGCCATAGTTGTTACCATTGCTGCTTGCGTATATTCTGTTACATGAAGTCTTTCATCTTCCTCAAATATCAGTTTCGCCATATCAAGGGATAAAACATCACCCGCTAATTCAAATACCTCTCGGGATTCTTTAAAATTATCATAAAAATCTTTTCCCATTCCAGTATATTGAGCCCCCTGTCCTGGGAAAAGAAATGCCACATGGTTCATATTCAACCTCAATTCTAGGCATAAGCGCCTGTTTATATAAGATATTTGTGCACTAAAACGAATCACATCACTTAATTTTTATTCTTATATAAAAATAACGATTCATTTCCAATAAAAATGGGAAGAAACGAAATTTTTCCGAAGAGAAGCGTGTATGCTTCACGGAGGAATCTTCCGTTTCTCCCCACATTATTATGCCGTTTGTACTCTTTTTCCAAATAGTTTATTTAACCATTTTTTCTTAGCAACCATACGTACTATACTTATAATGACTACAACCATGGCTGCTATTCCCGATACTACCGCCACTAAGGCCCTTATTTTGGCTTGAACTGCATCTACCTTCTCTTTCACTTGTGCTTTTGCATGAGCAGCACGTTCTGACACAGGGTCGTATGGATGCGCCACAATATTATCATATAGCTCTCTTTGCTCGTTAATTGTTCGATTTAATGTATCTGAGATTACGAATACATTTCCCTTCTTAAAAGGCCTTAAGGATCGTCTTCTCTTAGCGAAGGACTTTTGTTTTTGCATGTCCCTCTCAGGATACTCATTTTCTAAGAATCTAGTATCCAAATCACCCATTAGATCAATTAAGTAATTCTCTGTCATTGGCTTCTCCCTTCTTTAATTGAGTTGAAATTCATTTTTCATCTTCGTACGTAAACGCGAAAGTCTACTATCCACTGCTGTAACTGACATGTTCATTGCATGTGCAATTACTTTGGAGGATTGCACATAAAAATACTTTCTTATCATTAATTCCCGATCTTTCTCGGGGAGATTTGCAATCACTTTGTTTAATTTCTTTATATTTTCTCTTCGTACCATTTGATTTTCAATGTTCACACCTACATCGGCTATCACCGATGCAAGCTCTGCTACATCTTCGGAATGTGTTCGATCTTCGTGCCTCTTAATGTCACGCAAGCGATTAATCGCAGTATTTCTGACAATCACCTTAAGATAGGTAGATAATGAAGCTTTCGTATAATCATATTTCTCTGCATTCTTCCAGAATTTAAAATACGTATCGTTAACACACTCCTCGATATCCCTAACATGACTTCCAAGGATACCAGTCGCGATGTATACTAGCAGTTTCTCATACTTCTCTGCTAACAGGGATAACCCCAATTGATTCCTCTTATAAATCAGAGAAAGAATTTCTTCATCGGTCAAGTTGACTGCCCCCTTCGAGTATACGATATTATAGTGGTATGCGACATTGTCGCACAAAATAATATCGTATGTCTATCTACAAATACCCTTTAAATAAATATATCTTGCAACAAATTTTTAATTTCCTGATTTCCATGGTGATTCATAATATCTTCCAGAGTTAGGAACTCTGGTTGGTAATGGAACCTCGGTTGGTGTCGGAAGAGGCGTAGGCGTTGGTCGATTCGCATAATGAAACGCCGCTTCTTCCTCCGTATACAACGCTCCTTTGGTATAATTCATAGCTCCGTTCCATAAGAGCCACTCGGAATAATCAGAATCATAGACAGCTTCAATCTGTCCTCTCACTTCCTTAGGTCCATATCGAATATAATGCCTAATCCAAGAAGCCGTAAAATCTTGAAGCCAAGGTCGCACCTTTGCTCGGTGCTCACCTGCCGGTATCTCATTCAATGACTTTCTAGATGCATCTAGAGCTGCCAGTATTAGCTTGTAAGGCTCGGTGTCTGGATACTTAATTCCATAATATCCATCTCCATAATGAGATGGGTAAATCATAGGGCAAATATAATCTAAGTATTTTGACATCTCTATATAACTTTGTCCAACGATCTTAGCATCCACAGAGCTACTAATAATTGCTCCATAAACATCCGCTGAAACAAAGATTCCTTGTGGTTTTAATTCTTCACAGGCGTATTTTACAAACTCTGTAATAGTTTCAATTTTAGTTTTATTCTCAGCCTCAACACCAAAATCGACATTTGCCATTCCGCTATCCGTTGAAAAACGTATATAGTCAAAGTTTACCTCATCGAATCCAATTTCTGCACATTTTGAAGCTATTCCTACTAAGTAATCCCAAACTTCCTTCTTAAAAGGATTTACCCATGCTAACCTATCCTTATCACGAAAAGTAGAACCATCTTTTAACTTAAGTGAAAGTTCAGGTTTCTTTTCTGCAAGAACTGGATCTTTAAAGGCTACTACACGAGCAATCAGATAAACATCATGTTCTTTTAACTTACGAATCAGCCCCTCAATATCGCTAATATATCCCCTGGTTGCGTTAATATCGATGGCCGGCTGATAATCCATCTGGTAAGTAATTCTCCCATCATCATCTTTAATATCAATTACCATTGCATTCAGTTCTGTATCATCAACTAACTTTAGCAAATCATCGATACTATTATTTGCCTTTGACGCTGTGATATATATCCCTTTTGCTTTTACAGCTTTTCGATTATCTTTAAAACTCGCCATCCAAACTTCTAGGTCTTCCACTGGCTCTACAATCTCTTCTTTTATTGGATTTGTAACCCACATGCCGTATGGACCAGAAGCAGTTTTACCCGATAGCCCCTCAAGCTGCCGCTTAATAAGTGCATTCTTAGCAATTTCATTTTTCCCCATATCATCCAACTTTGCTTTTGTATAAAAGAATACGTAAGTACCAAGTCCTAACGCAATTGCAAAAATGAGAAGAGCTAATACTCCTCTTCTATGAAAGCCTTTCTTTTTTCTTCGCGCAGTAAATTTTCGTTTCTTACGTATAGCGTCAAAATCAAGATAATGATCTTTCTTTCTCATTCTCTATTCCTCTTCCTAATCTAATAATTAGTCTTCGCTTTACATGCCTATCTTTTATTTACCTGGAATCTATGGATTTCAATTACCTTTTTAACTGCCGTTGTACTTTAAAAAACACTTCTAAAATATCTGGATCAAGACTACGATTCGCTTCAAGTTTCATACAGCGTAATGCTTCTTCGTGTGCACCTTCGCCTTCATTCGAATAATTCTTTAATAAATTATCGTACATATTCACAACAGCAACTATACGAGCTGAAAGTGGTATTTCTAATTCTTTTAATCCCATTGGATATCCTGTCCCATCAAACCTCTCATGATGATACTTTGCAATATCAATTGCCATCTTTAAGAAGTCGTTATATTCACTTTGTGCATAAGCTTCACTTAAGTTCTTTGCACCAAGTTCTGCATGAGATTCCAGCACCTTTTCCTCTTCTGTAGTAAGTATCCCCTTATTTTGTAAAATATTATCTGGTATAAATATTTTACCAATATCATGAAGTGGCGCAGCAAGTTCAATCGTATCAATATAATCTTGTGATATCTCATCTTCATATAACCCTGAAAATTGCAAACTCATTGCAAGTAGTCTACTGTTCTTACCTATATTCTCAATATGATTTTCTCTTCCTTTATCTCTTGCTTCACACATTCTAGCCATCGCATAAATCAGATTTTTTTCTTCTGTTGCTATCTTTTCCATCTGTTCTTTCACTAGTTTTTGAAGCTTGTGATTATACATTTCTAACTCTTGCTGCATACGATGTATTTTTAGATGAGTACTAATTCGTAAGGATACTTCCTCATGCTCAAAAGGTTTACTAATAAAATCAACCGCACCAAGCTTAAATCCTCGTATTTTATCTTCGGTAGAATTTAGTGCTGATATAAAGATTATCGGAATATCCCTTGTTATTGCATCTTTTTTTAATCTTTCGCACCACTCAAATCCATCCATATCAGGCATAGAAATATCTAACAATATCAGCTGTGGTAGTGTTACCTCAATTGCCTGCATCGCTTGCTTTACACTAGTAACTGGACGTGCCACGTAACCAGACTTTCGTATCATTTCTGTTAATACAACAAGATTTGCAATCACATCATCCACTATAAGAATATTTGCTTCCTGTACTGCCTTCTCTTCAAATTCCAAATCATCACCTCATATATTCTTCCCTTCACAATTGCAAAATTACGACTGTAAGTAATCCTGCAATTCTTTCATTTGTTTCTGAGTTTTCTCATAGTCTTCTTTTCTTACCGCAAGTTCTAGACGAAAGGCACTCTTTTTACCTTCCTTATCCGACTCCGGTATCATATTTTTAATTATACTAGCAAAATTCTCTGCCTTTTCCCAAGTCTCTAACTCCACACAGATAATCAACTTCTCTAAATATTCTGCTATTGCCCCCTTATCAAGTTTATATGGCTCTGGCAATCTTTGATTCTTCACACTCTGTTTATCTCTAGATACTACATTCCAAGTAGTGTTTTCCATAGTGAACTCATCATTCCCCTCAAGTTTAGGCTCCATCTCCATTCCATAATCCTCTTTTACAACTTTAAATCGGATTGAAAATGAAAACGTACTCCCTCTTCCTATCTCACTACTTACATGAATGGTTCCACCCATTAACTCAACTAAACTTTTACTGATTGCAAGGCCAAGCCCTGTTCCTCCGTATCTTCTAGTTATGGAACCATCTACTTGAGAAAAACTTTGAAAGAGCTTATCCATATCCTCTTTCGAAATTCCAATTCCACTATCGATTACCATAAAAAACAGCTCTACATCATCTTCCTTTTGATCTGTATTTATTATCTCAATCACAATTTGTCCAACAGAGGTAAATTTAATCGCATTGGAAATTAAATTACTAAGTATTTGCTCTAAGCGTAATTCGTCTCCAAGTATTTTATTCGGAATGTTATCCCCTATATTTACTTGTAACTTTAACCCTTTCTCATTTAATTTTGGTAAATGATAAGAAAGTACATTTTTTAGAAATTTAGATATATCAATTACTTTATTTTCAAGCTGCATCTTCCCTGCTTCAATTTTTGAGAAATCTAAGATTCCATTAATAATATTCGTCATATTATCACAACAACGCCTGATAATATTTACATTTTCCCTCTGACTTTGTGTTAGCTTTGTATCTAATAAAACATCTGCTAACCCTTTCATCCCATTTACAGGTGTTCTTAACTCATGGGTAATGTTGGCTAAAAATTCATTCTTTACACCAGTTGCTTCTTTCAATTCTTCCTTGACATTCTTTTCTCTCTTCATAACAGCATTCAGCTCTGTCAAATTCTGAATGAAACAGACAATATCATTCTCTTTTACATTTCTATCTACGACTAATTTCATTCGCACTGGATAACAGGTTTGATTTTTTCGATAAGCAAATGTTTCAAAAATCGAATATTCCGTTGTTTCTTTTACATCCTCAACTTCAAAACGATTAATGGTTACATTTTTATTATGTACTCTTAAGGCTTTAGGAAATATATCCATGATATTTGCATGTTCTAACTCATCAAAATAACCGGTCTCTTGCTTGGCGGCATCATTGGCATATAAAATCTGGCCCATCGGATTAAAAATAAAAATCCCCTCCGTACTATATTTAAAAACCAAATCATAAGGAATTTTGCTCATGATGCACCCCCTTGTCGTAATCTTAACCATATGATAATTCACCCAAAAAAGTTTGTCAATGTGATAGCCGTTAGTATATCAAACTTTGGAAAATATGTTGACAATTTGCCATATTTTGTTATAATTAATGAAGAATATGTATGCGCTACACGAAAGATTAAATGCAAGCGCTAAGAAAAGGACTTGGAGGTCAAATATGAATTTTAATATACGTTTAAAGCAATTGCGTCAAAAGCATAAGTTGACACAGAGTGAGCTTGCTGAAATTCTAGGCTTAAAGCCAACTGCTGTATCTAATTATGAATCACGTAGAAATGAGCCATCTTTTGAAAAACTAATCGCACTCTCTAGATATTTTGATGTATCATGTGATTATCTTCTTGGTATTTCAGATGCCTATCTTCCAGTAGGCGGTGAAGTACTAGATAAGGATATCGTAGATTTCTTTAATCTATATCAGCAGTTAGAAGCAAATAACGCAGCAGAACTAAAAAATTTTGCGAACTACTTACTATATAAACAGGAATCCTCGAACGAATAAGTTCGCATAGACAGTCTAAAGCCAAGAGTTCCAAAGTCCTGTAAAAATTCTAAGACCCTATCTAGTAAAAACTCGATTGGGTCTTTTTTTCATATTATCTAGGAACTTTAAAAAGTGATGAATAACAAGTGAGTATCATGAAAATCGATGGATAACAAGTGAATTCATATAAATTGATAAATCATAAGTGAGTCCCATAAAAACTGATGGGTACCTAACAAGTGAGTATCATAAAAAATGCAGGTAGTAAGAACGAATCTCACCACCTGCAAATTATATTTATCATTATTTACCGCAGCAGAATTTATACTTTTTACCACTTCCGCAAGGACATGGCTCATTACGTCCGACTTTCTTTTCCTTCACGATTGTTCCGGATTTCTTTTGAGTAAGATATAACTCTTTTCTACGTGCATCAGACAATAAATTATCCCACTGTGGAAGAGTATATAACCAGTCTGCACTAGCTTCCACCATATTGTAGTAAAGCTTTTCTAAATCAAATCCTAAATTAACAACAGTATCTGCTTCCATAGTCTCAATTGGATTTGGCTCTTTTAAGCTTTCATTGATTCCATCTAAGAAACCAACCATAATTTGTAGTGTTGTATTATATTTATTCGCGAGCTCTTCTACAGTACCAGTTACTACTTCCTCTGGATTTGATAAAAGCTGCTCATAGATTCCCTTCTCAATTGTGAAATAATTTCCCCAGAAAACTTGTCCAGTTTTCTGATCCATATCTTCTGCGTATGCAACGTCTCTCCAGTCAGTTAATAAGCTCATTGTATTCATCCTTTCAAAAATGTATGTTTTCTTATTTTTGTGTGTATAAAAAGATTTTATACGCTAATACTATAATTAGTCTAATGATATTTCTGGGAATCACGATATCTAACAGCCTATCGTAAAACTTCGAAGTACGATTAGATTAGCGTATGCTCTTTCAATAGTTGGATTCCCCCTCCAATGAAAAGCAACAATACAAAAGAAGAGTTAAATACTTATCCTCCCCTTTTTGATTAAGCCTGTGGCAACGGAGTCACAGGCTTAATATTCGTCAAAACCTAATTATAAAGGCTTTCCTTACGTTTGGCAAGTAGTAATTCTATTTAATTCAGAAAGAGGTATCCTTATGTCCTATATTGCACCAAAAATGCAGGCTAAGTTTGAGACTCTGTCCATTGATTTAAAGAACCGCATCTTAGAACGTGACGTTACAATCAATAACACTCAAGATCTGATTCGTATCCTGGAGGAAATTGTAGAGGAGTCGGAAAATAACAATTAGCTATTCTGCAAATTTTAAAAAATGAAATAATCCAAAGATGATATTATACCATCAATGGATTATTTCATTTTATTTGTACTCTACATTATATAATATATGTATTATAACTTATTCATTAATGCGACAATCGTAATAAGTCTACTTCTTAACATTCTTTACAGTTACGGTAGTTTTTAACGTTCTTGTTTCGTTACCCGTAATCACTTTAACAGTAATTGTTGCTTTTCCTGCCTTTTTTGCAGTTAATTTACCACTCGAGTTTATCGTAACTATAGATTTGTCCGAACTTGTATAAGTAACCCGAGCATCATTAAAAAGATTCTTTATTGAAATTTTCTTTGAAGCCCCAGTCGTTAAGGAATAGCTCTTAGCGACGCTTATATCTTGTGGATTATCGGAAAGAAGAAGATATTCTCCCTCAGATTCATATGTATATTGAAAATACCCACTAGAGACCGTACTGCAGCCTATGGTTTTTACTCGGTTCTTTTCAATCTTAGCAAGGTATAACGTCTGATCATTATATATATTGCCTACATACAGTTTTGCCTCTAGCTTAGAATTCTCGTGATCCTTTACAATCGAAAAATAATCAACCACTATCATAGTTTCAGAATGAGTATCTTCGACTGTTTTCGTCAGTGCAATTTCTGCATTAAGAAGTTGTTTGCTATCATAGATGGGTAGCACTTGGCTGTCATCCTTTGGATCTGAGATATTATCTTCCCATTCACAAATAAAACCATGTAGATATGTTTGGTTATTTCCATGGTTCTCCGTATCATCCCATTTACCATTATCCGCAGTTTTATTTGTATAATAAATCTGCATACAAGGTCCGCTGTTGTTCGGTTCCTTTACATCCCAATTACTGTAGACAAAGGCTTCTCCTGTTATCAGTGACCACTTTTTATTTGTTTGTTTATATCCACCCATCCAGTATGCTTTTTTCGTGCCCCCAGGTAATACCTTGGATTCTACGAATTGCTGTTCTTCTTTAGAGGTAATTGTAAGTAAATGACCTCCCAAATACTCACAGTATGCCTTTGCATCAGACCATGTCATGCTAAGATCGTATCTTTTATAAGCACTGATTCCATTACGTTTTACATCCTTCGGTATAGATATGGTATCAGATTCAATTTCGCAGATAAATCCATGCATATTCAAGTTGTTGTTATTTGTGGTATCATCCCA